>DASPVG010000150.1:0-3521 GCA_035622455.1 Terriglobales bacterium
CCCTGGCTTGTTTGCTTGCTTTCGCTCGAATCCACTCGTCCGCGGATACAGAGACTCATTCGAAGCCCACCATCGTTTTCATGACCGACTTCGGGGTGATCGACGACTCGGTCGCAATCTGCAAAGGAGTCATGTATTCCATTGCTCCCGAGTTGCGCATCGTGGATCTCACCCATCAGGTTACGCCGTTCTCCATTGTGGATGGGGCGAGATTTCTCTATGGTGCCACGCCCTATTACCCGGCGGGCACCGTCTTCGTCGTGGTCATTGATCCTACGGTTGGCAGCGCACGCAAAGCCATCGTGGTGAAATCGAAGCGTGGTCAGTTTTTCGTCCTTCCCGATAACGGTCTGATGACTCTTGTCGAAGATCGAGATGGCGTGGAAGCGGCGCGCGAAATCACGAATCCAGCTTGGATGATCGGCACTCGATTGTCATCCACGTTTCACGGACGGGACATTTTTTCCCCCGTGGGCGCGCACCTTGCGCACGGCGAAGATTGGGCCCAAGTCGGTCCCGAACTCGATACCAGCAAACTGATTCGGTTGAATCTGACCGCCGCGCACCGGGATGACCGCGGTCTCAGCGGGGCGGTGATCGCGACCGATGGTCCTTTCGGCAACCTGGTTACCAATGTGAGCGGAGAAGAATTCCTGAAGTTGGGCTACGGGTACGGCCAAACGGTAGCCATCAAGCTGGGCAACAAGACGATGAATCTTCCCTTCGTGCACACGTTCAGTGATGTGCCCCTGAAGGAACCGTTACTCTACCTGGATTCTCGCGGAAGGCTCGGGGTGGCGGTGAACCAGGGAAACTTCGCCGCAATCTACGGCATTCAACCGCCGCAGCCGATCTTTATCCCCAGCGCGGGAAAGTGATCCCCACCGGCCTCGACCTGCCCTCAATTTTCAACCCTACGGACCGGTCGGATTCGAAGCGGCGCTCCGACGAGGTTCGAGAAATCGTCACTCCTCGTGCTCAACGGGTTATTTCGGTCGCGGCAATGTCGTCGGCAATCTTGGGCAATACCGCCGTGACCAGCGCCACAAAATCACCCTGTACCCGGGCGGCGGTTTCGAGAACCTCTGCATGATCGAGCGGCTTATCGAGAATCCCCGCCGCCATGTTGGTCACACAGGAAATCGCCAGGACTTTGCTTCCCATATGGCGAGCAGCAATCACTTCCGGGATGGTCGACATGCCGACGAGGTCGGCGCCGATGGTGCGCAAGTAGCGAATCTCGGCCGGCGTCTCATAGCTCGGGCCCAAGAGGCCGGCGTAGACACCTTCATAAATCGCTTTGCCGTGACCGCGTGCGGCTTCGAGCGCCACCTCGCGATAGGGTTTGTAGTACGCCTGGGTCATGTCGGGAAAGCGCGGGCCGAAGCGCTCGTCATTCGCTCCCACCAGCGGGTTCTGGCCCTGCAGGTTGAGATGATCGGAGATGACGACGAGCGCACCCTGCTTATAGGCCAAATTGATGCCGCCCGCGGTGTTGGTAAGGATCAGAGCGCGAATCCCCATACGGCCCAGGACACGAATTGGCAACGCCACCTCAGCTGCCGAATAACCTTCGTAAAGATGCACCCTGCCTTGCATCACCGCCACAGAAGTGTCCCCCGCCTTTCCAATCACCATCTGTCCCGCATGACCGACGGCCGTCGAGCGGGGGAAGGAGGCTATGCTGGCGTAAGGGATGCGGACGGATTCGGTGAGTTGGTCGGCAAAAGCGCCCAGGCCTGAGCCCAACACCAGTCCGATCTGCGGCCTGAGAGAGGTTTGGGATAAGAGAAAGGTTGCAGCGGAGTCAGCAAGCTTGAAAGTCTCGGTCATGGTTTGGAATCTCCCGCGGATCGGCTGGGAACGGCTCGGAATCACAAAAGATTAATAGTTCTTTTCAAAGTCGGCCAGCTCTCCTTCGAGCTTCCACTCGAGTCGGGCGCGTTCGTTTGCCGCAAGAAACTTCTGGCAAGCCACGGTGCGTCGTTCGTCCGGCATACCCGTGCATTCGCTCCCGCGACGGAATGTCTTCGCATCCGACCACAGGCTCGCTCCGGGCAAGAAGCTGTGCTCGAGCGAAAGTCGCACCGTGCGCTTCAGATCTCGATAGGAGAGAAAGTCGTAGGTTTCCGCCGCTCGCAGGAATTCGTGAGTCAGATCGGAGCGTAAAACGCCTTCGTCATCCGTAGCCAGGGAAACCGGCACCCCGTATTTCAGGTAAATCGGCAATGGGTGGTCATTGCCACGCATGCCGAGAATCAGGTCATTCGAGGTGAGACAGATCTCTACCAGCACACCCTGCTGGGCCATGCGGTCGAGCAAAGCCACGGGATCACGCTCGTTCATAATGTCCACGCCCTGGCCAATCCGCTCCGCGTGCCCGCGCTCAATCGAATCACGGATGTGGAACCCTACCCCGTCGGGCGGCACCAGGCCAAAGGCCAATTCGCCGGCATGCAGGCTGATGTGTACCTTGGGATAGACGCCGTGCAGGTAGTCCAACATTTTCATGTGCAACTCGAAATCACGCATGGGAACATACCAGTCCTCCGGCATGACGAGATTCAGCCCCAAAAAGCGCGGATCCGAGGACGCCAGTTCGAACCCGAGGACAGTCTGAGCGAACACCGCTTCAGGAGCCAGCCCGCGCAACACCTGATATAGGTAACGAACCGTGACCGCACAGCCCGGCCTCGGCTCACCCGTGCCGCAGTTCAGCCGCGAACGCATTTTGCTCTCGTCTTCATCCAGCCTTCTGCTGGTAGAACGAGCAATGTCTCTCAGGCCGCCAAGCAGCAGCTTTTCGCGGAGCTCGGGCAGATGCTCATTCCAGCCGATCTTGGTCCCGAGCTCGGCGGCTTCGAGTCCGTCAGCAGTGTTCATCAACTCAAGCAATTGAACGTGGTCATATGCAGCCCGAGTGGCGGCTTCCACAATCTCATCTGGACGATGAGTCAGGGAGGCGAGAGAGAACTTGTCAAAGGTGGCGAAGAAGTGGTCGTGCCCGGACCCCTTGCTGGGATTCCAGTTGCGCATCGACCAGGCGTCCACCAGCGAGTTATAAAGCACCGGATCCCCATAGGCGCAGCCCACCGCTGCTTTACCCGTAAGTCGATCGCAGGACGTGTCGCATGGAGGGGCAACGAGGATCGAAGTGGTGCGGTCAACACAAAGGCCATCCCGGGCTGCGAAGTCAATCCAACTCTCGGCGTAGATACTCCCCGCCAGGTGGTTGTGCAGATCGGCTCCCTTGGGCATCTGGCGAACGAATGCCAGCAACAGGCCGGGCTGCTTGCGTACGGAGTCGAAATACCTGGAGGTGCGTTCCTCGGCCGTGGGCTGCGATTGCGAAACGCTGGATGAGGTGAGTAACCCAAGGGAAAGTGCATACACAAGGCGAGCTCGGGTCAATCCCACCTCCTCCTGGGTCCACCTCGAACCCTAGTTGCGGCTTCTGTGGCCGTCGGGTTTTTCGCTCCCGCGGAAGGCGCTGAACCGGCTGGCATTATACAAGCATTCGT
>DASPVG010000151.1:0-7676 GCA_035622455.1 Terriglobales bacterium
GCAACGTCTCGATCCTTGACATCGAGGACCGGGTCTCCCGGTACTAGCGAAGCGGTATGGCCATCGGGACCGAGTCCTAAATGAACCAGATCCAGCACAGGTGGCGCACCCGCAATCGCCTGAAGAGCCAGCGCGTATCGCGCGGGTGCGGTTTCCAAGTCGGGCGATTCCACCGGCATCGGATGGATCTGCTCGGGTCGCAAAGGGGCATGCTCCAGCAGGCTTTCCCTCAAGTGGGTCAAATTTCTGTCTGGGTCTCCGGCCGGAGCGACTCTTTCGTCCACCTGGACCACATGCACAGCCTTCCACGGGACTTCTTCCTGGGCCAGAGCGCGAAGCATAAGCCAAGGGGTGTGGCCGCCGCTGACGGCCATGACAAAGAGCCCGCGGGCTGAGACCGCCGCTCTGGCTTCGGCGGCGACGAGTGCGGCGGCTTTCCGAGCCACCAATTCGGCGTCGGCAAACACTTGAATTTTCATCCTATTCCTTCCTGACCACTGCACGAGGCATTCCATCGCGCAAAGCCGACGGCAGTTCGAGTACTTCTCATGCCGCCTCCTTTACGACAGGCAATCCTTCCGGACCCACGGTCGGATTGCTCCAGCCTCCAGGCGGGGTCACCCGCTTCACCTCCTCGGGGCCCCAGGTATTAGGGGCGTACGAATAGATGGGCGTGTTCTGCTTCAGCACAGGATCCACGATGCGCCATGCTTCTTCCACGTAGTCCTGGCGCGCGAACAGACCCGCATCTCCTTCCATGGCAGCTTCTAACAGCCGCTCGTAGGCGTCCATTTCATCGGGGCACGGAAACCGGCTGGCTACCATCTCACTGGCTTGCAGCGAGAATCCTTCGCCCGGGGCCAGAGACATCATCCCCATCGCAATCGTGATGTCAGGACTTAGGCGAAGCCGAAGATGGTTTTCCGTCAAGACGCTGTCGGGAATCACCGTCGGCGGCTTGTAAAACTTGCCCATGATTTCCATGCAGGTTACCGGCAAACACTTGCCGGCTCGGATGTAGAAGGGAACTCCCTTCCAGCGCCAGGAATTGATCTCCAATTTCAGAGCGGCGAAGGTTTCGGTCTGGGAGTCCTTGGCTACGCCGTTGTCATTCCGATAGCCCCGGTATTGGCCGCGCACCAGGTCCTGCGCCTCGATGGACGGAATGGCTTTCAGCACTTTCACTTTCTCATCGCGTATGGACTCCCAGTCGGGCCGGACCGGTGGTTCCATGGCTAGGTTCGACAACACTTGGAAGATGTGGTTCTGGACCACATCGCGGATAGTGCCGGTCTGATCGTAGAAGGCTCCTCGATCCTCCACGCCGAAGTTTTCTGCCATGGTGATCTGCACGCTCTCGATGTGGTTGCGGTTCCAGAAGGCTTCCTCAAAGCTGTTGGCGAAGCGAAAGACCACCATATTGTTCACCGGCCGCTTGCCAAGGTAGTGGTCAATACGGAAGATGTCGGTTTCCTCGAAGACCGTACGCAGAACCTTGTTCAGTTCCCGGGCAGTGGCCAGATCGTGCCCGAAGGGCTTTTCGACGATGACCCGCGCACCGCTAGCGCAACTCGATTGCGCCAGCTGTTCGACAACGGTCTCGAATAAAACCGGCGGGATGGCCAGGTAATGCGCTGGATGGTGGGAGGCCTGGAGCTCTTTGCGAACGGCCGCGAAGGTTGCCGGGTCTTGGTAGTCTCCGTCAACGTAGCGCAGCAAGCGAGTCAACTTCTCAAAAGCTGCACGGTCGACTCCACCGTGCTTCTCGAGGCTGTCGTGTGCTCGCGCCCGAAGCTGGTCGAGATTCCAACCGGCCTTGGCGACACCGATGACGGGAACCGTAAGGTTTCCTCGCCTCACCATCGCTTGCAGCGCAGGGTAGATTTTCTTGTAGGCTAGATCGCCTGTGGCACCGAAAAAAACGAGTGCGTCCGACTGAACTTTGAGCATCGGAATCTCTCCTTCAAGCAGCCTCCGACTTTCCGGCGGGCTTCTCCAAGTGTCCGCCGAATCCATAGCGCATGGCCGACAGGACCTTGTTGGCAAACTCGGCCTCGCCCCGTGAACTGAAGCGCTCGTACAGGGAGGTAGTGAGAACAGGTACAGGCACGGCTTCGTCAATTGCGGCTTTAATCGTCCATCGCCCCTCTCCGGAATCCGATACTCGGCCGGCAAATTTCGAAAGGCTCGGATCCTGGAGCAAAGCGGCCGCCGTAAGGTCCAGCAGCCAGGATGTGATCACGCTCCCGCGTCGCCATACTTCGGTGACGTCTCGAAGATCAAGGTCGTACTGATAGTGCTCGGGGTCACGCAAAGGCGTGGTTTCGGCATCGATCTTACCCTGCTGCTTGCCGACGTTAGCGGAGCGTAGCACCGCCAGGCCTTCGGCGTAGGCTGCCATAATCCCGTACTCGATTCCGTTGTGGACCATTTTTACGAAGTGGCCGGCGCCATTTGGGCCGCAGTGCAGATAGCCTTGTTCGGCGGTACCTCCGAGCTTCTCGCGACCGGGCGTACGCGGTATGTCTCCCACCCCGGGCGCGAGCGCCGAAAAGATTGGATCCAGATGCTGGACCACGTTCTTTTCCCCGCCAACCATCATGCAGTAACCGCGTTCGAGGCCCCACACTCCCCCGCTCGTGCCCACGTCCACATAGTGGATCCCCTTTGGCGCGAGCTCCCGTGCCCGACGAATGTCGTCAACATAGTAAGAATTCCCACCGTCGATGAGAATGTCGCCTGCCTCGAGATGAGGCAGCACGTCAGCGATCGTAGTATCGACCACTCCGGCGGGTACCATCAGCCAGACCGCCCGCGGTTTGGCGAGTTTTTTCGCGAGGTCGGGAAGAGAAGCGGCCCCGACCGCGTTGTCGTTGACCAATTCACTCACCGTTTTCTGCGACACGTCGAACACAACACACTCGTGCCCCTTCTTGATCAGCCGTCGTGTCATGTTGGCGCCCATTCTTCCCAGTCCTACCATTCCAAGTTGCATGCGTTCTCCTCTCTTGAAAACGATCGCAGACCTGCTTAGTGCACGGTGCTTGGTGGGGTGACCGCGGCACGCAAGGTTTCCATGGCGGCACCCACCCCAGCGTCGGAGGCAAAGATCGACGAACCGGCCGCCAGCACGTTGGCTCCTGCTGCAACGACCAGCGGAGCGGTGACTTCATCCATACCTTCGTCCACTCCCAACTCCCATTCGGGTTGGATGCGCTCAAGCATTGGAAAGACACGCCGGATCTTGGGCAATGTGGAATGAAGGAACGGCTGATGTCCAAAACCGGGATCGACGGTCATGACCAGTGCCTGGTTGACATCCGGCAGAATCTCCTCGAGCACCGACGCGGGGGTGGCCGGATTAATGGCGACTCCGGCGCGCTTGCCCAGCGCCCGGATGGGCTCGACCGTACGGTGGAGGTTGCTGTCACCTTTCCAGTGGAGCAGAAATGAGTCGGAGCCGGCGGCGACGAACTCCTCTAGGAAAAAGTCCGGATTCGCGTCGGCGTTCAGGATCGAGGGAGCGATTCTTACGCTGGTACCGTTTCGCATCTGCTGAGCTTCCTTCTTTCCGTGCCCTGGAGCGTGTTCTTACTACGCGCGTTTTCCAGAATGTCGAGGGTGCCGGCAAAGGACGAGAAATCTCGAAGGCCTTTGCCCTCGCGGGTCATCGACGACAGTTCGAATCTGAATCGGCTGCGATCTTGAGCAAGGCACACAGCCTCACGAAGACCCGGATGGTGACCCCCTAAGCTGACGATAACGTCGAATCAAACTGTTCGTCGAACTGTCGTGGTTGAGCACGGGTTGAGGATCGGTCTCAAGTTCCGGAATGATGCGCTGGGCCAGAACCTTGCCGAGTTCGACTCCCCACTGGTCGAACGAATCAATGTTCCAGAGGACCCCCTGGGTAAACACGGAGTGTTCGTAGAGTGCGACCAGCTTGCCCAGTGTTGCTGGAGTAAGCTGCTCGGCCAGAATCGTGTTCGATGGCCGGTTGCCTTCGAACACCCGGTGCGGCACAAGCCAGTCTGGCGTGCCCTCAGCCTTCACTTCCGCAGGCGTTTTACCGAACGCAAGCGCCTCGGTCTGAGCAAAAACATTCGCTAGCAGCATGTCGTGATGCCGGCCCAGAGGATTCAGCGGCTTGGCGAAGGCAATAAAGTCGCAAGGGATGAGCCGGGTCCCTTGATGGATCAACTGATAGAACGAGTGTTGCCCGTTCGTTCCCGGTTCGCCCCAGTAGATCGGCCCCGTGTCGCGGGCGACTGGCTTTCCAGCCAGCGTGACGTGCTTCCCGTTGCTCTCCATGGTCAACTGCTGCAGGTATGCCGGGAAACGCTTCAGATATTGTTCATACGGCAAAACCGCCACCGTCTGTGCGCCGAAGAAGTCGTTATACCAAACGCCGAGGAGGCCCATCAGCACCGGCAGGTTGACCGCGAAGGGGGTGGTGCGGAAATGTTCGTCCATCTGGTGGAAGCCATCCAGCATGGCGTGAAAGTTGTCCGAACCGATGGCCACCATGGTCGACAGTCCGATTGCGGAATCCATGGAATAGCGACCACCCACCCAATCCCAGAACTCGAACATGTTCACCGTGTCGATACCGAACTTCGCCACCTCCGCGGCATTGGTCGAAACCGCGACAAAATGCTTTGCGACCGATGCCTCATCGCCTCCCAGTCCGGCGACTGCCCAGGCACGAGCAGTTCGGGCATTGGTCATGGTTTCAAGCGTGGTAAAAGTCTTGGAAGAGACGATAAACAGGGTTTCTGCCGGGTCAAGATCCCGAACCGCTTCCGCGAAGTCGGTGCCATCGACGTTCGAAACAAACCGAAATCGCATGCTGCGGTCACTGTAGTGTTTGAGGGCTTCATAGGCCATCACCGGCCCCAGATCGGAGCCGCCAATCCCGATGTTCACAACGTTATAAATGCGTTTTCCAGTATGACCCTTCCACGAGCCGTTCCGCACCCTTTCTGAGAAATCCGTCATTTTGTCGAGCACGGCATGAACTTCCGGCACCACGTTCTTGCCATCGACGAAAATCGAAGTTCCTTTCGGTGCGCGCAGGGCCACATGCAGTACCGCCCGCTTCTCAGTGATGTTGATCTTCTCTCCGTTGAACATGGCGTCGATTCGCGCTCGCAGGTTCGATGCTTCGGGGAGTTGAAGAAGGAGCCGCAGGGTTTCATCGGTAATCCGATTCTTGGAGTAATCGAGGTACAGGCCAATGGCCTCGACCGCCATACGCTGGCCGCGCTTGGGGTCGTCGGCAAAGAGCTGACGCAGATGTAGTTTGGAAACTGTCTTGTAGTGCGACGCCAGTGCGCTCCATGCCGAGCGTCTGGTCGCTGCCCGTCTTGCCAGTGGTTGAACGGGTACAGCCATGTTCATACTCCTTTCATCTCCAGGTGCTTGCGGTTTGCCTTGCTCTCAACTGACGGCTTTCAGCGTGCCGCTTTTGCTAAGCGAGGCAGTCTTAGAAGAGATCACGGCGAGCAGGTCATTCCACGACTTGACAAAGGCCGCGGCTCCTTCCTCCTGAAGCTCCGCGGCCAAAGCATCGATGTCGATGCCGGCTTGGGCGAACTGACCCAGCACTTCTTCGCTGTTCCCGCCGTCCACCGGCAGCAACTCGCCCAATTCCGTGTGAGTAGCCAGGGCCTTCAGCGTGCCCTCCGGTATCGTATTCACAGTGAAAGGTGCAGCTAGGGCCTTGACATAGAGAATGTCGGAGGCCTTGGGATCCTTGGTTCCCGTGCTCGCCCACAACAGACGTTGCGGACGGCCACCGAGGTTGTACATGCGCTGCCAACGTGGCGAACTGAGGAGAGCGCTGGCCGCTTTATAGGTGCGCTTGGCGATAGCGATGCCAAGTTGGTTGCGTAGTTTCTCCGGTACCTTGTCGGCGACCGCGACATCCCAGCGGCTGACGAAGACCGATGCCACCGAGCCGACATAAGGGTTGAGGCCAGCATTGATGCGACGCTCGATGCCACGCAAGAACGCCTCAGCCGCCGCCACGTACTGCTCGCGAGAGAACAAAAGAGTGACATTGATTGGAACACCAGCAAAGATTGCCTCCTCGATGGCGGGAAGGCCTTGCTTGGTACCTGGAATCTTGATGAGCAGGTTGGGGCGATTTGCCCGGGCAAACAAGTCCCTGGCGGCGGCCAGCGTACTGCTCGTGTCGTAGGCGAGAAGGGGAGATACTTCGAGCGAGACCCACCCGTCAACTCCATTCGTGCTTTCGTGAGTGGGTCGAAACAAGTCTGCGGCCCGGGTGAGATCCTCCAGCGCCAACTCGAAGAAGAGTGCTTCGCCCAACTTGCCTTTCTTTGACTTCTCGGCGATTGCCGAATCATAGGTCGTGCTGTTCTTGATCGCATGATCGAAGATCGTCGGATTCGAGGTAAGTCCAGTGACGGACAGCTCGTCAATATATTGTTGGAGGGTACCGCTCATCACCAGCTCGCGGGTGATGTTGTCGAGCCAGAGACTTTGGCCCTCGTCGTGAAGCAGCTTTGTGGCTTTCATCCTGTCACCTCGTGGGTTGTAAACGGCTGGCACTCGCAGGATCCGGCCTGTCTTTCTGCCCGTTCGCGAGCACGTGTTGGGTGTCGTCCCATAGCAGAATTGCCGGCTGCGAGAGACTGTTTTCGTAGCTCAGTTCGCTCAGGCTCGCTGTCTTCAGCATGAAGGATCTGCCGTTGATCGGTTCGAGTCCAATCCAGCGTGTGGCCAACACTCGAAGAAAATGGCCGCTCGAGAAAAGCAAAACATTCCCTGCGACCGCGCGCACACGCCTCACTACGCGATCGGCCCTGGCGGCGATTTGCTGCGGCGATTCCCCGCCCGGACAGCCGTCGCGGAACAACTGCCAGTCCGGGCGCTCGCGCAGGATATCAACCGTACGGCGTCCTTCATACTCGCCATAATCCCATTCGACCAGGTCACGGTCGGTCTCAGCGACGGATCCAAACCCTGCCAGCTTGCACGTCTCGATGGCGCGGCGCAAAGGACTGGTGAATACCTTTGCGAATGGGATGCCACTCAGCCGCCCGGCAAGCCGGCGTGCATTCTGCTCCCCGCGCTCGGTGAGCGGCAGATCGGTAAGCCCGGTGTGCTGACCGGTAATGGTCCAAGCTGTTTCGCCGTGTCGGGCCAGGTAAACGACAGGGAGAGCTTCGCTCATACGCCACTCCTTAATTGTTCTTCAGACTCCCCACTCCGAGGTGGCAGCTCGGAGCGACGCCGTGCGCATGGTGACGAGGTGGTAGGGAACGCGGGCCATTCAGTCCTTAAGACGGCCTTTTCGAGTGAATGCCCAGAGCCAAGTATACCCCGCCCGTCGGGAAAAACTTCGAGCCCGAAATCTCCCTACTCCATCCGTAAATGCTGCGACAGGAGAAAACTTGGCGAAAGGCTCCCGGGCACTTCGATAACCAACGGTCGGTGCGTGCCGGATTTTGCCTGCCTGGCGAGCCTCGGTGCAATCAAGGTGCCAAGCGAGTTCAAAACCGGGGTGAAGCTTGATTTAGCTCGAGGCTTCAGTTTGCTTGGATGCACCTGACGGAGGTTGCGATCACGAGCGAAATAACGGCAAAGAACCAAGCAACTGGCTGGCGCCGTTCCATAGGATCTGCACACCAATGCATACCAGCAGGAAT
>DASPVG010000152.1:0-16292 GCA_035622455.1 Terriglobales bacterium
TCATCGGAGTCTTTGCGTGTTACCTCTTCGCACCGCTATAATCCCTCCCATCCGGCCGTGAGCAATGCGAGCGGAAGGGGCCAGGCTTCCACAAGTTCAACCAACAGAAGAGGAGGAATCCCGATGTCCGCACCCAGCCGACGACCGGAGATCCGGCGTCGTCGTACCCGCAAGGAAAAAGCTGACCAGCTGCGCAAGCGCTATGCCGCCGCCTCATCCGAACCCGACCGCAAGCGCTTGGCAGACAAGCTTCGCCGCCTGGGTTTGGCTTCACCGGGGATTCCGCTGCTGAAGAACGCCTGAAGGGGCGGAGCCGCAAGGAATCGCTACCGCGCCTCGACGGTCAGAACAACCGCCGTGCTCGGCGGGAGTGGCCTTTCCTGATTTTACGCAACGCTGTGAATTCCGGCTCGGGTCCGCGCCCCGGTTGCGACCTCTTTATACACTGCAAGGATTCGTTGCGCCGAAGCATCCCAGGAAAACTTCTTAGCCTGCTCGTATCCGCGCTGGCGAATCTTGTCCCGCACCGACTGATCGAGCAGGACGCGCTGCAGCGCCCGCATAATCTCAAAGACATTTTCCGGGTTCACCAACACGGCCGCATTGCCGACTACTTCCGGGAGGGACGAGATATTCGAGGTGACAACCGGGGTGCCATGAGCCATGGCTTCGAGCGGTGGCAGTCCGAAGCCTTCATAGAGGGAGGGGAACACGAAGACTTTCGCTGCGTCGTAGAACAGTCGAAGCATCTCAATGGGGATGAATCCCATAAAGCGGACATCGTTCTGCACGCCACTGCGGATTACCGTGCGGCGAAGGTCCGGATGCTTCGACAGTTCGTCGCCGATGATGATCAGTTTCAGGTCGGCATACTGGGACTGCTTTTCAAGCTGCACCTTGAGCGCGGAGAAGGCTTCGATGATTCGCACCAAGTTCTTGTGCGGACTGATGCGGCCGGCGTAAAGCACGAAGGGATAGGTGACCAAGTAACGTTCGGCCAGGATTTGGCGATCGGCCTCAGTGGCGTGCCCGCGGAGGAATCGCTCATCGATGGCGTTGTAGATCACTTCGATGCGCTGGCTGGGGATGGCAAACAATTTTTCGATCTCGCTCTTGGTGAACTTGGAAACGGCCAGTATGCGTTTTGCCCCTTTGAGGACATGGCGGGTGAAATGAAAGTGCAACGAACGCCTCAAACTCGATCCCTCCCCCGCTCGATACATGTGTTCGAGCACGTCGTGCACCGTCATCACGTAAGGACAGGGCAGGTTGCGCGGTATGGAGAAAAGGTGAGGGATGTGTGCAATATCGCAACGTAATCGCTTGATGGTAGCGCGACAATCCAAGTAGCCCTTGGGTGTGCTATTCGGCTCGACCAGAGGAACACAGGTGAAGTTTGCGGGCAGGGCACCAATCTCGGCTGCTTCCTGGGGTGAACCGAGCAGGAGGTACTGGTTGTCGCGGTCAATCCTGGCGAGCGCACGTACTACGTTGCGCGTGTAGGTGCCCACGCCAAACTCTGTGATTCGACGAATGTCTATCGCGACTTTCACGGAATCCGATGAAGTCCACCGGGGCAGAGCCCAAGGAGCGAAAGGCAGCGTCCGTACCTGCTCTTGAGGCTAGACCCGGACATCTGCCTGTGCCTTGGCCCTCCGCTCCGGGTAGAGCGGAAAAGCCTCAGCCAGGGCCAGGACCTGTTTGCGAATCTTGGCCAGGATAGCATTGTCACTTCGATGACGCAGAGCTTCGGAGATCCAGAGTCCAATCTGCTTCATCTCGTTCTCTTTCATCCCGCGTGTGGTTAGGGCAGGGGTGCCAATGCGGATCCCGCTCGGCTTCAAGGGTGGATTCGTGTCGAAAGGAATGGCGTTCTTATTGACCGTGACTCCCGCCAGTTCGAGCGCCCGTTCGGCCTCGCTGCCCAGCATGCCCTGGGAAAAGACATCGATCAGCATGAGATGCGTGTCGGTACCTCCAGAGATCACGCGGAAACCCTCGGCGGCCAGAGTCCCGGCCAGCTCTTTGGCGTTGCCGACGATTTGCCGCGCATAGTCCTGGAAACTGGGCTCCATGGCCTCGAGGAAGCAGACGGCCTTCGCCGCGATGATGTGGACCAGAGGTCCTCCCTGCAGACCAGGGAACACCATCTTGTCGATGGCGGCGGCGTGCTCGAGTTTCGAGAGAATCATCCCCGCCCGTGGGCCACGCAGAGTCTTGTGTGTGGTGGAGGTTACGATTTGCGCATGGGGCACGGGCGAGGGATGAACACCACCGGCAACCAGCCCCGCGAAGTGTGCCATGTCGACCAGGTACAGGGCGCCCACTTTGTCGGCGATCTGCCGCATGCGTCGAAAATCGATAATTCGCGGATAGGCACTCCCGCCTCCGATAATGAGTTTGGGCTTTTCCTTCTCGGCGAGCTTTTCGAGATCGTCATAATCGATGGTTTCGGTCTCCTTCGTCACACCGTAGGGAACGACTCGATACGTCTTGCCGGAGAAATTCAGATGATGACCGTGGGTGAGGTGTCCGCCGTGAGCGAGGTTGAGACCCAGGATGGTATCACCCGGCTGCAGGACCGCGGCATAGGCTGCCATATTGGCCGTGGAACCCGCATGCGGCTGCACGTTGGCATGCTCGGCTCCGAACAGCTTCTTGGCGCGTTCGCGCGCCAGATTCTCCGCCACGTCGGCGAACTCGCAGCCCCCGTAGTACCTTTTGCCGGGATAGCCCTCCGCATACTTGTTGGTGAATACCGATCCCATAGCCTCGAGCACGGCTTCGCTGACGAAGTTTTCTGAGGCGATCAGTTCCAGACCCTCGTGCTGGCGCACGCTCTCGTTCGCAATCGCGGTGGCTACTTCAGGGTCGATGTCGTCGAGCGGAAGTGACATGCGGTTTTGAGCTTTCATCCTTACCTCCCAGAGACTTGCCCGGCAACTGATTCTTTGAGCTCGGGCCGGTCCAGCACGCCAACCCCATGGTCAGGTCTCGCCGCGCTGATAAAGATCTTCGTCGTAACGCTCCATGTATGCTTCCGGCCGCTTCGGCGGTGTGAAACCGAATTGTGCGTACAGCCCATGAGCGTCCTCTGTCACCAGGCTCCAGCGACGAAGCTGCTGGAGACGGGGATGCTGGAGGATCGATTCCATCATCCATTTTCCCAGGCCCCGGCCACGAAACGGCATGAGCACGAAGACGTCGGCAACGTAAGCATACGTGGCGAAGTCAGAAATCACCCGCGCAAACGCGACCTGCCGGCCATCCGAATAAACCCCAAAGCACAACGAGTTCGCGATGGAACGAGCGACCATTTCCCGGGGAATGCCTTTGGCCCAGTACGATTCCCCCAAGAAACCGTGAATGACCGCCAAGTCGAGGCGCTCGGGATCGGTGCTGAGCAGGAAATGGTCTTTCTCCAGTTCGATCACGGGTTCCCATGGACGGTTCGCCATCATAACCGCTTGCTGCGAAATTCAATTCTAAACAAGCATGCAGCCGTTTGACACTGGGCATTTCCCCTTCCTAGGGCCCTCCCCCGCGGAAGATCCAGAGAGGCGAGCGGGAGCGGGCTCGCGAGAGCCAGGAAAAAGCGCCGAGCCTAGCTTTCAAAAGCGGTGCGCAGGAAGGTCGCGATCTTCCAGCCATCGATGTACTTAAAGGGTGTCTCGCCGGTGGTGTAATGACCACAAGGCAAGGCCACCGCCTGGTGGTGGAGGCGGTAGCGGACAAACTCCTCGACCACGGCACGGGATAATTCCGGCAGGAAAGTCATGTCGTATTTGGCGTAGATGAGGAGAGACCGTCGCGGCCAGCGCGCAAATTGCTCGAAGTACGACATCGGACTGATAGCGCTCCAGAGAGCACGCAGGCGTTCCAGGTCGATTTGCGGTTCCAATCCTTGACGGATGTGGCGGGTGGACTGCCCGTACCAGACCACGTCCGCGAAGTAGGTGGAGATGTGATTGAAGGCGATCACCCGGACGCGAGGGTCATGGGCAGCGGCGAGGAAAGCGTAACAGGAGCCCAGGCTGGTGCCCACAATTCCCAGGCTGCGATACCCCTCGGATTCGAGCCAATCCAGGCAGCAGCGGACATCGAGCACCCCCTGGCGGCAGGCGTCGAGAGTACGGCTGATATTGGCGGAGACGGCGTAGTCGGCGCGTGGGGTCTCGGCCGGCATGCGGATCTCGTGATAGGGCAGGCTGAGGCGCAATACCGAGATGCCGAGCAGATTCAGGACTCGGCACAGACTGGTATAGGCCAGCGCGTCAGAATTCCAGTGCGGCAAAAGCACGAGCGCGCGTTTGCCGCGGGCGGGAAACCAACGGGCGCTGACCAGATTGTTTTCCGCAAATGGCGTGCGAACGGGCGAGGTGAACCGCAGGAAATCGCCGTAGCTGCCGCGAACTTTCTTTTCTAACCGGGGATCCGGAACGGCGCGGGTGCTGAAGACTTGAATTTCGCGGCGTTCCAGGCGGAAGTCGGTAGGCCTGCGGTAAGCATAGAACTCATCACTATCGGAAACAATGCGACGATTGTAGTCGCGCAGGAAGCTTTCGCAGTCGGTAGGCAGATATCCCGGAGCGAACCCGTTGCGGCAAGGCCAGTCGCGCGCCCATTCCACTCCCCACTCGAGCGGACGGATGACGCGATTGCTGTCCACGGAGGTGAGCCGTGTCTCCCAACTGTACATCCATTGCGCGTAACGGGAAGCCATAAACATCCCTAACCATACACGAGACCCAACGAAAACGAATAGCACGGGCGTCCAGGCGGTCGTGCGGCGCAGGGAACGGTAAAGAACAGACATTGAGCGCGAACCGCGGGGACCCGAAGTCCACGGCGTGCTTACCCGACGTACCTTCTGGGTACGCGTTTCGAGATTCCGCACAGAATTTCATAAACTACGGTGTTCGCCAGCACGGCATGTTCGTGGGCATCCACGCTGAGTCCGTCGGAAGCGCCGAGCAAGGTGGCTTCATCCCCGACGGCGATTCCCGGAAGCCCGGTGACGTCCACCAGCGTGAGGTCCATGGAGATGCGACCTACGATCGGCGCGTAGTGCTCACGAACGATCACGCGACCGCGGGATGAGAGAGCGCGATCGAGTCCATCGGCGTATCCGACGGGCAGCACCGCGATTCGGGAGGGAGCCTTGGTGACGTAGGTGCCGCCATAACCCAAGGCCTGATTTCGAGGCACTTCACGCAGAGAAAGGATGCGAGTTTTCCAGGATAAGGCCGGTTGAACCGGCAGCCGCAGCCCGCTTCCGCTAACTTCGCGTCCGGCGCGCTCGAAGGGGAGGTAATAGCCATAGAGCGCGATTCCCGGCCGCACCATCGTATTCCACGACTCGCGGCGGGAAATAAGGGCGCCTGTGTTGGCCATGTGCAGGATTGGAGGATCGAATCCTTCCTGTTTCAGGGAACACCATACGTCCCGAAAACAACTGATCTGGTCCGGCACTGAAGGAGCATCCAGAACCTCCGAGGAAGCAAAATGCGTGGAAAGACCTTCTACCACCAGGCGGGGCGAAGAGCGTAGCGCCGCACCAATCCTCGGCAACTGTTGCGGCGTGACTCCGAGACGTCCCATCCCGGTATCCACCTTCAAATGAACAGGATGCCGGACCCCCAGCTCGCCTGCGGCCTTGTCGAGCAATTCGATTTGCTCTGCTTCCCAAACCGTAGGTGTGAGTTTCAGACGGACAATCTCTTCCTCTTCACCGCGCCAGAACCCAGTCAGAAGCAGAATATTCCCCTTGATACCGGCTTCGCGCAGGGGAATGGCCTCATCGAGCGAGGTAACGCCGAACCAACGAGCGCCTTCCTCTTCAAGAGCACGCGAACACTCGACCGCACCGTGTCCGTAGGCGTCGGCTTTCACGATGGCGCAGATGGTTACGCCACGGCCGACATGCCGCTCGAGCAAGCGAAAGTTCTGTCGCAAGGCTGCCAGGGACACTTCCGCCCAGGTGGGCCGAGTCGCCACGCGCTTCGGAACTTCGATGGTAGCCACTGTGGCGATTATAGCGAGCGCTGATCGTGGACTCAGGTTACCTGCGTACCATCCGGGAAACTGCAGCCCGCGAGCCCCTCGGGTCCGCCGCCGACTCTATCCACCGGAAAGGGTGAAGTGAACCGTAATTAAGGTTTCCACCTCGACCGGTTGCTCATTCAGGTAGTAGGGGCGATAGCGCCATTGTTGGACGGCTTTCATGGCCGCTGCGGCCAGCATGGGGTGGCCGCTCACAAGCTGGAGATTTTCGATCTTGCCCTCGCGATCAATAACCGCGCGCAATAGGACCGTTCCTTGAATCCGAGCCTGCTTGGCGAGCGCAGGGTATTCCGGCTGTACCCGGTGAATGAGACTCCCCTCCATACTGTGAGAGATCCGCGGCGGGTGGTTCGAGGGAGCCGGGTTAGGAGGAGCAAGGTACGGCCCCGGACCCGTGCCCGAGCCTCTCCACAGGGAATTGCCGAAGTTCTCCGATCCCCTCCCAGCTTCGATGGCATGGCTGCCCAAAAAGTCCGGGGGTGGTGGCACCTCGCCTTCATCGGGATGAGGGATCTCACGGGGAACATGCTGCGGAGTCAGCAGGATGCTGCCGGCCCTGTTCTTTCCGCAACTGCCTTGCGGATCAGAGGGTGCTCTCGATCGTCGACCGGAGGGGACGGCGAGAACGGGAACGGATGCGATCGATCGCAGCCGTGGCAGTGCCTGAGGCTGTAAGAGAGGCAGCAACAGGAGTCCGGCCACAATTGCGATCTCGACGACAAAGGAGGCCAAGCTCGTCCAGCGTCGACGGGAACGATTGCCCCAGGGAGAGTCTCGATCATCGGCCAACACGATGTCCTCCCGCTTGCCTGCTTCGACTAGAGACACCGCGACGGGTTGGTTCGGAGCGGATGGCGCAAAGCAAAAAGGCCGCAGCGGTTGCGGCCTCTTGGGAACCTTTTGCCAACAGAAAGCGTCGCGATCAGTTGGGTTTCGTGGGAGACGTTGGCGTGGCGGGTGCCGCAGGCTTGGCGGTTCCACTTGCTCCCGGGATGGTTGGCTTTTGGGCGGCGGGTCGGGCTGGCGCCGCCACTCCGGATTGGACGTTATAGGCATCGACAATCGCCTTGGTTATGTCGACCGAAGGCGCAGCCCAAAGCACAGGTCCTTGCGGCCAGGGATTCGAAGTGTCCACGATTACACCGAAGCCTTTGTCGCCGGCGTATTTCACGATAGTCGGAGCCATCTTCTGCAGGATGCGTTGCGCGATCTCATTCTGCTGAGACTGGGCATCGTCGCGGGCATCCTGGACAGCGCGCTCCAGGTTTTTTTGCTTCTGCTCGATCTGCTTGACCAGGTTGTTGCGTGCGTCTTCGCTGAGCTTTCCCCCGTCGGTGTTGAGCTGCTTCTTCAGGTTCTCGACTTCGTCATTCATGTTCTTCAGCTCGGTTTGCTTGGGCTCCAGCTTCTTGCTAAGGACCTCGAAATCGCGTTGCCCTTCGTTGCACGCGAAGATCGCCTGCTCGACGTTGATGGTGGCAAGCTTGTTTCCACCGACCGCATTGGCCTCGGTCGCTGCGTTGGCGTTAGTCGCACTTGGCGCGCTGGGCAAAGGATCTGCCTTAGCCGTTTGGGCCAGAGCAGCCGTGGGGAAGGCAAACACGACGGCCAGAAGGAATTGCAAAAACTTGTTGTTCATGGGTTGGTTTTGGACTCCTTAAAAATACTTCCTAGAACTTGATTGGATCACGGAGATAATCCTGGGCCGGGCCATCGTCTACACGACCAGATCGGAGGCACACTCAAACACCCAGTGCCTCGAGCCACTGTCGTAAAACGCAATGCCCGCGCCATACCTCTTAATGATTGTCAGGGTATGGATAACCGCATTATAGGAAGATTGCGGCCTGAGCGTCAAACCGCAGAAGCCCTTCCGACACTCGATGGGTGCCACCGTCCGCGGCGGAGGCAGGTTGAATCTACGCAGGAAATCGGATACCGCATTCCGATTCTGCTCGCAGCCGGTCCGGGGTAGCTAGAACGTGGTGGCAACGGTGAAGCGGAAGGTCTTTCGCGGTTCCCGCAGCTGATAAGTCGGGCTAAAAGCGTTCTTGGTCACTTCGTAGGTGTAGTCACCGGCCGCACCGACCGGGAACATGTTGCGTGTGATCGGGACCGGTGAGATGGCGTCCGTGTCCAGTCGCAGGGGATTGTATGCCCAATAAATCCGGAAGGGAGCGTTGATTACCGGCAGGAAGACCTGCAGCTCGAGTCCAGTGGACATGCGGGGAGTCCAGTTGGTGCCGGGGAAGGGTTGCAGATATTGAGAAAAAGTTTTGTACGTTCCCCCAATACAGTCGAAAGCGATGTCGAGCGCCGGACAGCCAAACTGCGTGGTATTCAGCAAATTCAGTTGGGTGTCGGAAATCTTCAGCTGGGACGGCCTCAGGATGGGCACAAAGCCCATATCCATGAACGGAGCCAGGGAGACCGGCCCGGCGATGGTGATGCGGTACTCCACGTTGCCCGTGAGGCTCATATCGCCGCCAGGGAAGACAATCTGGTCGACCGGAATCGGAATCGTGTAATTGCCTTGCAGAGGATTGGCGGGGTTCTTCGGCACGATCGTGCCGTCGGGGTTGCGCAGAGGAGTCGAGTTCACCGTCGGTAGAAAGGAAACCGGAGAAATCGATCGGATATCGAATCCGCGCAGGTCGTTTTCTCCGCCATCATAAAAGCGCTGGAAGGGAGGAGGCACCAGCCCGCCATAACCGGTGAGAAAAGAACCGACAAAATGTATTCCGACGGTGTTGCGCCGGTGCTGTACGGGAAACCAGTGGGTAAGTTGGACAACCGGCCGAAAGGTGCGGACTGTACCTCCTAAGCCGGCAATCTCGGCTCCAAAGAACAGGTTGCTGCCGCTGTGGGGAAACAGAGGGCGATCCAGGGAATTCTTGCTGAAGCTGGGAGTGATTTTGCTGGTCACGATGCCGTTCAGTGCGCTCGGACCGGTGACCCCGCTGAACTGCAGGGTGTCGAACAGGGTTTTCGATGCCGAGGTCAGGGCCACGATGTCGGAAACATCAAGCTGGTAGGCGATGCCCAGACGCTTGTAGGTGCGGCGTATGGGATAGGAGAGACTGGTGGTGAAGCCTCGGCTCGATTGCGTGTAGTTCTGCAGATTCTGCTGCAGAGCCGAAGGTAAATTGATTTGCTGCCCGCTGAACAAGGCAGCTTCCCGCGCCTGATCGTAAATGAACCTGGTTCCGTAAATGGTGAAACCCCAGGTCAAGGGCCGGTCCAACAAATAAGGCTCGGTAAATCCGAACATGACGCTGCGCTCGAGGTTGCCGAGGTTGGCCTGAATGGTCAAGGTTTCGCCCTTGCCCAGAAAGTTGTTGGTGCTATAGCTGACGCCGATAAAAGTTCCCGCCAGTCCGCTGACACCGCCGCTCAAACCGATGCTGTTCTTTCCTTTCTCCCTGACCTTGAGGAGGAGATCGACGGTGCCATTCTGTTCATCGAGGTGGCGCTCGGTGACGCTGGGGTCTTCGGGCTTCAAGGTATCAAAGAATCCCAGCGCATTCAGGCGTTGAAGACTGGCCTCCCAAAGGCGCTGGTTGTAGATCTGGCCCTCCTCCAGCAAGATTTCGCGGCGGATGACTTTATCGCGGGTAGTCGTATTGCCCTGAAATTCGATGCGGCGCACATAGAACTGCTTGCCTTCATCGACGTCGATGTCGATATAAATCAACTTCTTGTCTTCCTCGAAGCGGGTCTCCGGAACGGAGGTGAAGTTGATATACCCGTATTGCCCGTAGGCCTTTCCGAGGGCGTCGAGACCCTTGCCGATCTTACTGCGATCGAAAACATCGCCGTCTTTGATGGGAAAGAGCGACCGCAACGCCGCGGTGTTGGGGATCGCCTTGTTCCCTTTGAAGGTAATGCCGCCCAGATGATACAAATCGCCTTCTTGGACGGGCAGGGTGATGTCCACGGCCTTCCCCGGGCCCTTTTGCAGCAGAGGGATGTGAAAGCCTTGGTGGCCGGTATCGTGGATGTTGGTCTTCGCCTGCTCTACCACCACCTTGAAATAGCCGCGATTCTGGAATTCCTGGCGAACGCGCTCGGTGTCCTCGTCCAGCTTGGTGGCATCGTAGGTCCGGGCAAACAGGTTCTCGAGGAAGATCGAATGCGGAATTCCAATGGGCCGCAAATTCTTCATGGCATCGCGTAAAACCCGCGGTTTAACATGCGTGACTCCGGTGAAGGTGATCTTGCCGACCTTGACCTTCGGTCCTTCTTTGATCACGAACGTGATGCTCACTGCCGCCGGAGGGATGGGGCGTATCTCGGTGCGAATGGTCGAGAACTGCCGGCCGTGTTCGGAGAGCAGTTCCTTGATGACAACCTCGGCTCGTTTCACCTTGGTCGGATCATACTGGCTCTCGACCGAGAGGCCGACCTTGCGCTCCTTAAAGCGGTCGAGAACGTCGCTTTTCGAGACCGAGCTCAGCCCCTCGTAGTTAATCTCCCGAATCGTAGGTCGTTCCTTGACGACGATACGCAGAACCACGCCCTTGGGATTCTCCTCGGCTTCGAAGCGAATATCTTCGAAATACCCCGTGTTCCACAGGGCATTGAAGTCGCGTTCCAAGGCAGCCGGGTCATAGACGTCGCCCGCACGAGTGAAGATTCGGGCTTTAATGGTATCGGCCGGAATGCGGCGATTGCCCCGCACGTCGATTCCCGTGATCAGCACCTGCTGCTGCCCGGTGGCGATCGAGGAGAAGAGCAGAAGCATGACGGTGACGCCGAGGGTCAGCCCGCTCAACTCCGCAGAAGAACTGAGGAATGAGGAACATCGGCCGCGCTTGGAGGCGAGCCTGGGCCGTACCTGAGTGCGCCTGCGCCCGCCGGACGCACGGCCATCCTGATAAGAACGAAGAATCTCCTCTACCTCAACCTTTGGGAGTATGGAAAACGGCCATTATACGGTAGCGCCGTTCGGAGCGTCCAAGCATCCAACCTCAGTTGCCCGCGGAGGCTGGCCGATAAAGCTCCACTTCAACAAGGACGGAATAAAACGTGGCGGAGTTGCCCAAGTCTGTAAGTTTTTCCGAGGTCAGAACGTTGATATTTTTCCCTCCGGCGCTGAGCTTGGCCCAGAAAAGCAGAGCGCTCACCACGCCCGGCTGCACGCTGGTCGTAACTCGGGCGTTAAGAAACAGCTCTCCCCGCTGGTTGAAGACGCGTACGGTGTCGCCATCAGCGATGCCGCGGCGCAGGGCGTCGGCCGGGTTCATCTCGACCCGATCCGGTTCCTCCATGGCTCGCACGCTCGGCAGATTGGAAAAAGTGGAATTCAAAAAATTATCCGCCTTGCGGGCTAAGAGCTCGAGGGGAAAGGCCTGGCCGTGTTCGCCATGCCGTGACTCGACAGGGGGCATGAATGGGACGACGGGATCTCGTCCTTGGGCTTCGAGCGACCCACTATACAGCTCGGCTTTGCCGCTGGGCGTGGGGAAATTGCCCTTGGCAAATGGAAGAAAAATTGCTGCCCGGGAACTCGAACCCCGGCCCTGCTGCTCAAAATTCAGCCGGATGTGTCCTTCGCTTTCCAGTCGCCGACGGTCGATCCCGGCGAGCCAGGGATTGTTCGAGAGAAGAGCCGTATCGATCATCTGGTCCACCGACTCGCGGAAACACTCCTCGGCAAATCCCATACTGTTGGCCAGGGCGCGAAACACTTCCACATTCGAACGGCACTCGCCCAGGGGTTCGATCGCCTGCTCGGACATTTGCAGAAAATAGTGGCCGTAGGCGCCCTGAAGGTCCTTATGTTCAAAGAACGTGGTAGCGGGCAAAACGATGTCGGCGTAATCGGTGGTATCGGTGAAGAATTGCTCGTGCACGACGGTGAACAAATCCGGCCGCAGCAGGCCCCGGACCACGGCATTGTGGTTGGGGCAGACCGCCGCGGGATTCGAATTGTAGACAAACAGCGCCTTGATCGGGGGATCCACGAGCGTGTTGAGGGCCTTGCCTAATTCCACCATGTTGATGACCCGAGCCGGTCGGCCCAACGCCCGGAGCATCAGATCGGAGCGCGCCAAGGCTTCGCGGTTCAATCCAAAGGCCCCGCTGGTGGCGTACTGCAGGCCGCCGCCCGCCTCCTTCCACGAGCCCGTGATCGTAGGCAGCATGGTGATGGCCCGCATGGCCATGCCGCCATTTTCCGAACGCTGCACACCGTCGTTCACGCGGATCACCGCGGGTCGGAGGGTGGCATATTCGCGCGCTAGTTTCGAGATGTCCTCGGCCGAGATGCCGGTCCAGCTCGAGACCCGTTCCGGTGGATACTCGGCGACGCGAAGACAGAGCTGTTCGAATCCAGTTGTGTAGCGCTGAACGTAGTCGGCATCGTAGAGCTTTTGGTTGATGAGAACATGCATCATGCCCAGCGCTAAGGCAACGTCGGTGCCCGGATTAATGGCTAGGTGCCAGTCAGCGCAAGCCGCAGTGCGAGTACGGTAGGGATCGATCACCACCAGCTTTGCCCCCTTGCGGCGAGCCTGCTGGATGAATGGCCACAAATGCACGTTGTTGCCGTGAATATTCGCTGCCCAAATCAGGATGTAGCGGGAATCAGAAAACTGTTCCGGTTCGGTGCCCAGCTTGATGCCCAGAACCGATTTCAACCCCGCCTCTCCCGCAGCGGAACAGATGGTGCGTTCGAGCTGCGACGCTCCCAGACGGTGGAAAAAGCGGCGATCCATGGAAGCGTTGTTCAACACTCCTAACGTGCCGCCGTAGGAGTAAGGCAGAATCGCTTCACTGCCAAACTCGGCGCTGATCGCGTGAAACCGAGAGGCAATTTCGGCGAGAGCTTGATCCCAGCTGATGCGCTCGAACCAACGGGGTGGCCCTGCGTCAGCACGGCCGGAGGAGCGGCTCTCCGCCTTTGGCGGCCGGGGTCCCTTGGCTTCGATTCGCCGCATGGGATAGAGCACACGGTCCGGAGAATAGACCCGATCGAGGTACTTAGCGACTTTGGCGCAGAGGAATCCCCGGGTGACGGGATGGGAAGGGTCCCCCCGGATCTTGACCGCGCGTCCCTGTTCGACCCGAATCAGCACTCCGCAGGCATCGGGGCAATCGTGGGGGCAAGCGGCGTGGACGACTTTCTTCATCTGAGCTCTGATTATACGGGTCGATTGCCCAGCCGCACCGCCAGCCAGGTGTTTGCCGGAGGGAAGAAGCCGCAGCCCGGAAACTCGCAGTTCCGAGCCATATCCGGCGGGACCTGAGACCAGAAAAGCAAAAAAAAGCGGGCGATCTTCCGGTCGCCCGCCGCGATCTATTCTGAGGAACTTACGGCAACACCCAAACCCGATGGGACCAAACCACCGGTGTACCCAGGTTCTGGGGGTTGTCGAAGACCAGGCCGGTTACGCCCAGGTTCGCCGCTCCGCCAGACTGGAGCCCCGCCAGCCCGTCGATGTTGAGGAAAAGGGTTTGGTTGTCGGTAGCGATCGGGAATGGCCCTTTCGCCGCGTAACTCATGAGAGCATCATTCTGCATCTCGAAGCTGCCAATGTTGCCGGATGTGATGTTGACGGTCTTCTGGACCAGCGATCCCATTACACCCTGGCGCCGCAAGGAGACCATCTCCGGGGTGAACGTATTTCCCTGGACCGTGCCACCCACGAAGATGCGCTGGCCTACGACCAGAGTCGACGGGTTAAACAGCTCGCTGGTGAAGAAGTTGTCCATGAAACAGATATCCCACTGCGTCACCTGTTTGAGGTTGAGATTCTGGACGACAGTGTCCACCGGAATGGCAGCCGAAGCTCCCAGTTCCTCGCCAACGAACATCGTCACTACCGGCCCAGGGCTCACGGCCAAAATTCGACCGCTGATGAACGCCTGGTTCGTCGTGATCAGCTCCACGCTGCTCGCCATAATGCTGCCATCGGCTTGGACCGTGCCTTCGACGTCGACGATGTCGTTGGCGGCCAGTGAGCTTAGCGTGTTACTGCCGTTGTATGCGGTGTTCGGATTCACGTCAATCGTCTCTTGGAAGCCGTAGGGACCCTGCATCACGAATGAGCTCGTACCGACGGACACAACGTTGCCGGTGAACTCCGTGATCTCACCGAGAGAGCTCGAGGCCGAAACTGCCTGCACGGTGAGCACGGGGTTGATCTTGATCTGGCCGTTGGTGATGGCCAGCTGGCCGTTGCTGCTCGCGAGCGAGTCACGCAGGTCAAAGTCGAGGTGCAGACCGGCTAGGCCACTCGATCCTACGACCAGCGGCGATCCCGCTGGGAATGCAACCGTGACCGTCGTATTGCTCAGCGCTCCGGTCGCCGTCCCCAGCGAAGGCGGGTTCGTGGTGAGATTAATGTAATCGACGGTAGGTGCGGGACTGCTGGCGAACGTGACCGTCGCGCTGGAGTATGTGCCCTGCGCGATAGCGTTAAAGCCCAGCAGAGAACGCAGTCCGACCAGGCGTCCAAAATCAACCGTCGTCGCCGTGTTCATCGCCACCACACTGCTGCCGGTGCTCGTGCTGCTGCTGCCGCTGTTGAGAGTGATCTGGTTGATGGTGATGTTGAATGCCACCACGGAGGATAGCGGCGCATCTTCACCGGTGACGAACACGTGAGCTTGCGTCGCGTTACCGCTATCGGTGGAACTGCTTCCCCCACCGCAAGCCGTAAAGGTCAGCGCGATGAGCGCAAGCAAAGCTGTACCCGCTAGAACTCGCTTCATGGATTGCTCCTCATAGCCTCACAGGGATGTGGGGGAACTGTGAGCTTGTTATTCTGCCGAGATAGAAACACTGACAGGATGGAAAAGTTTCAAGCGATTGATAAGATTACCAAGGTAATCGGCACACAGAATGGAAGTTGCTAAGCCACGCGAAATGCAAGCCTGAAGCCAAAATTCGAGAGGCCGCGGGCCGCGCCACGCGGAAGGATTAGCACGGATGGAGGACGGGCGATTTATCGAATTTCGAGGATTTCCTTTTCCTTTGCTTTGCCCATGTCTTCCATTTTCTTAATCTCGCCATCGGTGAGCTTTTGAATCTCTTCCATCGCGCGCTTCTCTTCATCCTCGGTGATCTTCTTGTCCTTGAGCGCCTTCTTAATCGCCTCGTTCCCATCGCGGCGAATGTTGCGGACGGCGGTTCGGTGTTCCTCCAAAATCTTGTGGAGGTGCTTGACCATATCCTTGCGACGTTCTTCGGTGAGGGGAGGCACGGGGATGCGGATCAGCTTACCGTCGTTCATGGGATTGAGACCCAGATCGGCGGTGCGAATTGCCTTCTCAATGGTGGAGAGGGCAGTTGGGTCGAAGGGTTGCACCGTGATCAGTTGCGCCTCCGGAGCGTGCACTTGGGCGATCTGGTTGAGCGGCATCGCCGTGCCGTAGTAGTCCACGTTCACACTATCGAGCATGTGGACTGACGCCCGTCCGGTACGCGTCGCGGCCATCGCCTTGCGAAAATCGTCGACTGCCTTGTCCATACGGGTCTTGAGCTGCAGGTAGGTGTCTTTCAGACCGGGAATCGCGGCCATGCCAGCTTGGGCCATGGTGTCGGGTCTCCTAAGAATTGGCGATAAAAGGCTGCATTATAAACCTGCTCGGCGCGCTCCGTAGGACAGGTATTTCGGACTTCTCCGCGGCTCGGAATCGTTGAATCAGGTGGTCTGCCGCGCGCGACCCCACGTCACAAACGACCCGGAGGGGAACCTCAGGCGCTCACCAAAGATCCAACCTTTTCCCCGATGACGACTTTCCGGATATTGCCGCGATGATTCAGATTGAAGACGATGATGGGCAGGTTGTTGTCTTTGCACAGCGAAATTGCGGTCGAGTCCATTACCTTCAATCCGAGTTTCAACACGTCCAGATAGGTAATCTCGTTGAACTTCTTGGCATCTTTTACCAGCATGGGGTCCGCATCGTAGACGCCGTCTACCTTGGTCGCTTTGAGAATGGCATCTGCCTTAATCTCCATGGCGCGCAGGGAGGCTGCCGTATCGGTTGAGAAATAGGGATTCCCCGTGCCTCCGGCAAAGATCACCACCCGCCCTTTCTCCAGATGCCGGATCGCCCGCCGGCGAATGAAGGGCTCAGCCACCTGATTCATCTCGATGGCGGATTGTACCCGGGTGTAAACCCCTTGTTTTTCGAGAGCATTCTGCAGGGCCAGGGCATTGATTACCGTCGCCAGCATTCCCATGTGATCGGCCGAGACGCGATCCATGTCCCGGGCC
>DASPVG010000153.1:0-11888 GCA_035622455.1 Terriglobales bacterium
CCCCATAGTTGATGGTCGCTGCACCCGCAGCTTTCGCCTCCGCCAGCGTGGCGTACGCATGTCCCGATAGGTTGATGAACTTGTTCGAGAAATCCGAATGATGCCCTGTGATCAAACCGATCGGAGGCATCAGGATGTCGGAAACGAACGAGCTTACAACCCTCCCAAAAGCCGCGCCTACAATGATGCCTACCGCCATATCGAGCATACTGCCGCGCAGAGCAAAGTCCCTGAATTCTCCCAGCGTTCGACCGCCCTTCTTCCCCAGCAATGCCTTCGGACTTCCCAAATGAGCCATTCCGAGACTATCGAGAATTGGATCGTTTCCCGTTGCCATAAGCACACCTCCCTGTTCAACATCGTGCTCAGAGCGACAGAGCAAGTCAAGCAACGTGGTGCCCACCCTGCCATGCCAAAACTTAGTGACTGGAATAATTCCGACAAGGCAGAGCCCGGCAGGAATTTAGGAGGAATTGTCGCAACTCGGAAACTGTCTGGCTGGTAGTTTGGCGCTAAATCGCTCCAATCTCTCGCAGTAAACGCACAGCCAGCGCTCGCGGGCGAACGGAAGGCGCAAGTTGGTGACATCGCCGCCTGGTTACAACATCTATTTCCCAACCACTTTAAAATAGATGTGAAATGTGGACGTTTAACGGCATACATCGACCAGAGGGATTTTCACCTAACTCCACTCCTCGCTGGTGTGGACGCTCGTTCAACCGAAACTCGCCAGACCAACGAAGATATTTTAAGCGTCCTTTCTGCGTCACTGCGACGTATTCATAGCAGCAAAATTCTCCCGTAAGAAGAGGACTGTGATGAATCCGGTATTCCGCTCATTGATCGCAGCGCTAGCTACCTTCGCCGCCTTCTGGTACGTCTACTGGGTTCCCTTCGCCATAGCGCTGGAGATCACTTATGGGCGTTTCCAATGGATGTGGATCCTCCGGGTGCTTGGATCAATCGTCACCGCCGCCGTGGTAGCGCAATATACCTGGCGGCATAAGTCCTTCGCCCCTCG
The DNA here is from genome assembly GCA_035622455.1 of Terriglobales bacterium. Lineage (GTDB taxonomy): Bacteria > Acidobacteriota > Terriglobia > Terriglobales > Acidobacteriaceae > JAFAGX01. Next base: position 1,022 of record DASPVG010000153.1, read on the forward strand.
CGGACTGATGAGTTGCATGATTCTCGGCGCTGTTGTCATGGGTGGCGTGGGATTCTCGGCAGGATTTTTTGGGCCGATGATCTTCGATCCCGGGTCCCAAGGGCCTCTGCTCGGCATTGTTACCGGACCGCTCGGTTTTCTAGTTGGTACCATCGCCGGGGCATTCTCTTGGGCACGGTGGGGCAGGAAGAAAGGCAGGATTTCCGATCGTACGAACACCGTTTGTTCAGACGATTCCTCTAAATGAGTGGGGATGTCTTACGACGGAGTAGTTGGCGAAACAGTGCGCCGTGAAAGGCGCTGGACTTCAGCGGGTGCAACTCACTACCGTCACTGCGCCTGTTCTCGTTGGCTTACGAGTTAAATGGCGAGTAGAGTCGCCATGAATGGGGATGGCGGGTTCCTGGCGGCCCGAAACGGAAGTGCCGCCGATGAAAACGCATTGGCGTCGGAACCGTAGTAAGCGAGCAGGACGACTAGGCCGCGCGGGTTGGTCTGCCTTATACAGCCGATAGCAGTTGTTGGAGGTCCGAAACTGCTGATGGCATACGATCGCATGGTCTTCGGCAGCCATCGTCGCGCCGCAAAGAGTCAAGACTACACAAGCGATTCTTCCACTTCCCAATGTGCCCCTTCCTGCTCGGTCATGATTGCAGCATCTCGTCGCTAAACTCACTTTGTTAGGACGTTGCATGCAGCAAAAAGCCAGCGGAATGGCCTGGAGTTCATGCGGAATGAAACCCTGCGAGCGCCTGAAAAAGCTTCATCACGTCACTTCGATCGTTGTATGGCGCGAGGGAGACTCGGACCCGTTCGGCGCGCGCCGAACATAGAATCCTCTGGTCACGGAGTTTCTCCACGGTTTCCTTTGCGCGTTGTCGGCGGTGGGCGAGCGAAATGATGTGAGGAGATGCGGCCACACTATGAACCTCATGAAACGGCTCCCAGCCATATTGGCGAGTGCCATCAACCAGCATCGCAGCCAATTCACGTGCATGGGCTTCAATTCGGTTCTCGCCCAATGACAACAGCTGTTCGATGGAAACAGTAAGACCCGCAATCGAGACATAAGACATGGTGGACTGCGTGAAGCGCCGGGCATCGGACGCGAAAGAAACTGATTTAGCGTCAAAGTCAAAAGGATCCGGGGCGCTCATCCAGCCTGGCAAAATCGGAAGCTGTTCCAGTAAGGACTCAGACACGGCTGCCAAGGCGACGCCCCCGTGTCCGCCCAGCCACTTGTAACCGCTGGTAACCACCGCATCAGCTTTGAGCGTCGAGGTATCCACCCGCATCGCACCGGCCGCTTGCGTCGCGTCGACGATCAGGAATGCGCCCGCCTTCTGAGCACTCGTGGCCAGGCGACGAACGTCCACGAGGGTGCCGGTCGCGTACTGCACGCTGCTAACAGCTATGACACGGGTGGTTTCGTCGATGGCGCTAATAATTGCGTCTGTCAGATCGCGATCGGGCAGGTCATCGACGAAACGAACACGGACTTTTTCAAAATAGGACTGACGAACCCAGGGACGAGTAATGGCTGGAAAGTCGGAGGAAACGGCGAGGATTGTGGCATTGGGCTGGAGACGAAATAGCAAAGGAAATTGTCCCAGCAGTTCGCTGGCACCCGCAAGAATGGCGATGCGTGAAGGATCGGTATGAAGCAGTCTGCCGGCAACTCCCCTAAGGGCATGCCAGTAGTTGATCTCGTCGCTGTCCGACATATAGAGATTGCCATGCCTCGCCACATTCTCAAGGAAGCTGTGCATGGCAATGACGGCTGCCTGGCTAATCAACCCCAACGATGCTTGATTGAGATACACACTGTCGCCGAGGCATGGATATTGAGAACGATCCAATAGAGATGAGGTCATGTCGAATTTCGCTTCCTCCGAAATTAAATCACGCCGGGCGCATCCCCGCTTGAGTGGTGGTCCTGCTCTTACCTGCGTGTCCGCTCGCCCAATCATGCGCCAATTCAGGCTGCGAACCGCCTCGGACGGGAGAAGGGAAAAGGTGCAGCGCACAGCAAAAGTGGTGGGCAAGGAATGCAGTTCCTATTCTTGTGGAGGTCAATTTCGAGCACGCTTGGTTGCGAGGTCGACTGAAGCTTACCCCCGGAGTAAAGTCCAGAGCAGTGTGATTCGCGGTGCTATCAGTGAGGTGACACAGTGTTGCAGATGGATCCTTGGCTAGCGCTTGGCGTGTTCTTATCAACAGCCGCGACGGACGCAGTCTATGTCATGTTCAACGCAGCCGTTTCTGCGAAGCGCCGTGTACCGGCAGCAACGTGGAGTAGTGTGTGGTATCTGTTGTCGGCATTTGCAGTAATCAGCTACACGAGGAACTGGGTGTACGTCGGATTTGCTGCCGCAGGCTCGTGGGTCGGAGCTTTTCTGTCGATGACGGCGCTCAGCAGATCATCGAAGGTTCTGCGCCCTCCTGGTCCGATCCAATGAACATGCCGCGTAATCAGCCGTGTTTGCGAGGGCGATCCCCCAGCGCGGAAGAATCTCAGGGGGCGGACGCCGACGCTGCCCGGGTTCGGGCGCGCACGGCATACGGGAACTTCCTCACCCTCGCGAAGGACGCCGACCGCGACATTCCCATCTTGAAGCAAGCCAAGGCCGAGCGCGGGAATTTCGAATCGATGAGGGGGAAGTTTGCGAAGCTAACGTCCCGAGCTGGCTGCCATTTTCTTCACCATCGCCAGGACAAGCTTTCGGTCGCTGTCGTTGAGGCTCGCAGCGTAGCGCCGGATCTGGCTGAGGAAGCGCAGTTCGTCCTCCGAGAGCTGCGGCAAGCCCTTGGCGCCATTGCTGTGCCCAGCATCGGAAAAGAATTGGGAAAGAGAAATCTCCATCGCGGTGGCGATTTTCGAAAGGGTGTCAAGAGAAGGAATGGTGTGCCCGTTCTCCACCCGGGAAAGGTAGCAACGCAGCAGGCCGGTGCGCTTCTCGATATCGCCCTGGGACATCCCCTTCTGCAGTCGGTAGCTTCTGATGCTCTGACCGATATTCATATCGGAAACGGCCCTAGCTCCGTTCTCCACGAACGCCCTGAATAGTAACCAGATTACTACGGTCTTTCAAGCGGAAAATTGTTTACTCGCTAACACCTCAAGACTCAGCGTCCTAAGCCTTGTTTGGTCTCGTGGGCAAGCTAGCTTTTCACAGGCTCCCAGGTGGACACACCGGCGGATTAGGTCTTCAGCGTACTGGCCAGGAAGTTAATGGTGCGTTTCCACGCGTCGGCCGCATCATCGGGGCGATATCCGGTCTTGTTATTGGGATTCTGAAAGGCGTGGCCAGCGTCGGGATAAATTACGATTTCTACCTTTTTGCCTTGCTGCTTGAGAGCTTGTTCAAACTTCTTCACATCCTCGACCGGAATGCCCCGATCCTGGGCGCCAAAAATGCCAAGGACGGCGGCGTGGATTTTCGCAATCGATCCAGGATCGGTTGCGAGATGCCCGTAGTTGATAACGTCGGCTCGCAACGTCGGCTCTGCGAGCGCTACATCGAGCGAGTAGCCGCCACCCATGCACCAGCCAATCGATCCCATCCGGTCCTTGTTTACATTCGGCTGGGTCTGGAGGAATTCGACGGCGGCGTGCAGGTCGCGCTGCGCACGATCTTCCGGAACTCCTCGCATAATCTCATGCGCTTCATCCGGTGTGGTCGCGACCTTACCGCGGTAGAGGTCGACGGCCAAGGCCACGTAACCCTGGTCGGCAAGCTTCGAGCTCTGCTCTTTGACCCAGTCGTTGAGCCCCCACCATTCATGGATCACCAGGAGACCCGGGAAAGGACCCTTGCCTTCAGGCGTATAGAGAACACCAGTAACAACCTCCTCGCCACTCTTGTAAGAGACGGTCTTTGAGGTCGCAGCGAATAGGGAACCAGCCAGCCATAAGACGACCAGCACCAACCAGCGCTTCATGTTCCAACCTCCCGGTTTGATAACCCTGCCTTCGCCCGGTCAAGCTTCGTGATCCTGCAGTTGTCATCGGTCAAAACCGAGGCAGAAGCTCGAGTTCCATGTAGAGCGTGCCCGGCATCGGGTTCGCTCGGTAAGGCGCAATCGAGTGAAAGCCAAGCTTGCGGTACATAGCCACAGCATCAGCCATGACTGGTTCCACCGTGTCGAGCCGCATCCATTGATATCCGATCTTTCGAGCTTCGGCAATCACGGTCTCAGCCAGAATGCGGCCCAGGCCCTTTCCCCGAAACCGAGGCCGCAGATACAGGCGCTTCATCTCGCAAACCTCGGGTTTCCATTTATGCAGGGCGACACACCCGGCTATCTCACCCCGAAGATCGGCCAGCAACAAACGTCCTTCCGGGGGAGCATAGTCTCCCGGCAATTCCGCGAGCTCCCGGTCAAAATTCTGAAAGCAAAGACTAAAGTTTAGCGAAAGAGCATACTCGCGAAAGAGCTCTCGCGCCTCGGCGAGTTGCGCCGTCGACTCGGCCTGAAAAATTGTGAGACCGACCGTGGCCAAAGGGTCGGAGGATGGTTTCGCGGCTCGATCGGATTCTGCCATCCTTCCTCTGGATTCTGGTTCTCCTTCGACTATCCCATGAGCATGCCGCCATTCACGTTCAACACGTGACCGGTTATGTAGGAAGCCTCCTCGGAAGCGAGGAAAGCCACGGCATTGGCAACGTCGGCCGGCGTTCCAAGCCTTCCCAGAGGAATCTGCTTGATGGCCTCTCGCCTGAAATCCTCTGACAGAGTTGCCGTCATGGCGGTTTCGATGAACCCGGGAGCCACTGCGTTACAAGTTATATTGCGTGAGCCCACTTCGCGGGCGATTGCCATCGTCAGGCCAATCAATCCTGCTTTCGAGGAGGCATAGTTAGCCTGCCCGGCCTGGCCCATTTCACCGAAGATCGAGGTCATGTTGACAATTCTGCCCCAGCGGTTGCGCAGCATGCTCCCAATCACTTGCTGGATGCAAAGGTAAGCCGAGGTGAGATTGGTATTAAGAACCGCATCCCAATCAGATCGCTTCAATCGCATGACCAGCTGATCCCGAGTGATCCCGGCATTGTTGAGCAGAATGTCGATCTTCCCGAATTTTTCAAGCGCGGCTTTGCATCCCGAGTTGATTTGCTGTTCGTCGCCAACGTCCATGGCAAAGGTAGCAGCCTGCCCGCCGTTGGCGGTAATGGAGTTGGCCAACTGCTCGAGCTTTTCCTGGTTGCGGGCAGCCAACGCGACCGCCGCTCCCGCCTCCGCCAGTTTGAGGGCGCAAGCGCGGCCGATGCCTTGGGACGCACCGGTGACCAGGGCGACACGGCCGGATAGGCCCATGGGTTTCCCTCCTTCCATCGAAAGCCGAAATTATAGCTGGACGCGGGCGGGGATATCTTTGTCCGCTGCCAACGGGAAAATTGAATTCCGAACTCTTGGCAGATTTGGATGAGGTTGCCTTCCGTGTCGCGGATTTCGAAGAACCGCACGTCGCCGCCATCGTCGATCGGTCCGGCCGGATACGACGGGCGACGGCCTTTCGCAACCCGCCCGCTCCACTTCCGCCCGCGACGACAGCAGGATCGTAGGCTCGTCACACCCTGGAAACTTGAGGGCCACATCGGAAGGCAGCGAGTTGTCCCAATCCGTTGGTATTTGCGTCACCTTACAATCCAGAGCTTCGATCCACCATTGCCGAGCCAGCTCAATGTTCGAGGAGCTCAAGGTGATCAAATCTGAGCGGAACAAAGCCATGCTGTGTACCCTACCATACACCCCAAAGCTCCCACGAATCGCCAGGCCCAGTTGTAGACTTGACCCATCGTTCGATAAGCTTAACTTTCCCTTAGCATTCCAATCCGAGGTCAGCCCATGTCCGAACCCGCTACTGCGATAGATTCGAGCAATGGTAACCAAGGTGCCGGGTCGGTCGAAGTCTATGCCGTCTGTGGCGCCGAACCGGAGGTTCAGGCCTACGCGATGGCAAAATACTCGCGCTCGGCTCTTTCCATGAAGGAGTCGCTCCAGGAGATCAGCCAGCAGAAAGCGGAAAAGTTTCTCAATACCTTCTACTTCCAGTACGGACACCGCTCCATTGCGGATTTGGCCCATGTTGCCCTAGCCATCGAGCGGCTCTCGATCTTGGCCGCGATCACGGTCGTCGACCAGCAGCGCTGGGACGGGCAGGAACGCTCTACGCGGTATCAAGACTTCAAGAAGAGCGGCTACTTTATTCCCGATTTCGGGGACGACCGGCAGGGCTCGGAGCTCTACCAGAGAAGCGTGCGGGAACTGTTCCGGGAATACGAAGCTTTCTCCGAGCAGATGTTTCGCTACCTCAACAAGATCACGCCTCGACCGCAAGATATGAAGACAGAGACCTACGAACGCACCCTACGGGCGCGGGCGTTCGATATCTCGCGTTACTTGCTGCCGCTGGCGACGAACACTTCGCTCGGAGAAATCGTGAATGCAAGGACGCTCGAGAGCCAGATTTCCCGGCTTTTGTCGCACACTCACAAGGAAGTGCGCCACTTAGGGGAACTGCTCAAGTACGCGGCCACGTCGCCTGCCTACCATGCGAGTCGAAAACAGTGGGGGGAGCTGGTGAGCGCGATCCGGGCAGTCTCGCCCGAGCTGGGCGTGCGTGCCGAGGAGGAGCTGCTGCGCGAGATCCGGGTCGCCCCCACCCTGGTGAAGTACGCCGATCCCAATCCCTACGAAATCGAGACTCGCCGCGAGCTCAGGCAGTGTGCGAACCAGCTGATGGGAGAAACGCCCGTCAACCCGGCGCCATCGGTTGATCTGCTCGAGGACGAGCCGCTCGAAATCGAGCTGGCAGCGACTCTGATTTACGAGCACAGCCATTATCCCTATCGCCAGATTCGGTCTGCGATTGCCGAGACTGGTGAACCGGTCCGCCGCGAGATCATCGATCTCGGGCTGCGCCACCGTGGCCAGCACGATGAAATGCGGCGCTCTTTCTGCGCGGGACAACCCTTCCGCTTCGACATCCTGATGGATGTTGGAGGGTTTCGCGATATGCACCGCCATCGGCGCTGCATTCAGATCCTGCAGGATTTCACCACTCAGCACGGCTACGATACCCCGGAAGAAGTGAACGCCGCCGGGCTGGCGGAGGATTACCACGCGGCCATGCAGCGTGCAGCCGCCGCCGTCGAGAGTCTAGGCCAGGCACATGGCAGGGAGGCCCGGGAGAATGCTCAGTATGTCATTCCCCTGGCATTTCGCAAGCGAAGCCTGTTCAAGATGGATTTCGCCGAGGTGGTCTACATCGCCGAGCTAAGAACCGCGCCTGGCGGGAACCGGTCTTACCGCAATGTGGCGTACGCCATGTTCGAGGCGGTTGCCAAGAAATATCCCGCGCTGGCGAAATCCTTCCGCGTGCACGACGTGCGGGAACCGGTAGATCTATTGAAGCGTTAAGCACAGCCGCAATGGTGGAGAGTGAGGACCGGGTTCATCATACAGATTACGTGTACAGAACCTTCCGATCCCCCTTTACAATCCGGCCTACGGTGTAGAACTTCTCTCCGGCACGCTCGAGCACGGTTTGCGCCTTTTTGAACTTTTTTGCCGGAACTACCAGCAGCATGCCGAGTCCCATATTGAAGGTTCGCAACATCTCGTCTTGTGGAACGTTCCCCAGCTTCTGCAGGTGCTCGAAGATGGGCGACACCGGCCAAGACCCGAGATCGATCACCGCCGCCACGCCCCGCGGCAAGACCCGGGGAAGGTTTTCCGTAATTCCCCCGCCGGTGATATGCGCCATCGCCGATACACATTCCCCTGCCAGCAACTTCTTGATGATCGACCAGTAGCTCCTGTGGGTGTGCATGAGCTCGTTCCCGGCCTTGCCTTTGAGCTGGTTCACGTAGGTCTCAGGCGTGTAGCCGGCGACTTCAAAAAACAGCTTACGTGCAAGCGAATACCCGTTGGTGTGGAGTCCGGTGGACGGGAGACCCAGGATTACGTCTCCCACCTCTACGGCCTTACCGGTGATGAGGCGTTCGCGCTCCACGATGCCGACGATGAAGCCGGCTAGGTCATATTCCCCTTCCGCGTAGAAGCCGGGCATTTCCGAAGTTTCACCGCCGATTAACGCGCATCCGTTGTGTTTGCAGGCTTCTGCCAGCCCTTCGACAACTTTCTCTGCAACTGCGGGGTCCAGCTTGCCGGTTGCCAGATAATCCATGAAGAACAGAGGCTGGGCGCCCTGCACGGCAATATCGTTCACACAATGGTTGACCAGGTCGGCACCGACGGTATGATGCATCTTCATCTCAAAAGCGATTTTGAGTTTGGTTCCGACGCCATCCACACTCGAGACCAAGACCGGGTCCAAATATTTCTCTTTGTCGATCGAGAACACGCTGCCAAAACTGCCAATTTCGCTGAGCACGCTCTTGGTGAATGTCTTGTGAGCTAAGTACTTGATGCGCTTCTTGGTACGGTTGGCGCGGTCGATGTCCACACCGGCATCCGCATAAGTAACGACCGTGCTCTGTGCCGGATTCTCAGCCACCAGTGGTTCCGTGTGCTTGCGGGGATTGATGCCTTAGAAAGAAATTCGAGCTCTCAATGGCGGCTCATTTTAGCACGAATCTGTTACGGTTTCGCGCGAGCCTGCGAGCTGTTCGTACCACGGTCGTCTTCGGACTCGACTCCTCAAAAAAGCCTTACGGACTTCACGCTTGCTTGGACCTCAGGACGAGAAGAGATGTCGTTCGCCGCTGGCGGAGGTTCTGCGCGGCGAGCCAGGTGGAGGGACGGGAAACTCTCTTCCAGTGCTACACTACCTAGCTATATGGCGGGGAACGGTCGCTCGCGCACGCTGCTGTGGGTGCTCATTGGGGGCGGAGCATTTTTTCTGTTTGTGCTTGCGGTCTTCACCTTGGTTTATCTTACCTTGCATGCGGGCAGCACAGAGACATCCTTCGGGGGTTTCGGAGATAAGATCGGAGTCGTAGACCTTGAGGGCGTCATTCTCGACCCCAAGATTGTGGTTCAGCAACTCAAGAGATTCGGAGACGATGATTCCGTCAAGGCGATCATTCTGCACGTCAATTCGCCCGGAGGGGGCGTAGCGGCGTCGGAAGAGATCTACCGGCAAGTCAAACGGTTGCGCGACGAGAAGCACCGGCGCATTGTCGCCTCGATTGAGACTGTCGGGGCAAGCGGCGCTTACTATGTTTCTTCGGCGACCAATAAGATCTATGCCGACAATGGCTCCATCGTGGGATCCATCGGTGTCATCGCCGAGTGGGTGAACTACGGTGAGCTGATGCGCTGGGCGAAGCTGAAGCCGGAGGTTCTCAAGGTCGGGGAATTCAAAGACACCGGAGATCCCAGCCGGGACTTGACCCCGGCTGAACGCGCCTACATGCAGTCGCTCATCGATAATATGTACGGCCAGTTCGTCGAGGCCGTCGCCGACGGGCGCCACGCTAAGAAAGAAGATATCCGGGCAATTGCCGATGGCAGGGTGTGGACCGGCCAGGAGGCCCTGGTGCTGCATCTGATCGACCAGGTGGCCGATTTTCAGACGGCGGTAGAGGATACGGCCAAGTCCGTAGGCATCAAGGGCGAGCCCACCTTGGTGCACCCGGAAAAGAGCCGCGAGTCCCTGCTCGACCTCATTTTTGGCGACATTTCCCAGTGGCTGCCCACGCGCGAGAAGCTACTCGAGCGCCACCTCGGCTTCTATTATCTCTGGCAGTGAAGGAGCTTTCGCCCGGTTACAGAACTTTCATTGAATTGGCAGAATATGTTGGCTAGAGCTTGCCACCGGACCTTTAGAACTAATGAATATAAATTCCCCCTTGCGCAGAACCCCTGAAATTTGAGAAGGTTATGAAGGTCCCGGTGTGGCCCGGGAGCCGGACGTTAGATAGCCACGTTGTTGAATACACTTGAGACGGAGCGAGAGGGCGTATGACGAAGGCGGACTTGATCGACGAGGTCTCCCGGCTGGCGGAGCTCACACGAAAAGACAGTGAAGTGATTGTCGAGACGATTTTCGACAGCATCGTGCGTTCTCTGCGTGTAGGTGACAAGATCGAGATTCGTGGCTTTGGCAGCTTCCGCACCCGTCAGCGCAAGCCTCGGGTGGGGCGTAACCCGAAGACCGGCGATCGCGTGGAAGTTCCTGCCAAGAAGATCCCGTTCTTCAAGCCCAGCAAAGAGCTGAAGGACCTGGTCAACACCGGATATAGCGAGCCCGCGCCAGCACCAGCAGCACCCGCCGCACCGGCGCAATAATACCGAACCCTACCGAAGATTTAGATCGACAATTCTGAGCGAGACCGGGCTGCTCTTTGGCAGGCGACGACGAATCTGTGCTCGGGGCAACGTGTGGCCGCCGATCTAAGGTTGATCAGTACGATAAGGTTCCGGAGATGTGATTAGAATCGTTCTATGTTTCGACGCCGAATCCGCGTGGAGTATGAAGAGAACGGGGAAACACTCCCGTGTCCTTTGAAGTGGTTGGACAGCTTCTCGATGCGCAACTTCACGAATGCCAGCGTTTTTGATGACACCTTGCCGCTGGCCGACGGCCTCATGGAAATCGGTAACCGTGTGCCTCTCGCAGAGCTGACGAATGCCATGGAAGATTGGTTTCGCCGAAAAAGCTATTTACCGAAGGAATCCACCTTGCGGCTGAGAGAGAACTGAGCCCTGCTTCTGCCCTCTGGGACGGGGAAATGCTGCCTGCTCGACGCTCAGGAACGGTTGACCTCATGCTGCGAAACCAGCTATAACCACTCCTGCCACCGACATTTATAATCTGGTCCACCCGACTGACGCTGGTAACCATGCAAAGAACTGTCCTTAATCACAGCCGCTTCCCGGTAAAAGTCCTTGCCCT
>DASPVG010000154.1:0-4895 GCA_035622455.1 Terriglobales bacterium
CGATTTTGCCGGTAACCTTGATTCCTGCATTGCCATTCGCACCATGCTGATGAAAGGCAAACGCGCCTATTTGCAGGCAGGAGCAGGCATCGTGGCCGACTCCGACCCGCAGCGCGAATTTGAAGAATCCATGAATAAGGCGAAGGCCGTGTTGCAGGCGCTTGAGCTGGCGAGGGGGAGCGAGTCATCGATCAAAGCTTCGGCCGCCATCAAATAAGAAATAACAGCTCTCCCTAGAACCGCCAAAAATGGCCGCCTGTTTAAATGTGGAGAAAGTTGCGAATCAGTTTCCGTCCCCCTAAGGTCAATACGCTCTCGGGATGAAACTGCACGCCTTCCACACGAAATTCCTTATGCCGCAAGCCCATAATGACGCGCGAACCGTCAGCCTCATTCGTATAGGCGCTGACCTCTAGCTCATCGGGCAGGGTCTCCTCTTCAACCACCAGCGAGTGATAACGGGTCGCGATCAGCGGCATGGGCAGCCCGGCAAAAATCGTCTGATTGTCGTGGAACACTTCGCTGGTCTTTCCGTGCATGAGCTTAGGGGCACGCACAATCTCGCTTCCGAAGGCGGCCCCAATGGCCTGGTGGCCCAGGCAGACGCCTAGGATCGGCGTCTTGGCCGCCAGATGGCGGATCAACTCCACGCTGATCCCGGCCTCTTTTGGGGTACATGGGCCGGGCGAGATAACGATGCGCTCCGGACTCATGGCTTCGATCTCCTCGACCGTGAGCTGATCATTGCGGCGCACGCAAACCTCCGCACCCAGTTCCCCTAGGTACTGAACCAGGTTATAGGTGAAGGAATCGTAATTATCGAGGACCAAGATCATTCTCAATCGCCTGAGATAGCTTATCTTAAGGCTCTCTGCCCCGCGCCCGCCCGAGCCTGGCAGGTAAATTATAGGTAACTATAGGCTTGACAGCGAACCCGCGAAGCGCCATGCTACAGTCACCTTGGAGGTTTCATGGCGGAAACCACGCAGGAGAACAAGCGGGCAACACGCCGCTTCGCCCTACGGTTACCCGTGTCGGTCACCTATTCGCAGGCCGGGGAGCAGGAAAAAGCGGCCCAAACCCGTGATGTAAGCGCTCGTGGCATCTGTTTTTATCTAGATTCGGCAATCGCCACCGGTTCCGCGATTGAATTCACCCTTACCCTACCTCCTGAGATCACTCTCACCGAAAGCATTCGCGTGAAATGCAAAGGCAGAGTCGTCCGCGTCGACGATGCTACGCCCGGAAGCAAGGTTGCAGTGGCTGCCGTAATCGACGAATATGAGTTTCTCTCCGAGCCCTGACTCGAAAGTTCCGGCCCGTACCCACAAAGCACATATCCTAGCCTGCTGTCAGATTCCCGCCGGTGATATCCTGATCGGTATCGGCAATGACATGCTCTCGTATTCGGAAGCTCGCCTGCTTGGCCTTCGCGGCGGTGCTCGCTTCCTCAGCGATATCGGAGTTATTCGCCAGAAGCGACAGCGCTGATGCCACGATTCGCTCCGTCCGCGCTTTAGACAGTGAAGGTGGCTGGGCGGTCGAGGTCATTTCCACGCGTCCCCTGGTGCCGAGCCTAAGCCGGGCTGAGAATCCGCCACGCCTGATCATTGATCTTCCGAAGGCGCATCTTTTAAACATCCAGCGGCGCCTGGCGTTTCAGAGCAGCGGCATCGCCGCCGTACGCATCAGTCAGTTTCAGATTGCGGTGGCCCGAATTGTCTTGGATCTAGCCCAACCGGTTCGCTACAGTTGGGACGCTGCCGGCAACCGCCTCACGATCCGCGTGCGCCCGGCGGAGAACACCCCTGCCGGTTCAGCTGCGGTCGCACCCGGGGCGCTCCCCACGGCCTCCACGGAACCGAGCACCAGCAGGGTGCTGCTGACAAGCCCCGTAGCCTGGTAGCCGGATCCTCGGAGCGAGGCTCAAGCTTCGAGGCGGATTCACTTCCGATTACCGGTGAATGCCCGGGTGAGCGGAGTAACCCGATCTCGCAATTCCTCCGCCAGTTCAGCTCCCCGTTCAAGAGCTTCCTCGGCCGCTCCTCTGGCCTCTTCCCTCCAGTTGTCGATGGTGTCGCGAGCCTCTTCGTACCTGCGCCGTAGATCTCTCCGCATCTGCCTGCCGGCTTTAGGAGCACACAGCAAACCGATGAGCGTACCCGCACCTAATCCAATCAGCAGGAACGTCACCGCCGTGCCGAAGCCGCCCTGCTCGGAAGCCTCATATTTGCCCTCACGCATAACCGCACTCCTCACGATGAAATCGACGAGTTGGATTCACCCTGGTTCATTTTAGCTGTCTGGCAGGCGAAAGTTTCGTCCCACCGGGAAAGCTTCATCATGCCATACCGGTCCCGATCCGGCCACTTCGCCCTCCCCGCATTTTCCATGTCGTTCCCGGCCCGTGTAAAATGGAGCTTTCAAGCCCGGTATCGGGCTGAACAAATGCCCGCCTTCGGCTGGCCCCCCGCAATCAAAAGGAGATCTTCGAGCTATGGCGATTCCCGCGACCCAGCTTCGTCCCGGCATGATCATTCGCCACAATAATGATCTGCATTCTGTTTTCAGCGTGGAACACCGAACGCCTGGAAACCTGCGTGCCTTCATCCAGGCAAAGCTGCGGAATCTGCGCACCGGGGCCATGTTCGAACATCGCTTCCGCTCGCCCGATCCGATCGACAAAATCACCGTCGACGAAGTGGAGATGGAGTATCTCTACAGTGATGCCGGCAACTACTGCTTCATGGACACTTCGACCTACGAGCAAACCCACCTGGGCAAAGACATCTTGGGTGACGCCGTCGATTACCTGATTCCCAACTTGGCCATCAAAGTAGAGTTCTTTGACGGGAAAGCCGTAGGCATCGAGTTGCCCCAGACGGTCGAACTCACGGTGGTCGAAACCGAACCTGGTCTGAAGAGCGCCACCGCATCGAGTGTGACGAAACCGGCCAAGACCGAGACCGGACTTGTGGTGCAGGTTCCTCCCTTCATCAATCAAGGGGAGAAGATCAAGGTGGATACGGCGGAAGGCGTGTATCTTTCTCGAGCCTGATCAACCGGTCGCCGAACACTGCGGTTTCGGCCGAGATCGAGAGAGGGACTCAGAAAAGTTCTTGCCGGTTAGCAAGGCCCCCACGGATCGCTCGCCGGGCGCGCTTTTGACCGCCGTCGACCTCCAGTCTGTTATTTTGAGGTGGTTGACTCTTGTGACCGGCACCATCGTTGCTCGGCGGTTCATCGTTCGCGGACGAGTGCAGGGTGTGGGCTTTCGCTGGTTTGTAGAGCGCGAGGCACACATCCTGGGCATCGCCGGATGGGTGCGGAATAACGCCGATAGCAGCGTAGAGGTGCTGGCGCAGGGCACCAAGGAACAGCTGGCGGAACTGCGGTCGCGCTTGCGCCAAGGGCCGCGGGCCGCTCGGGTGGACGACGTCGAAGAATCCGAAAGCCGGCCGATCTCCGAGATGAACACATTTCGCATTGAAGGAGCCTGGTAAATGCCGACCGAGCACCGGAGCGTCAGCGTCAAGGTCGATTGTGAATCGCTCAAGAAGCTGATTCGGGAGGTGCCCGACTTCCCCAAAAAAGGCATCCTCTTTTATGACATCACCACGCTGCTCAAAGATCAATTGGGGTTCGCCACTCTGATCGACGCGCTCGCCGAACACTACATCCACCAGAACATTGACCTCATCCTGGGGATGGAAGCCCGCGGCTTCATTTTCGGTCCTGCCTTGGCCTACCGCTTGAATGCCGGCTTCGTTCCGGTTCGCAAACCGGGTAAGCTGCCTGCCGCAACCGCCCATTACGAGTACGCGCTCGAGTATGGGACCAGCGCCCTCGAAATTCATAAGGACGCGATTCAACCCGGTCAACGCGTGATCATCGTGGATGATCTCCTGGCAACGGGGGGCACGGCGGAGGCTACGACCAAGCTGGCGGCCTCGCTCGGCGCCGACATTGTGGGCCTGGGCTTCGTGGTCGAGCTTGATTTTCTGAAAGGCCGGGAAAAACTGAAGCAATACGACGTCTTTTCGCTGCTGCACTACGATAAATAGACGGCCGCCCTTGGCCGAACGCGTCTGCCTTCCAGGCCCCCGAACCCGAAGAGGCGCATTCCTGCGCCTTGAGCAAGGCCGGAGAAGGCTAAGCATACTGGCTCGCCGGGAGAAAGCTATAATCTTGGTGGATCGCCTCGAATGTGCGACCGTTTCACACGACATGCATAAGGAGGGTGGAATGGCTGGAGCCATCCCGGAAAAGTATCGTGATCTGTTCAAAAAGCGAGCGTTTGCCGCTCTTGGCACGCTCATGCCCGACGGCCGTCCCCAGGTAACGCCGGTGTGGGTAGATCTCGAAGGCGAGCGGGTGATTTTCAACTCGGCCAAAGGCCGGCAGAAGGACCGCAATGTGCGCCGCGATCCGCGTGTCGCCTTGGCTATCGTCGATCCGGAGAATCCCTATCGCTACCTGGAAATTCGCGGGCGCGTCACCGAAATCACCGAGGAGGGAGCTGACGCCCACATCGATAAAATGGCCAAGAAGTATCTGGATGTGGATAAGTATCCTTACCGCCAGCCGGATGAGGTACGGGTTATCTACAAGATCCAGCCCGAGCACACGACGATGATGGGTTGAGCTAGGTCGCTGCTAGTTGGACCCCTCCCGGAGACGATTCATTCGCACCTATAACCTTTGTCTGGTTGGACTCGGCAACGTGAACCTGGCACTGTTGCGCCTGCTTCGGGCGAACCACAGCCAGCTCGAGGAGCAAGGCATCGGATGGCGCCTCACCGGTGTGGCCACCCGGCGGATCGGTTGGGTCGCCGACGCGAACGGCTTCGACCTCGAGCCGATTCTGGAAGGCAAACCGGCCCGGCCCGCAGCCA
>DASPVG010000155.1:0-17033 GCA_035622455.1 Terriglobales bacterium
GTCATTCTGAAGAGATTTGATCAACCTGACGAAACTCGAACCTTTGAAAAGGGTAGATTCGAGCTGGTGCACATCGGGGGACTCACAATCGGCCGCGCCGTCTACGAACCGGGTTGGAAGTGGTCGGTTCATGTCGGCAGAACGCTCGGGAAGAACAGTTGCGATGTTGAGCATGTTGGCCTGGTCATCTCCGGACGCGCTACCGCAGCCATGGATGACGGACGAGTCATCGAAATGAAAGCCGGCGATCTCTTCTACATCGCTCCCGGGCATGACAGTAGGGTTGTCGGTGACGAACCCTATATCTCGCTGCATTTTCTGGGTGCGAGCGACTATGCAGCCCACAAGCCTCGATAACCGGCCAAGTTCTTGGCGTATACGACGACAGGTGCCTAGGGCGAACCTGCGCTTGTCGGCACGGGGTTACCGTCAGCCCCGCCTGGCAGGGCGGTGGGATGTCTGTATAATCTCCCTAGCACGATCTTCCAAGGTGACTCCGTGAGTGCCCCTATGCCATCCCAGCCCGCAGCGCCACCGCCCAAGCCGCAGTCTCTTCCCGGTGTCGAAGCCATCGTTGCAGTTGGTTCCGGCAAAGGCGGGGTGGGCAAGACCACGATCGCGGTCAACCTGGCGATCGCACTGGCAAAGCTTGGACACAAGGTCGGCCTGCTCGATGCCGATGTGTACGGTCCGAACGTGCCACTTATGCTCGGTACCAGCGCACAGCCCAAGGTTGTGGCCCCTGACCGGATTCAGCCGCTCGAAGTTCACGGTGTGAAGGTCATCTCGGTCGGTTTTCTCAATCCCGGAGACAAGCCCCTGATCTGGCGCGGGCCGATGTTACATTCGATCATCCGGCAGTTTCTAGGCTCGGTCGAATGGGGTTTACTGAATTATCTGATTGTGGATCTGCCTCCGGGCACGGGCGACGTCGCGCTTTCCCTTATCCAGACCGTACCGCTCACGGGCGCGATCGTAGTCTCGACGCCCTCCGATGTTTCGCTGCAGGACGGACGCAAGGCCATCGAAATGTTTCGCCAGATGAAGGTCGATATTGTAGGCATGGTCGAAAACATGAGCTATTTCGTCTGTCCGCACTGCAATCATGAGATCGACATTTTTTCTCGTGGTGGCGCCGAGAAAACGGCTCACCAGTTTGGGGTGGCATTCCTCGGGAATATTCGACTCGATCCCGAGATCCGCAGATCCGGAGATCAGGGTAAGCCTTCGGTCCTCGAAGGTGAGAGTTCACCGCAGGCCAAGTCGTTGTTTGATTTTGCCCGCGCAGTGATCGCGCGCGTGGATGAGATCAAGTCCACCTCGCCGGAAGGTGTCATTCAGATTCAGTAGCCATTAGGATCTTTCCGGCTTTCGAAACCGCGCCAAACAGAACCTGGGGTCCGGATCCATTTCTTCCCTGACTAACTTGGCTGCGAGCTCGCCCAGTGCAGGCCCGTGCTTGAATCCGTGGCCTGATCCTCCGCCTACGATCCACACGTTTTCTCCTGCGGGATGTCGATCGATGATGAAGTGACGGTCCGGCGTGATCTCGTATTGACAGACTCGAGTTTCCTCGAGAGGCGCGTCTCTCATGGCGGGAAAACGGAAGCCCACATACTCGCGGGCGAGGCTCAGCGCCTCCGGACTGAACGAGCGTTCCCCATCTGTAGGATCGAATTCCGGGCCTTGAGTGTCATCGGCTACCTTGAAGCCGCGGCCGTCGCCGGCCGGCATGCCATAGATGAAACGTTGACCGTGGTCCGCCCACACCGGCAGCTTCCCTTCGGAAAAACGGTCATCGCCCAGAGGCGTTCCGAAAAAGAAGACCTCCTGTTTGGTGGGGCGGATCAGATTTCCAATGGTCTCTGGAAACAGTTTTCCCAGCCAGGGACCACAGGCAAAAACATATCGGTCAGCAACCAGCCTGGAGCCATTCGAAAGCATCACCCCATCGCGACAACCGGATTCGAGATGATGTGGCAACACCGCCGCTGGTTGAAAGTCGCCTCCCTCTGCCAAGAGTCCTTCCACCACCGCCTGGCAGGCCAGGCGGGCGCGCAGAAAACCGCCCCTCGGCTCGTAGATTCCCCAGTCGACACCTTCAAAATTAACCTGCGGCCAGCGGCGGCTCATTTCACCAGCCGAGAGTTCTTCATAGGCAATCCCGGCTTCGCGCAGCAGAGGCAGAGAAGAGCGTTCATACTGATCGTCGCCTTCTCTTGCCATCCAGAGCACGCCCGCGCGATAGAGCAGCCGAATCCGCCAGCGTTCTTCGTGCTCCCCCCACAACTGCATCGCACGGGCCGCCATCTTCGAGTATGGCTGGTCGGGACCGTAGCTCCCGCGAAGAATGCGACTCTCTCCTCCGGACGAAGAGCGCGAATTGCCCGGTCCCCAGGCGTCGAGCAGGGTAACCCGCGCCCCCCCTCTTCTCAGGTAAAGAGCCGTCCATCCCCCAAACGCCCCTGCGCCGATTACCGCCACTTGTGTTCTCGTCATCTGCATGAAAAAGCAAAATAACAGAACAGACCTGTCACCACCGAATTAGCATTCCTTGACAGCCAGTGGCTAAGCTTCCTAGAATCCAGCTAGGATTACGTTGAATCCTTTAGCTAAATATTGAAACGAAACAACTTAGCAACAACCAAGAGTCGACCGGTCGCCGGCTCAAGATGATGCAAGGGACGCTATGGCTCCGGCAGCACCGATTGGCGGACGTGAGCGCGAGATACTCACCGCCATCGTAGAAACCTTTATTACTACAGGGGAACCAGTGGGTTCGCGGACGCTGGCGCGCTCGAATCGCGAAGGCCTGAGCGCGGCCACCATCCGCAACGTGATGTCTGATTTGGCGGACGCTGGGTACCTCGAGCAGCCGCACACGTCTGCCGGACGGGTGCCGAGTCCCGAGGCCTACCGTTACTACGTGGAGCAGATCACGGGCAAAACCCAGATCTCGAGCGAAGATGAGGGCATCATTCAGGAATCGCTGCATGGTCTTGCCGGTGTGCAGGAGTTCATGGAGCGGACGTCGCACGTGTTGTCGCTGATTTCAAAGAGTGTTGGCGTCACCGTCGCCCTGAGCGGATCGAAGAATGCCCTGGATCACGTCTACTTTTCGCGAATCGGCGATCAGAAAGTGTTGGCCGTGGTGGTGACTAAGTCGGGAGTGGTGCGGGACCGGGTGCTGCGCCTGGATATTGCGCAACCTGATCTCGACATGGCGGCACGGTACCTGAACGACAATTTTCGCGGCTATACCATCGAGGCCATGCGGGCGGAGTTAGCCCGACGACTGGAACACGAGCGCAGTGAATACGACCGGCTGATGGCCTCGGTTGAGCAACTGTACCTGCAGGGGGCGTTTTCCGCTGATGAGGGCGCAGAGACGGTCTACGTGGAAGGCGCGGCCAACCTGGTTGCCCGCGAGCAGGATCGCGAACGTTTGCAAGAACTGCTCAAGACCCTGGAAGAAAAGCAAAAAGTGGTCGATCTGCTCAACGCCTACCTGGACACGAAGCAAGAGGCAGTGCGGGTCGTCATCGGTCTCGATCAGGCCTTGCCTCAGATGCGGAACTTCGTATTGATCGGCGCTCCCGCCCGCGTCGGGGACGAGGTGGTAGGCTCTCTGGCCGTGCTGGGGCCGACGCGTCTCGACTATCAACATACCATCACTGCGGTGTCTTACATTGCGCGGCTGTTTGATAAAGTTCTCAATGAATCGGAATAGTTATGGCCAGAACCAATGGAAAATCGGAAATGGAACCTCCCGCAATCGACACGGAGCATGAGCTCCCCGAGTCGACCGATACCGGGGAAGATGCACAAGCGAGGATCGAGGCGCCCCGGGCCGAGATGGCCGGAGAACAAGCCGAAATCCAGAAGTTGAAGGCGGAACGGGATGCCTTGCTCGATCGCATCGCGCGGATGCAGGCAGATTTCGAGAACGCGCGGAAGCGGGCTGCGCGTGAACTGCAGGATTATCGCGAATATGCGCTGGCGGACGCGATTCGCGATCTGCTCCCCGTCCTCGACAGTTTCGAGCGAGCCTTGAAAAGCAGTTCCTCCGAACGGGATCTGCGCGGCGGGATCGAACTGATCTCGAAGCAACTTGAAGACGCCTTGACGAAACTCGGTCTGCGCCCCATCCCGGCCAAAGGGGCCACGTTTGATCCCCGCTATCATGAAGCGATCGAGATGGTCGAGACCACCGCGGCTCCCGACCATCAAATCGTCGAAGAGCTGCAGCGCGGCTACAAACTGAAGGACCGCTTGTTGCGGCCGGCGATGGTCAAGGTTGCGCGCAACTCAAGATCATAGGTTGTGGTTGGTCGCTCCCGGTTGGTCATGATGGGGAATGGACCGGGACGAACCTACCACGATGGGAAAGGACGCGAGGACAATTCTGACCAGCAACGTAAAACGTGACTACTATGAGGTGCTCAATGTCTCCCGCGACGCCAGCGAGCAGGAGATCAAGAGCGCTTATCGCAAACTGGCGCTGCAGTACCATCCTGACCGCAACCCGAACAACCCGGAAGCGGAGGAGAAATTCAAGGAGTGCAGCGAGGCCTATGCGATTCTGGCCGACGCCGACAAGCGCGCCGCCTATGATCGCTTCGGCCATGCCGGAGTTGCGGCAAGCGGAACGGGCGGCTTCGATCCCAGCATCTTCCAGGACTTCAGCGAGATCTTCGGAGACTTCTTTGGTTTTGGCGACCTTTTCGGGGCGGGTTCGCGCCGCCGCAGCCGTGGACAGCGTGGCGCCGATTTGCGCGAAGATCTGGTTCTGGAGTTTGAGGAAGCCGTCTTCGGCAAAGAGACGCAGGTCACGGTCCGTCGCCATGAAGCCTGTGAAGGCTGTCGCGGTTCCGGCATGGCGGCGGGAAAGGCACCGGTGAACTGCCGCTCCTGCGGCGGGCGTGGTCAAGTGCGGTACCAGCAAGGATTCTTCACCATGGCTCGCACTTGCCCAACCTGTCAGGGGGCGGGCACGGTCATTACCGATCCTTGCCCCAAGTGCAAAGGCGAGGGCCGAGTCCTGCGACAAAAGACCCTGGATGCCAAGATCCCTGCGGGAGTGGAGGATGGAACGCGCATTCGTTTCTCGGGATTGGGAGAAGCTGGCATGTTTGGCGGCCCGCCCGGAGATCTCTACCTCGTCCTCCAGGTGAAAGAGCACCCGTTCTTTGAACGGGAAGGTAGCAATTTGCATTGTGTGCTTCCCATCTCTTTTGCACAGGCTGCGCTGGGAACTGAAATTCAGGTTCCGACTCTGGACGGCGAGCACAACCTGAAAGTACCGGAAGGGACACAATCGGGCGCAACCATGCGGATTCGCGGAAAGGGCGTGCCCGTGCTGAATAGCCATGGCAGGGGAGATCTGTTTGTAGAAATTCGCGTCCAGACTCCCACCAAACTGAATAAGCGGCAGCGCGAGCTGTTCCAGGAGCTGGAGAACGGCAGCAGAGTTGAGAACCGGCCGCAGCGGGGCTCGCTGCTCGGGAGAGTCAAAGATATTTTCGGCTGAGACATTCTCCGCTCGAGAGCGGTCCCGGGCCGGGGGATTCCTCGCTCCGTGCTGCGCTCGCCACATGGTTGCCCGTTGACTCGCCGACGGTGGATCGCCGATCAAGTCTCAGGCAATCGCGCGTTACTCACGGGAGCTCACGCTGCCCATTTGGCGCGCGTTCTGCGCGCCCGCATCGGGCAGGAATTCGACATCTCCGCCGGGAGCCAGGTGCGGCGCGGACGCATTACCACGATCGACCCGGAACGAGTTGAATTCGAACTGGGCGAGGAGATCGCTTCGCCGTCTCCACCGCGAGTCACGCTCGCCTTGGCGATTTTCAAGTTCGATCGCATGGAATGGGCGATCGAGAAGTGTACCGAATTGGGGGTGTCGACGATCGTTCCCCTGATTGCCCAGCGTACGAACACGCATCTTGCCTCCTCGGCGTCCAGACGCGTGGAGCGCTGGCGGCGGATCGTGCGCCAGGCGGCTGAGCAATCCCGGCAAGTTCAACCGCCTGAGATTCGAGCGCCGATCAAGCTCAAGGATGCGATTGCTCTCCCCGGTCACAGGAGAATTCTGTTGTCGGAGGGCCAACAAGAAACCACCCTCATCGAAGCTCTGCAGTCCGATGCCACCGGCAGCGATGTGGTTTTGGCGCTCGGGCCGGAGGGTGGTTGGACCGACGGAGAGGTGGAACGATTCCGCGCTGGCGGCTGGTTGACGGCATCGCTGGGAAATGCCATTCTCCGCGCGGAAACGGCCGCGATTGCCACGACCGCGGTGGTTTTCGCGTTGGGTTAACCCCCAAATTCTCAATCTACCGCTCGACCTGCTTAAGCCGCACGTTGCCTGGGCTGGATCCGGTGGTCCGAAACCGGGAGAACGCCGAGAGTTTTGAACTCGTGATGGGCTCGGCGGAGAATATCGGTCTGCATGGCGGGTTCGCAGCGATGATCATAGGCATATGCCTCGATGCTGAGCTTCACAAAGTTGTGCCAGGTACCGTTATCCTCGAGCTCAGCCGAGATCGATCGTCCCAGATGAGTATAGGGGCAGGAGATCGCGATTTCTCGCCCCACGCGAATTGCGACATCCGGGTCCACGCCGCGCACCAGATTGATGGCGGTGATGACCAAGGACTCCGGCACACCCCCATTGGCATTGAATGTCTGCTGGGTAAGGATCTCCGAATTTGGAATCGCCACCAGAGTTCCGGTCGGTGTCAGAAGCTTCGTGCTGCGCAACCCGATGTGGACCACCTCGCCACAGGCCTCGCCGATTCGGAGGCGGTCTCCAGTCTGAAACGGCACGTCGGCCACGATGACGAGACCGCCGACCAGATTCTTGATGAGATCCTGAAGACCCAAACCGATGGCCAGCGCGGCAGAGCCCAAGACGGCAAGGAAAGCATCGCGAGATGGAGCCAGGATATCGACCACGATGAGCAACGTAGCGAACCAGAGAAAAATGCGCAGGGGAGGCTGCAACTGATTGGCAAAAAATCGCATGCGCGGATTCTGGGTTTCCAGGCGCTGAAAGAACCCGCGAATCCACTTTAAGAGCAGCCAAGTCAGGGTAATCAGTAGGATCGCTAAGAAGAGCTTGCCCAGGGTTAGTTGTGCCAGGACTTTCGATTCTCCGCTCATGACTCACTCCTCGCCTCAGGCTAGATTGACCCTCTGGAGGGCATCGCTGGTGAAGCGGTACGCCTCCGGGCGCACACGCAGGCCGGGGTGTTCCGGATCCATTTCAATCAAACCGAGCGCTATCAACCGATCCATACGAGTGCGGCTCGCCTCCAAATCCTCATAGAGCACCTCCGCGGTTTCCTGATGAGTAAGAGAACCGTGCTCTTGAATAATCAGGAGGGTAAAAAGGTCATCCTGGGTGAGCTCGTTGCGCAAGCTGGCAAAGGCTGGCTCGAGCGGTTGCCGGATCTTCAGGGTTTCCCCTTCCACCCGCTCGATGGAACTCGACCACAGCTCAAACGCGGATCGGAAGACACCGCCCGATTGCTGGTAAAGAGAGTCGAAAAACAACTTCTGCGGCGATGCATCCAACCCCAGCCAGTTCTTGACGCGACTCACCCTGGGGTCGCTCGCTGGCGGCGGGGCGAACTCCAGCCGTAGACCGGAGAGCCGGTGCCGCTCGAGAATCGCGTTTTCTAAGTCCTCCCGCGAAACACTCATCGCGTTAATGCGGTGGGAGAATGCCCGCGAGAACTGCGCTCCCGCACTGAGTACACGGAAAGCCTTGTCGTTCATCGCCAGGACCCAAAGGGTGGTCGATGCCGTGCGTTGAATCCGACGCATCAGATGCTCGGCAGCTTCGAAGCCCCCAACCTTCCGCAGGTAAATGCGCTCTCCCTCCTCGATCATCAAGATGCGCCGCTTGGTCCGGAACGCGGTATCGAGATCAGCCCCGGCCGGGAGTTTGAGAACATGGCAAAGAAAATCATCGATCGCTTCTACGCTGATCATGCGCTCTCCGAACTGCGTGCGAATCACCTCACGGCCGGCAAAGGCACCGCCGGCAGCGCAGTTTAGAAGGCTGGTCTTGCCGCTGCCTCGTGCCCCGACAAAGATGCAGGCTGCGAACCGGCCCGCATCCCAGTCCTTGAGAGCTTGCTCGAGACCTGCCAACTCACGATCTCGACCCACGAGGAACCTCCGGTCCTCGATGGGGGCCAGCCGGAACAGTGAGCTATAGATTGCAGGCAGTTCATTCTTCGCGGCGGGCAGGGCAAGCGTGTCCCGGAGGGTCGATCGCGTCACCACCGGCGTCATTGCCGGCCGGGTGGGGAGTCGTCCCCCCAAGGTTTCGAGCCCGCGCTCCCACTGATGGGAGGCCCAGTGAGCGGCGTGCTCGAGCGAAGCTCGGGATCTACGTCGGCCCTCTCGGAAGACGGTGTGCGACAGTCGTCGACCTCGTGGCATGCGCAGCAGCTCGACCCACCCAACTTGCGCGGCTTCGACAACCGTGGAACCTTCCCCAACCCAGGTCCGAAACGTTTTCACGAGTTTCGGTTCGAGCGTATCCTCCACTGCCGCGGTTCGCAGCTGTTCGACGAGCAGGCTCGCAGCATTGTTCCTGGCTTCCCCGAGCAACGCCTCTCGATCGTCGCCCCCTTCCGCCTTCGACCAATAGTCAAGCATCTCTTGTGCACGGCCCGCTTCGCGCACAACCTTAGCTGTGCCGTCCCAGTACCCTCTTACAGCTTGTCCCATCGCCGGTTTCGAGAACGTCGCGAAGGCGGACAGAAACGCCGCCCGTGTCCGCATCGCTCGAAAACCGGCTGGCCGACCAAGGGTGATGATTTCGGCACTCTCCGGAAGACGTTTGTCCGCTTCCTGCTCCATGACGCCAAACCATGTTCTCAGGCGTTCGTCACAGGCAGCAAGAAGCATGGACTCGACGGGCGCCGCGCCTCGATTGTCCGAACCGTCTCGAAGCCATTCGACCATCTTTTCGGCGAGGAATAGCACCTGTTCCCGTTCGTGACGGAGACCTTCCATTAGGTTTTTAGCATTCGTCAGCCAGATCAGGCTAAGATCACGAAAAGCCGCTTCCATTTCGTGCATCCGGGTCACCGCGGTTTGCCTCCGCCACCACTGCTCAACCCGCTGTTTTCTCTCTTTATCTTTATCGTTAGGTTCGCCCTTCTTGTGGGCCGCCTTGCCAGCCCATTTTCGATAAGCCACCAGCAATTCGGCGGCGCGTTTACTTCGCTGGGTCAACCTTTTTTCCCAGACCGACCACTCTTGTTTGGTGCCGCTACTGCGGTGAATACGCCAGGGTTCGCAAAGATCGAGCGCGGCTTCGGAGAGCAGTAGTTGAAAACGCGTATCGATGGGTAGGCGCGCGCGGAAGGCAGCTCCGGTGGCGTCACGGTCGAATTCCTGCATTGCCTCGAGGGAACGTCGGAGAGGACGCAACCTGGCGAACTGTTCGGTGGGCTCAATCAGCAAGAGGCGAGTTTCACGCTCGTATCGCTCGTTGGTTTCGGCGAGAGTGTCGGACCAGTCGTTGTGCTGCCGAATCTCGGTCGAAGCTAGGAGCAGTCTACGGTTGATCTCGGCGACTATGTTCCAAGCCTCTTCGAGCTCGGCGAGGAGGCGCTCTGCTCCTCTTGAAGGCGCCTTCAAGGAGTCTGATGCCAGGGTAGCCACGTCTACATCCGATCAAGCCAAAGCCGCAAGCAAAACGCTGTGGAGGCCGTTCCCGAGAAGCAATTCACTCGAACCCAGCTTAAGGGTCGCTGTCAGCACTCCTCGGAAAGAATTCCGCTTCGACTAGAAATGTCCCGCATTTCCAAAAGCATGCGTCAGCGTTCTAGTCTGAAGGCGGATCAGAGCAATTGGCTGCCTGCTCGTCGTTGGCCATGCGTCAATGTGGGACCCCGGTCTTTCGAGCCTACGCTCGAGAGCCGTAGACCGCGGCCACGAACCCAGCCAGAACGTACGGGCGTCAGACAACGATGATTCCTGCGCACTCCCTGTCGATTCGGGAGGTTTCTGTTTCATTCCTGCTTCCTTCTTGCTCGAGGTCCGAAGGGGATATACCTGACGACCCCCAGCTACGAACCGTGAGCGCGACC
Organism: Terriglobales bacterium; assembly: GCA_035622455.1. GTDB lineage: Bacteria > Acidobacteriota > Terriglobia > Terriglobales > Acidobacteriaceae > JAFAGX01. The sequence goes on from DASPVG010000155.1 coordinate 10,113, forward strand.
ACGCCATGGCCCGGATTATAACGCTTTCACTCAGAGGAAATCAGATCGTCAGGCGGTCCAGTCCTCATAGTTTTGTTCGATCGGCGTCACCCTGTCCGCATAGGCTGGCTTTCGTGCTAGAGGTTTGTCGAAAGCAGAGGAACACGGGGGCAGACCTTCTCGCCGTTTTCATCTCGAATAACTCGAGACCATCGCTTTTCGTGCGGCGTTGAACCATGGTGAGTCAAGCCGGCTCGGCGTCATGCTTTCGGAAAGACTCGCTACTCTCTGTTATTCTCCTGGTTAATGGCCACAGCATCCACTCGAGCGCCCGCTGGGATCGTACCTGACGAGTGCCAGCGCGAGGCGATCGACCACGGCCGGGGGCCCGTGCTGGTGGTCGCCGGAGCGGGCACGGGCAAGACCACCGTCTTGGTCCAACGGATTGTGCGCCTGATCTGCGAAAAGCAGGCGCGCCCGGATGAGATTCTCGCCCTCACCTACACCGAAAACGCCGGCGAGGAAATGCGACGGCGGATCGCCACAGAGCTCTCCGATCCCGGCCTGCCTGGCCTCCGGGTCACCACCTTCCACGCCTATGCCAACCATCTGTTGCTCAGAAACGGGAGAGCCTTCGGAGTTCTCGATGATAAGGACCTTTGGATTTATCTGCGCAAGCGGATTCGCGCTTTAGAGCTCAACTACTTTGTCCGGGCTGCCAATGTAACCCAGTTCCTGGACGATCTGCTGGATTTTATCCACCGCTGCCAGGACGAACTCGTGGGTCCTGATCAGTATGCTGCCTACGTCGGCCAGCTCGAGCGTGGCGAAGTGCCCATCCCCCGGGTTACAAGAACCCGGGATACGCATCGCCTGAGCGAGGACGAAGTTCTCGGCCGGTGCCGCGAAATTCGCGCGGTGTTTTCGAAGGTTGAGGAGATGTTGGCGCGAGACCGCCTGGGGACTTTCGGACACATGATTCCTCGTGCCTACGAATTGCTGCGACAGGACCAAGAAATCCTGGCGGCCGAGCGTCGTCGTGCTCGTTTCATTCTGGTCGATGAATTTCAGGACACGAATTTTGCTCAGGTCAAGCTTCTCCAGCATTTGGCGGGAGAGGAGCGCAACGTATTTGCGGTCGGCGACCCCGACCAGGCGATCTACCGCTTTCGCGGGGCTTCGAGCGCCGCTTTTGTGCTCTTTGCGCACAACTTTCCCGGCGCTCGCTTCCTCGCGCTGAGGAGCAATCGCCGTTCGACGACACCCATTCTGCGCTGTGCCTACGCCCTGATCTCGAAAAACCCCGAGAGGCTCGGAAGTCTGCGGCCGGCAGTTCCCTATCAACGATCGCCCTTGGTTTCCTCCCGCGAGGAGGATGCGGTGCGCCGCGGCGAAACCTGGGCGAGCGTTCGGGTCGAAGCGGTGCTCTCAGGCGACAAGGCCAAGGAGCTTGAGGCGAGCGATATCGTTTCCGCGCTGCGCCAGCGGCAACGCGATCCGGGCTCGAGGTGGGGGGACTTTGCCGTACTCTACCGCCATCATCAGCATCGCGACGAACTCGTGCAGGAGCTGGCCAAGCAGGAGATCCCTTTTTCCATCGACAACATGGATGTGCTCGACACCTCGGAAGCGCGGGACCTGTTCGCCTGTTTGGGTGCCACCGTTTCCGCAGACAACGACGCCAGCCTATTGCGGGTAGCGGCGCTGCCCCAGTTCTTGATCAATCCCGAAGCCTTACGCGCTGCCCTGCGGGGCATTCCGCGCGAGCTCGAAGCCGGACGCGTGGCATCGGCCCTCGGGCAGATGGAAGGTGGCGTCCGCGTGCTCGCCGCCCTCGAGGAGGTACGCGTTGAAATCGCCCGGACCGCCGCGAAGAGCCTTACCGCCTTGGATATGATCATTTGCAAGTTCGGTTTCGAGCCCACCTCGCCGGTCGTTGCTGCCATCCGGGAGTTTGTGCGCGGTTGGGAAGAGAAGCCGATTGTCGAAACCGGCGAAGTCGCCGAATTGCTGGAATACCTCGAATATTTTCAACAGGCACGCGGCACGCTCCCGATGGTGACGCCCTCCGACCAGAACGCCGTGCATTTCATGACTGCCCATGCGGCAAAGGGGCTCGAGTTTAAACACGTCCTGATTCTGCGCGCCAATTCGAATTCCTTTCCCACCTCGTACCGGGAATCTCTGGTGGAGTTCCCCCGGGAGTTGCGGGATCAAGACTCAGTCGCGCAACAGGATGACAAGACCTTGCATAACGCCGAAGAACGACGGCTATTCTACGTGGCCATGACGCGAGCCCAGGATGCGCTGACCATCTATGCCAAGCGCGGCACAGGCCACGACTCTACGCCCGCCGGCTTCTTGCGAGATCTGCTCAAAGATCCGTCGCTACGCCCTTTCTTGTGTCAGCGTGCCGCCCGCGAACGCGATGCCGAATGTTTGGCGCCGGCAACTCCGGCATCACCGCTCGCCCGCTGGATCGATTTGCCGTCGACCCGGGAGTTCGGTCGGCGACTCAGTGCCAGTGCGGTCGAGACTTATGAGAACTGCCCTCTGCAGTTGCGACTCGACCGCGAATGGAGAATTCCGGGAGAGGTTCCTGCAGCCATGCAATACGGCGCCACGGTGCATCGGGTTCTGCACGCCTATTATGATTCCCTCCGGTCCGGGCGAACCATGAGTGACGAGGCAGCCATCGAGTTGTTCCGCGCGGACTTGCGGGAAGCTCACATTCAGGATCCGTATCAATATCATCTCTACGAAAAACAAGGGTTGGCACAACTGAAGGACTTTCTCGCTGCGGCTCGGAGGCATCCGGTTCCGGAAGTGCTGCACACCGAAGAGGTCTTTGAAATTCGGCTCGGCGGGACCACCATCGCAGGTCGCATCGACCGGATCGATCAATTACCGAACGGCCAGATCGTAATCACAGACTACAAGACCGGAAAGCCTCGATCCCAGGAGGACGCGGACGAGAGTTTGCAGCTGTCCATTTATGCATGGGCGGCCCGGGAAAAGTGGGGATACCGGGCTGATCGCCTTGTTTTCCATAACCTGGAAGAGAATTCTGCGGTCGTGACCTCGCGCAGCGAGATGCAATTGGACGAGGCCAAGTCGAAGGTCGAGCAGGTTGCGGCAAAGATTGCGGCGGGAGATTTCCGGGCCAGGCCTGGCTTCCATTGCCGATTCTGCGCTTATCGGAACCTGTGCCCGGCAACCGAGAAGCAGGTTTATTCGATCGCCCGGTCGACGTCCAACTGAACGGCCAGGAACAGGGCCTTCGAATCGTGCGGGCGCGAGCTTTCGGGCCTGCTCCTTCACCAACGAAAAGGGGACGCTCATCGCGTCCCCTTTTTTCCTTGATCGAAGGCTCTTAGTGCTTCTTCGCCTTCTTTGCTTTCTTCTTGGTTGCCATTCTAACTATTCTCCCTTTCCATTGTTCATGGATAGCAACGATGCTCTGTTGCAACTGATTGCAATCTAGAGTTAATGAAAAGTGATGTCAAGAAAAAAATGATGATCGTTCCACCTTCGAATCGCCCACCAATCGGTCACTAAGGTGTCTCCGAGCACTTTGCGCGGAGAGTTTCAGCAACCTTCATCGTCCGACGCCGCATGAACACGGGTTCCTCCGCGTTTGTTCAATTCCCCGCCCGCGCACATCTATAATCGAAACAGGGACAAGAGAAACCTAGGAGCATGACCATGGGTGCGTTCGAAGATGTCGTCATCATTTCCGGTTGTCGCACGCCGGTGGGGAAATTTCAAGGAAGTCTCTCGGAATTCAGCGCCACGCGTTTAGGTGCGATGGTGGTACGCGAGGCGACGAAACGTGCGAATCTCGACCCGCGGCAGGTGGACGAGTGCATTATGGGCAACGTGATCGCCGCCGGGCTGGGGCAGAACCCGGCACGTCAAGCGGCTCTCGCAGGAGGTCTGCCGGTGGAAGTTGGCGCCATGACCATCAACAAGGTTTGTGGCTCGGGACTCAAAGCGGTGGCGCTGGCGGCGCAAGCGATCCAGACAGAGAATAGTTCGATCGTGGTTGCCGGTGGAATGGAATCCATGAGCAACGCTCCCTACCTGCTTCCCCAAGCGCGCCAGGGATATCGGTTGGGCAATGCCCAAGTAATCGATTCGATGGTGCACGACGGACTCTGGGATATTTACAACCAGTACCACATGGGCATCACCGGAGAAAACGTGGCGGAGAAGTACGGTATCACGCGCCAGGAGCAGGACCAGTTCGCGTTGAACTCCCATCGCAAGGCGGTTGCCGCGATGAAGGAGTGCCGCCTGCAATCGCAGATTGTGCCGGTGGAACTGCCACCGAAAAAGAAAGGCGCAGAGTCGATCTTGTTCGACAAAGACGAATCGCCCCGCCCAGACGCAACCATGGAGGTTCTGCGTTCTCTCAAGCCCGCGTTCAAGAAAGACGGCACGGTCACGGCGGGCAACGCGCCCGGCGTGAATGACGGGGCGGCGGCCGTGGTCGTAATCGGAGCGCAGAGGGCAAAGGAACTCGGAGCCAAACCGATGGTTCGAATCGTCGCCCAAGCGACCAGCGGCATCGATCCGCAATGGGTCATGATGGCGCCGGTAGGGGCTGTGAGAAAAATCTGGGAGAAGACGGGCTGGAAAGATTCGGATGTGGATCTCTACGAACTCAACGAAGCCTTCTCGGTGCAGGCACTCGCCGTCATGCGCGAGCTCGCTCTTGATCCCAACAAGGTCAACGTTAACGGCGGGGCGGTCGCCATCGGCCATCCGATCGGGGCCAGCGGGGCGCGCGTGTTGGTAACTCTCGTGTACGAGATGATTCGCCGCGATGCGCATCGCGGGATTGCAGCGCTTTGTCTGGGCGGCGGCAATGCCGTGGCCATGGCCGTGGAACGGTGAGCCAGAATCCCTTCTGCCTAGAAGGGAAAGCCAGCCCGCTCGAGATCGAAGCTCTGCGCCCGAATTGCTCGGGTTCCGAGCGATACGGGCGACAAAGCCTAGCCGGCGGTGGCTCGATAGCTTTGCGCAATGGCGCCATTCGGATCCCCGCCCGAAGGCCCTCCCGCAATCCCTGCCCGCCGCCTTCGAACGAGGAGCGCGAACTTCAGTTAAGGGACTGAAAAACCACGCCCTTGGGGCACTTTGCACCAAGGTAACCTACCAAAATTGGGCACCCGGGTACATGATTGGAGTTCCGCGTCCCCCGCGGTGACCTAAAGATGCCGCAAAAGATGTTGGAAGTCCTTATGTTGGGACGCTGTTCTCACGAATTTTCCTGGCCACGCCGGACAGGGGACGGCGACTACTATCAGGTGTGCCTGCTTTGCGCCGCTAAGTACAAGTACGACTGGAAAACCATGCGGCGCACCGAGCGTGTAGACCGCAACAAGGCGGAAAGCATGGAGGAGGAAGCGCGCGCCCGCGCCCGCGTCCGCACCCGACCAACCACCTGGGTTCCCCGCGCCCGCCGGCTCAAGCTCGATGTGCCCTTGCGCTATCGAGTGAAGAACTTGGGAGAGTGGTACGGCGGCCGGATCGACAATCTTAGCCAATCCGGGGTGCTCTTTCGTGGTCCGCAATCGCTGCCGGAAAACACGATGGTGGAGATGATCTTTAACATGCCCGAAGAAATTTCCGGCCAAAGGAACAGCACGGTTCTGTGCCAGGGGCGAATCATCCGCGCCAAAGAGTCCAAGAAAGAGTCTCCGAAGGATGCGCGCGACGCTAAGCCCGGCGTAGTGGCCGCTAGTATTCTCGATTACATATTCCTGCATCCAAACAGGCAGAAATAAAGGGGAGTTTCCCTGCTGGTGCCCCGGGCGGAGAGTAATGGCTGGCTCCGTTAGAGGCAGGGATGGCCGAAAGCAGCGATGACTCCGACGTTTCCGCGGGCAGTTTTTCTCAAAGAATCAGCATCGAAGTTCAATATACTGGGTTCAAAACAAGCAAGGAGTATCTGGTTATGCGAGTGAGAGGTTTGTTTCGCGGACGTGTGCTTGTGCTCTTGGTAACACTGGGGATGACCATCGGCTGTTCCAAGACTCCCAACGACGCTCAGATGACGAGCGACATCCAGGCTAAGCTGAACGCCGACTCCGGCCTCGAAGGAAAGCAGCTGACGGTGCAAGCGGCTCAAGGCACCGTAACCCTTTCCGGCACGGTTGATGATGAAGCCCAGCGCGAGGCGGCGGCCCGCTACGCGTCTAGCGAACCTGGCGTCAAGCAAGTGGTCAACAACCTCGAAGTTCAGGGAACCGCGCCCGTCCAGGCTGCACAAGCCGCACCGCCAGCTGAGGAGCCAAAACCGGCTCCACCCCTGCCAACTCCATCCGCTAAGCGTCATCACTCGCATAAGCAGGTCGAAGATTCCGGCGATTCCGCAGCCAGTTTAGCCTCCACCGCTCCACCTCCACCGCCCGCGCCTGCCGCGGCCCCGGTCACACCTCCTCCGCCTCCGCCGCCTCCACCCCCGCAGAAGGCGAGCATACCCTCCGGAACTGCGCTGGCGGTGCGACTGGTAGACCCGATCGACAGTGAAAAGAATCAGGTGGGGGACACGTTTCACGCAACCCTGAACAATCCGCTAACCATAGACGGACAAGTCGTGGTTCCCTCCGGAAGCGAGGTCACAGGTCACCTCGCCGATGTGAAAAGTGCCGGCAAGTTCGCCGGGCAATCTCTGGTCGCCCTGCAGCTTGACAGCCTTTCCTCCGGCGGCCAGACGTATAACATTCAAACCGACCAATACAAGAAACAAGGCAGCTCCCGCGGTAAGAACACCGCTGAAAAGGTAGGCGCGGGAGCGGGCATTGGCGCTTTGATCGGTGCTCTCGCCGGCGGCGGGAAGGGAGCTGCCATCGGAGCCGCTGCTGGCGGCGGCGTCGGCGGCGGGGTGCAAGCAGCAACCAAAGGTCAGCAAATCAAGCTGGCCTCAGAAACGGT
>DASPVG010000156.1:0-18544 GCA_035622455.1 Terriglobales bacterium
AGAGAGAAGCTCCATAGCCCCACCGTCTTCCGCAACGTGGAACGATTGATCATGACCTCCGAGGGCGGACCGGAGCGTTTGAAACAAGTTCAGGAGAGGCAGGCTCGATTGCGCAAGAGCTCGCAATCGGCGGTCGCCTAGATCGATTCGAGAAAGACGGCCAAGGCTCGCGTTATTCGCCTTCCCTGGTTTTCAGGAGATGTATTCGCGAATGTATTCGTCTTGGGTGTGGACGAGTTCGCCCAGCCCGCCATCGAAGATGATCTTTCCGTCTCTGAGGATAAGAAAACCCATGGGTACTTCGCTGCGCATGCCCGGAGGCAGCGGCTGCATGTGATTGCTTTTCCGGTCAAAGTAATGGGTGGCCATCATGAAGGCGTCCTGCAGACGATGCGTGACGAGCAGCGAGCTGGTTTTGAAAACATCCCGCTGCTTGATGATCAATTCAATGATGGTGGTCGAGGTCACCGGGTCGAGCCCACCGGTGGGAGAGTCGTAGAGCATCAGTTCCGGACGGGTGATCATGGCGCGAGCAATCGCCACCCTTCGCCGCATGCCGCCGGAGAGCTCCGAGGGATACATATCCACGGTGTTCTCGAGTTCCACAAAACTCAAGACCTCGCGGACCGGGCGGTCAACCTGTTCTTCGGTCACGTTGCCTTCTTCGAGCAGCCGGAAGGCGACGTTTTCTCGCACCGTGAGAGAGTCGAACAGGGCGCTTTCCTGGAATACCATGCCGATTTTTCGCCGCAGTTCGAACAGATCTTCCTCCTTCCGCTCGGTAATCTCCTCTCCCAGGACGTAGATGTGGCCTGAGTCAGGTTTCAACAGTCCCAGCGTAAGCTTCAAGATTGTGCTCTTGCCCGACCCCGCAACGCCAAAGATTGCCTTGGTTTCTCCCTTCGACAGGCGAAAGGAAATCCCATTCAGTACGGGAGTGTCCTCGAAGGCGAGAACGACATCCTCAAAGACAACCAGGTAGGGTGCGGAAGCTTGTGTGCCCGACAGCACTTCGGTCGTCGTTACACTGGGAGGAGCAGCCATGAATTATTGATAGGCGAAAATCGTCATTAATAACTTGGTGACGAGCAAGTCCACGACCAGGATCAGGACAGACGAGGCCACGACCGCTTGGGTCGTGGCCCGGCCCACGCCCTGGGTTCCCCCTCGCGCCGTCATCCCGTAATAGCAGCCAATGGTTGCAATCACGAAACCAAACAAGACGGGCTTGAGCAAACCCATGAAAACATCCTGAAAGACCAGAATCTGCCAAGAGGTACTCCAGTATTGGTGCCAATCCATTCGGAACAATAGGTTGGAGATCAAGGCTCCGCCGAATAGCCCCAGCAAATCGGAGATGATGGTGAGGAAGAAAAGCATGAAGACCGTGGCCGCCACGCGTGGGGTCACCAGTTTTTTCATGGGATCGGTGCCGAGAGCGCGCATGGCATCGATTTGCTCGGTGACGCGCATCGATCCGAGTTCGCTGGCCATGCCGGAGGCGTTTCTTCCCGCCACCATCAGCCCGGTGATGATCGGACCCAACTCGCGGACCATGCCCACCGACACCAGTTGTCCAATCAACGAGAGCGAGCCGAACCTTTGCAGCGTGTTCGCGCTATTCAGGGCCAATTCGGCGCCGATCGACAGGCCGGTCAGCACAACAATGGGAAGGGAGCCAAAACCGATCTGATCGGCTTGGTAGAGCATGTCGGCATAGTAACGGGGATGGCGAAACAGGTTGCCAACCGATTGCACGGCGAGCAGGGTGTAGTCCTGTACCGCATGCACCGCGTCTTTGGCAAAGTCTGCGGGTGAAACTAGTTCCATCGAAGATCCAGAATCATCCTGTGACTACATTCTGACGGAACTATAACAGAGAAAGCTCCGGGGGTTTCGATTCGCGAGGGTTATTCCCGCGCCTTGCGCTTAATCTCGATATTGAGGCGCTTGATCTTTTGATTCAAGGTGGAGAGGGGAACTCGGAAACGCTCGGCCGCCTCGGTCTGGTTCCAGCCGCATTTTTCGAGCATGTGCACGATGATGTGCCGCTCGCAATCTTCCATGATCTCGAACAGCGAGGCATCGCTGCGATGCTCGAGCGCGGGAAACGACGTAGCTCGACCGACGATCGCGTCGGGAAGCAGTTCAGGACCTATCTCTGCATTGGTAGAGAGCACCACGGCGCGCTCGATCGCATTCTCGAGTTCACGCACGTTGCCGGGCCAGGAGTACGCGAGCAACGGGCGGAGTGCTTCGGGGGTAAGACGGCCGGCAGGGCGATCGTTCTCCTTGGAGTACTTGTTGAGGAAATAGGTGGCCAGCAGCGGGATGTCCTCTTTCCGCTGCCGCAACGGCGGAAGGTCGATGGTGATGACGTTGAGGCGGTAGAAGAGATCTTCGCGGAATTTGCCCTCCTTGACTTGCTGCTTGAGGTCCGCGTTCGTGGCGGCGATGATGCGAACGTCTACTTGCACCTCGTGCACCCCGCCAAGATGCATAAATTTGCGGTCCTGCAGCACGCGCAGGATTTTGCTCTGCGTATCCAGGCTCATGGTACCGATTTCGTCGAGGAAAAGCGTGCCCCGGTCGGCGATCTCAAAAAGTCCCTTTTTCGAAGCGATCGCGCTGGTAAAGGCCCCCTTGATATGTCCAAATAGAGTGGACTCGAGCAGGTCGGGAGGGGTGGATCCGGTGTTCACCGCCACGAATGGCCGGTCGCGCCGGGAGGAGTTGAGGTGGATCGCCTTGGCGATCAACTCTTTCCCCGTGCCACTTTCGCCTTGCAGCAGAACCGTGGAGCGGCTGGCGGCAACCTGGCCGACGAGGTCAAAAATCCTCAGCATGGCCTCACTCTTGCCCACGATGTTTTCGAAGTTGTAGCGCTGCTTCAGGGCGCGTTTGAGCTGGACATTCTCCTCTTCCGCTTTGCGGCGGGCGATTGCCGTGCGCACATCGGCCAGAAGCTTCTCGTTGTCCCAAGGCTTCTGAACGAAATTCGTCGCCCCGGCTTGCATGGCTTTCACCGCATTCTCGACCGTGCCGTATGCCGTGATCATGATGATCAAGAGCTGGGGATCCTGATGATGAAGCTCCGCCAACAGATCGATCCCATTGCGGTCGGGCAGCGCCAAGTCAAGCAGCACGAGATCGAAGCTGCGCTCGGCAATGCGGGCCAGACCTTCCTCACCGCCCGCGGCAGACTCAACCGCATAGCCTTCGAGCTCGAGCAGGGTTTCCAGGGACTCGCGGATCGCGGCCTCATCGTCAATGATCAAGACCGACCCGCGAGAGGAGTACGCTGCCTCGCTGGGCGGGTGACGCGGGATGACGGCGGCTTCAGACATGGATGGCCTTCTTGACCGGCGGGAAATCGAGATAGAAGGTAGTTCCCTCCCGCTCGCTGCTTTCCACCCGGATCTTGCCCGCGTGCTCCTGAATGATGCCGTAAGTGACAGACAGCCCCAAGCCGGTGCCGCGCGCCTGCCCTTCGCGTGAGGTCTTGGTGGTAAAGAACGGGTCGTAGATCCTGCGAATGTGCTCGGGAGCAATGCCCGACCCGCTGTCGGAGACCATCACGCTGACTCCCTCTCCATTGGCCGTTGCCACGCGTAACGTCCCGCCGTTGACCATCGCATCTTTGGCATTCAGGAAGAGATTGAGGAACACCTGCTGCAACCTGCCTGCGTTGCCGTGAATGGTTGGCAGGGCCGGACTGAACTCTGCCTCCACCCTGACTTTCGAGGTCTTGAGTTGGTGATCGAGCAAGGTCAGGGTGTCGGCGATGACTTTGTTCATGTCCACATCGCTGAACTCCGTGCCCGTGGTGCGAGAGAAATTCAGCAGATTGTTGACGATTTCTGAAGCCCGGAAAGTCTGGCGGGTAATCTTCTCGAGCAGCGAACTCTTGGCGCTGTCGCCCTGGAGCTGTTTCGCAAGCATCTGGGCATAGGAGGAGATAACCGCCAAAGGCGTGTTGACTTCATGGGCGACGCCGGCGGCCAACAATCCGATCGAGGAAAGCTTATCGGACTGCGCCAGTTGCGCTTCGAGCTCGACCCGTTCCGTAATGTCGTCCACGATGATGAGACGGCCAATGACGTGGAACTTTTTGGTGACCAACGGGGCGATGGCGACATTGACGACCCGGATCTCTCCCGAGTGTGTGCCCAGGCGGAACTTGTAGAGATTGTGAATGCCGGCGTTCTGTCGAATGCGGTAGAACTCTTCCACGAAGGCGGCGGGAAATACCTCACTGAGCGGCCGGCGTACCGCCTGCCAGCGCGGCAAAGCGTACATCACTTCCATCTGCGAGTTCCAGGACTCGATACGATCGGCTAAGTCGACCGCCAAGACGCCGACGTTGATCGACTCGACGATGTTCTCGTTGAAATCCTTCAAGCGCTCATACTCGGCAACTTTCTGTTCGAGCGAGGCATACAAGCGGGCGTTCTGAATCGCGATGGCCAGATACCCGGCCAGGGTTTCGAGCAACTCGATATCCTCGCTCGAAAGAAAATCCCCCTCGGCGGTCTTGCCCAGGCCAAGAACAGCCACGGTCTCATGCTGCGCCCGGCAGGGAATGTAATAGTTTAATTCCAGTTTGGCGATCGTCTGCTGCGCACTCGGAGTCTCCCGCGGGACCTGGTGGGTGTTATCGAAGAACAAATGACGCGTCTCCCCCTCGGGTCGAGGTCGACTGAGGAAACCAAAGTCCAGGTCGGCCATCGGCGCCATGCCGAACGATTTCGCCAGCTCGAAACCCTGGGGCGAGCCTGAGAAGGAGAGGAAAATGGCCATGCGATCGACCAGCAGGGTCCGCGACAGCCGATCCACCACCGCTGTAAGCATGGCGTCCAGGTTCGTCTGCCCGCCCAGTTCTCGGCCGAATTCGGTGAGGGTTTTGCGGTAGTCATAGCGCGTGAGATAAAACAGCTGATCGATGCGCTCCTGGATCCATTTGCGAACCGGGTCGAACAAGACCGCGGTGACCACAATGGCCAGTACCAAACCGGCGGGTCCGGTGCTCGGAACTCGTGCATGGACTAGCTCGGCGACTCCCCCAACCACCGCGAAATAGGCACCGGCAATGGCGGCGGCAGCAAGGGTGTAGGCCATGCCGCGCTTGAAGATTAAATCGACGTCCATCAAGCGATAGCGGAAAATCGCATAACCAAAGGTCAAGGGCAAGATCCCCAGCGACAGCACGGAAATCCGCATGGCGCTCGTGGGCAGCACGCCCAGCAGGTAGGGAATGACATAGAACAAGGTGAACGGTGTAATGGCCAGGATCGTACCCCGCGTCACCCACTTCAATTGCTGACGCAGAAGGGGAGTGCTGGCCTGCCGGTAGTTATGCACCAGCACCGCGGCCGCGGCGATGAACAGCAGCGCCAGGTAGGCCATTTCGACCCGGTCGAGATTCCAACGCAGGATTTCACTCGCCCTCAGGTACCGCAGAGCCAAAACATGCATGCCCAAAAGCAGCAGTGCCGACGCATACACGCTGGGAATGGCCCAGCGATGTCTGCGCAGAAATCCGGGCCGCTCGGGAAAGGTCAGAGCAAAATGCAGAAACAGCGCCGGCTGCAGCAGGCCGGCGCTCACATTGCCCCAATAAATCGTCCAGTCAAAGGCGTTCAGTTTCCCGCTGTAGTGGAACGAATAGAAGACAAAAGAGACCAGGCAGAAAACGTAGAAGTGGACCGAACCCGGCGCCGTCCAGCGACGCAGCATGACGTAGAGTCCGATCCCGAGGTAGATCAAACCGATCAGGCGGAGCCAGTTATACTGTGAGCGGGCGGCTGGCGCGGGGATGACAACGATATCCACCGGCACCGACCTGCGCACCAGGGAGTAGCGAGCCTTGGACCAAACTCCCTGGCGATAGAGTTCTCGCATCCACGCGGCCGTCGTACCGACCGGATGCTGGTCGACCGCAACCAGCTGGTCTCCGACCTTGACCCCTGCCCGGGCGGCGGGCCCCTGCGGATCGACATGCTCGGCGATCAGACCACCGGTCCGCTCTACCCACCAGGCGCCATCATAGGGAATCTGGAACTCCCGCTCCTTCTGAAAGTTGATCCACCCGAGAACCATGCTAGCCGCAGTCAGCAAGGTCAGCAGGATGGCAGTGAAGCGGTTTTGAAGGTCCTTATCCATGGACGGTGCGGCCGAGGAGCGGGACAGACCGGCCCCCTCGAATTTCAGCATTTTCGCTGCCATGGTGGTGGGCATGGGGAAACCGCTAACTTACTGGCATTCACAGGCTTCCACGATTATAGAAGGGCTTTGATGGTAAATATATGTTTTTTAGAAAACTCGATTCGATAATTGGTAAGCGATTGGCTAGGTTCGGCTTACGGGCAAGTCAGGCAAGGCCCGGGCACTCATTCCGCCGATCGCCGGGCTGCTAGAATCATCTTCCAGCTATGATGAAGGCGGAAGAGATCATCGCTCTTGAGCAAAGCTTCTTACTCAAAACCTACCACCGCTACCCATTGGTTATTCAGCGGGGCAAAGGTGTCTTCCTTTTCGATCTCGAAGGCAAGCGTTATCTGGACTTTGTGGCAGGACTTGGCGTCAACGCGCTGGGACATGCCCATCCCCGAATCCTGAAGGCGATCCGCGAACAGGCCGCCCGCGCGATTCACCTCTCTAACCTCTATTACAACCAATACCAGGGAAGGCTAGCGGAAAAGCTATGCCAGCTCTCGGGCCTCGACCGAGCCTTCTTTGCCAACAGTGGAACCGAGGCCATTGAGGGTTCGATCAAGCTGGCCCGTCTGGCGGGGCACCGCATCGGCGGGGAGGCCAAGAGCCAGCTGGTGGCCCTCGAAGGTTCTTATCATGGTCGAACCTTTGGCTCGATGTCTTTAACCGGGCAAGATAAATACCGCCATGGCTTTGAACCCCTGCTCGAGGATGTGAAGTTTGTTCCGCGCAACGACGGTCGCGCCTTGGAGGCGGCGGTTAACGATCAGACTTGCGCGATCGTGCTCGAACCCATTTTTGGAGAAGGCGGAATTCATGAATGCTCGGCCGAGTTCTTGGGGCAGTGCCGTGCTTTGGCCGACCGGCACCGGGCGGCTCTGATCTTCGATGAGATTCAATGTGGTTTGGGCCGCACCGGGACAATCTTTGCGTTTCAGACTTTTGGAGTGGTGCCGGACATTGTGGCGATCGCAAAGCCGATTGCTGCCGGCTTGCCTCTGGGAGCATTTCTCGCCAGGCAGGACTTGGCCTCGGCGATCCAGGTCGGTCAGCACGGTTCGACTTTTGGCGGCGGTCCCTTAGCCTGCCGCGTAGCGCTCGAATACCTGGCCATCGTCGAAGAAGAAAACCTGCTCGAAAACGTCAGGCGGGTGGGCGCCTACCTCCTGGAACAACTCAAGCATTTGGCGGAACGCTACAGCGTCTCCCGGCAAGCCCGCGGACGTGGGTTGATCCAGGGCCTCGAACTCGAGGTCCCGGCGCGACCGATCGTGGAGCGAGCGCTCGCCGAAGGAGTGCTCTTGAATAGTACGCAGGACACGGTCTTGCGATTCCTGCCGCCTTTCCTGATCGAGGAAAAGCATGTAGACAAAGCAATTCGCGTGCTAAGGAAGCTCCTCGGGGCCCGCACACCTCACGCCCGCTCTCCGGTCCCCCGCTCCGATACCAACCGGGAGGAAGTCATGGCCGGCGGGAAGAAAGTCGAAGCCGCAGGAGAAGCGCCAGGGAAAAAAGAAGGGAGAGCATAAGCCCTCCCCTACAGAAGCGACAGAGGCGATACCCTAGATAAGAGCCTTGTCCGGGGCAAAAAGTTGTCTTCTCAGGAAAAGAAAATCGCGCGGAACGGCACGAATGACGCGGGAAGCATTCTCGTCGAAGATCGATGCCTCCGTTTGGACGGCGCCCGGGTAGCATTCGAGCTCGCGGGTGCCGGTCCCAGCCTGCTCCTGGTGCATGGATTACTCGGGTATTCGTTTTCCTGGCGACATACCATCCCCAGATTGGCCCAACAATTCACCGTCTACGCACCCGACCTGCCGGGTGCCGGATTCTCGGATTCTCCGCCGGGCATGGACTGTCACCTCGAAGCCGAGGCCAAACGGCTTCTTCGCTTTATGGACGTAACCGGCATCGAGGACTGCAATCTGTTGGGCACATCGCACGGGGGGGCGGTTGCGATCATGGCAGCCGCGATGGCTCCGGAACGGATACGGGCATTGATTCTGGTCGCCCCGGTGAATCCATGGTCTGCCCGTGGGAAGGTCTTGTCAGTCTTCCTGAGCCGCGTACTGCCAATGCCGGTGCTCCTCGGAGCGGCACCCCGGCTCAGAACCCTGCAGGAATTTTTTTTTCGACGCTTATATGGGGACAGTCGGCGGATCCGTCCGGAAGCAGTCGACGGCTATTTGGAGCCCTTGCTCCGCCCCGACCCGTTTCGTTACGCCCTGACCGTGCTTCGCTCCTGGAATCGGGATCTGCGCTTGCTGAAGTCGGTCTTGCCCCGGATTTCCCGCATCCCTACCCTCCTCGTGTGGGGCAGCCGCGATGGTGCCGTAGACCCCGCTTCCGCCATTCCCTTGCGTCAGCAGTTTGATGACTGCCGGCTCCGCATAATCGCCGGTGCAGGACACCTTCCTTATGAGGAAGCTCCCGAGGAGTTTAACCAGTCGATTCTGGAGTTTCTGCGCCGCGGCGAGCCCACCGTGTCTGTTCACTGAGGAGATCACCGAAGAGAATTGATGCCTCTCGGCCGTGGTGCTAACCTCCACCAAGGAGCCATCGGATTCAAACTTCTTCCAAACCGAACCCCGCGGCACCCGTGCTGAGAAATCCGCTATCCCATTGGCTCGACGCTCATATCCCCGAAGTATGGGTCCGCTTCCTTATGGCCATCGTGGGGTTGATCCTGGCCTTCGCGGCCGCCTTATTCTCGACCGTGTCGAGAGAGTCGGGAAATCTTTGGGCAACCCTGATCCTGGCGTCGGGTGCCCTGTTGCTCGCCACCCTGGTGGGACTTACCACTGTGCCCTACCTGGCACGTCGGGTGACCGAGGCCCGGATTCGCGACGCTTTAGATTACGAGGTCACCCGCGTAGGGATTGTCTACGTGCTCCTGGTTTTGCTGATCGGAATCGCAGCCCTCAACACGGGGAACAATCTGCTCTACATCGTGGTGGCTGCGATGTTGGCAGCCATCCTGGTCTCAGGAGTCGCATCGGCCGCGGTACTACGCGATCTCCAACTGGACATCCACCTGCCCGACCACGTGTTCGCGGGGCGAACCACAGTCGGACGAATTGTGCTGCGGAACGAGCGGCGCCTCATTCCGTCGTTTTCCGTTCATGTAGTGCCGGTGAACAAACCCCGACACGGCTCCCGCGGGCAATCGGTGCCGGGAGCCCCCGCTCCGGCTCCCGTCCGCCGCGCCAAGAAAAAATGGATTCCACTGAAGGATAGTCGGCCGCAGGGAAACCCTCAGTCTCACCCCGGTATTTTCGAGGGCAGCGCTTACTTCCCTTACATTCCTTCTCGAGGTGAACTGCGGGCGGATTTGGAGCTTCGTTTCGATCGCCGGGGAACCTACCGGCAAGAGGGCTTCGGCTTGGCGACCCGCTTCCCGTTCGCCTTCCTGACCAAGACCCGCCGCGTGCCTCTGGCCCGCGAAATCACCGTGTACCCGGCCATAGAACCGCCGGATGACTTCTTTGAGGTGCTACCCATCATCCGAGGAGAATTTGAGACCTTTGCCCGTGGGCGCGGCTACGATCTCTATCGCATTCGTGAATCCATGCCGGAGGATTCGGCGCGGCACGTGGACTGGAAGGCCACGGCCAAGTCGGGTTCGCTGAAAGTGCGGGAGTTTAGCCGGGAAGACGAGCGGAAGCTGCGAATTGTGTTCGATAACCCGCCAAGCGGCCTGATTCCGGAAAAGGAGTATGAAGACGCGATAGGCCTGGCGGCCTCGCTTGGCTGGCACTTTTCGAATGAGAACACGGAGATTTCCTTTGCGGCACAAGACTATGCGGGAGAACAGGATATCTATCGTTTTCTTGCCTACCTGGCCACCGTCCAACCCGGGCCCTCCGCTTCGGTGCTCGATGGCCTTCGACCTTCCGACGATTACAACATTATTCTTACCGCCCGCCCCCGCGGGACGATTCCGACTGTCCTCTGGGCTTGTTCCTACTTCGTATTCTTGGGACAGGGCAGATAAGATTGGTCTGAAGTACCAATCTCGCCAGACGATCCCTAAGTCGATGGAACCCATCCATTTCCCGGTTTTAGCGGTTTGGACCTCAGGCGCTTACATATTTCCCCACTAGGCAACCGAGCGGTTTCGTCATATACTCACGCCCGCACGCGTGTGGTCGAGGGGTGAAAAATGCGTATTTACGATTTAATTAACCAGCAAGACACGTACCGAGCGGACGGGGAGCAGACGGTGCTTGCGGTCGTCGAAGCCATGGTGGCCCGGAATATCGGTGCCGTGCCGGTTCTTCGCAACGGTGTCATCGTGGGCATTTTCTCCGAACGGGACCTGATGAGACGGGTGGTGGCAGAAGGCCGGGACCCGCACAGCACTCGCATCGAAGAAGTAATGACGCAAGATCCACTGACGGTAAGCCCTGGGGAAACCGTCGAGAATTGTATGATCCTGATGCGCCGCCACGGCTTCCGTCATTTGCCGATCTGTGATGGCAAACAACTCCTGGCGATGGTTTCGCTCCGCGATGTTCTATTGCACGACTTGACAGAGAAGGATTTTGAGGTGCGGATGATGCGCGCCTATATCCAGGCACAGATTTAAGGCGTGCTTTTGCCCGTCCAGGCCCTGGCAACACGCCAAGTGCTCGTGCCCTTATTCAGGTGATCGTGCTCCCTCTCCGGTGGTAACCCCCGACAGGTTACTTTGGTTCGTTGACCAACCGCTCCGAGATGCTTAGGTTACTAGAGTGTCTGAGTAGGGTTACTTTCGGCCCTGGGCAAACTGTGAGGACCTCGTGAATCCCAAGATCCAGCTCGTGCTCTGGATTTCCCACCCGGTCCTCGAGCTGCTCCTGGCCGCAGCGCTAGTTTGGCGTAGGCTGTATCGCAAATTCCCGGTATTTTTTTCCTTTGTGGTTTTCCAGCTGGTACACTTCGCAGTTTTGTTTCCAATTCATCAATATGCGAACT
This sequence comes from Terriglobales bacterium, assembly GCA_035622455.1. Taxonomy (GTDB): domain Bacteria; phylum Acidobacteriota; class Terriglobia; order Terriglobales; family Acidobacteriaceae; genus JAFAGX01. The sequence goes on from DASPVG010000156.1 coordinate 11,170, forward strand.
ACAACGTATATTTTTACAGCTACTGGATCGCCTCCACCATCGGGCTGACATTCAGTTTCCTCGTTATCCACGAGATCTTCGTCGACGTATTTCGCCCCTACCACATGCTGAGAGACCTTGGGACTGTCCTCTTTAAATGGGCCGCCTTGGTCATGATGATTGTGGCCTTAGTGGTCGCAGTCTCAAGCCCGACCGGGCAATCTCCTCTGATCGTGGCTCTTTTGACCATGCAGCGATGCGTGCGCGTCATTCAGTGCGGATTGGTCCTGTTCCTGATGATTTTTTCCAGGTACTTGTCGGTTTCCTGGAAACAACCTAGCTTCGGCATCGCCCTCGGATTGGGAGTGCTTGCGGGCACACAGTTAACCGGAAACGCCCTTTATAGCGGGGGCGAGATCAGCGGCCCCGTCTTCGTGCTCGCCAACATGTCTTTGTATTGCTGCACCATTTTGGTGTGGCTGGCATACGCGGCCAGCAAAGTTGCTTCCCCCCAGAACATTGGGACGGCGCTGGTATCGCAGCGCTGGGAACAAAGCCTGAGCGACTTGCAGCACCCTGCCCCTGCCGATTCTCTGATCCCTATGTTCGAACGGATGGTCGACCGCGCGCTCTCGCGTAACGCGAAGGATCCCGAGCACCTCGAATATCAAGCAGCCGAAGGTCGACCCGCTCCCGAGGTCGAACCTCCTCTCTCTGCTTCTCCTTCGTTGCGCGCTTGATTGAGGCCGCGATTCTAATCCCCCCACTCAATCCAGGCATTGGAAGCGTGGGATCGACGGCGCCAAACACAATCGGTGTCGGGGTCCCGTCGCGGGTCGAAAATGCACCGCTGTGCTTGACATGCCTTTTATAATTCCTCGCCAGTAAGGGTTTCCGCTCCCAGGGAATCCGCACAAGGAGAAATGTATGAGACGTGCGCTGAGGACCTTTGTCTTCGTGGTAGGGTTCTTTTGCGTTGGTGCGGCGTTGGTAACTCCGACGATCGCGATCGCGGATGAGGCGCCGATACCTCTCGAGCCGCCGCATCCATCAGCGACTTAGTCACAATCGAAGAAGGTTGGTGCTCCTCTTCGATGTGCCAAACGTTTTAAGGCTAGTGACCGCAGAAACGGCGCTAGCCTTTTTCCTTTTCAGGCCACGCGGTTGGCCAGCAAGGCCTCGCGCAGCCGGCGCCCGAGTTTTTCCGGTTCAGAAACGGGAGGCTGGCACGAGAAGCCCGAGCAGAGGATCGCTGCCGTCCCATGCTCTCGCACGGTCGGCAACTGAGGAACGGTTTGGCCCAGGACGGGAGGAAGGTTCTCGGGAACCACCTCATTGAAATCGAGCTTCAGCACAGCTTTGGTGAGAGAGAACGGACTTACCGCCTGACGGTAGAGTTCGGCGGCGGTTGGGCCGTTGCCGACGACAACAACCTGGGTATGAGGTTGCGAGAAATGCAGCCCGGCGATGCCGTAGGTAGCCGCGAATAGCCCGTATTGTCCAGCCACTCCGGCCAGAACCTCAAGCGTCTGCTCCGCTTTTTGCCGGTAACTTGGGTCGTCGGTGTACCCATGGAGTCGAAGAAGGGCGATCGCGGCGACAGCATTTCCGGCGGGAGTAGGGGAATCTTGAAAGGGCTTGCGGCGCGTACCGAGAATGCCCAGAGATTTTTCGCCGGGCAGGGTGCGGGCAGTATCGAAGAATCCTCCGTCAACCGGGTCGAAGAAAAGATCGAGCATGGTGTCGGCAATGCGCCGTGCAAACGCAAAATAACTCAAGTCAGCGGTGGATTCATAGGCATCCAGGCATGCCACTGCCGTGAACGCGTAGTCGTCGAGCCCACCCGGAATATGGCGCGGGGAGGCGTCGGGGTCAGAATAAGCCAGCAGGTGGAGGAGTTCCCCGCTCTTTTCCCGGCTCGCCAAAACGCGATCCAGGGAGCGAAGAGCAAACTGCCGGGCCGCGTCGAGTCCGAGCACCTTGGCAGCTTCGAGGTAAGCTGAGATCGAGAGTGCGTTCCACCCGGTGTACACGGTCTTGTCCACATACGGAGTGGGGCGCTTTAATCGCGCGGCATACATCTTCTCGTTCGCTGACGCGAGGAGCGTTTCGACTTCAGCGGGCGTCAGTCGCAGCCGTCGGGCGATTTCCTCCACCGCAGCCCGGATGTAGAGAACATTCTTGGCGGGATGATGGTGCATTTCTCCGATTTCGTTGACGTCATAACGTAAGCTCGCGACCTCGGCCTCCTCGGGCGTCAAAACCGCTTCGACCTCGGCCCGAGTCCAGGTGAAGTAGTCGCCGTCATCATCCATGGAAAAATCGGCATCCTGTGAGGCGTAGAAGCCGCCCCGCTCGCGGTCGCTCAGCCACCCGTCCATCCAACGGATGATGTCGCGGGCCACGTCGGCAAAAAACTCTTCGCCTGTCGCCTGATAGGCATGCACGTAATTCTTGAGCAGCTCGGAGTTGTCGTAGCACATCTTCTCAAAGTGCGGAACAATCCAGCTCTGGTCAACCGAATAACGGTGGAATCCGCCTGCCAGGTGATCATAAACTCCGCCTCGCGCCATTTTTTCTAGAGTGGTCACAAATACGCGACGAAGCTCTTCATCGTTCGATCGGACATACTGATCGATGACGAGGTCAAGGGCGGCGGAGTGCGGAAACTTCGGCGCGTTGCCGAATCCCCCGTGGTCGGCATCGAACATCTTCAGAATCGATTCGAGGATCCGATCCATGATGGTCGACGAAAAGTGAGCCTTCCCGCCGGGGAAGGATTCCGCCTGGGAGATCGCGCTTTCGACCAGTTTTGCCTGCTCCACCACGTCGCCGTGCTTTTCGCGGTAAGCGTCGGCGATCGCCACGAGCGTTCGTTTGAAACTAGGCCGCCCGTAGTGGTCTTCGGGAGGAAAATAGGTTCCGCCGTAGAACGGTTTGCCCTCCGGCGTCAGAAACGCGGTTAGCGGCCAGCCACCCTGCCCACTGATCGAGCTGACGGCGATTTGGTAGCGGCTGTCAATGTCGGGCCGCTCATCGCGATCGACTTTGATGGCAACAAATCGTTCATTCACGATTTGGGCAATTTCCGGGCTGTCATAGGATTCCCGGTCCATCACGTGACACCAGTGACACCAGACCGCGCCGATATCGAGCAAGATCGGTTTGTTCTCCCGTTGCGCTTGACGAAACGCCTCCTCTCCCCACTCCTGCCATCGGATGGGTTGGTGCATGGCCGAACGCAAGTACGCAGAAGACGACTTCGAGAGCGAATTCGGGGTTCCGGTCGACATCGCTTCAGTTTAAATGGTTTTGGGTCAAAGTTGCGCAGGGCCCAGATAGCCCAGGCTGCCACCATTCCATCCAACCTCCGAGAAGGCACCGACGACATTACGCTCGCCCTATCCGGTGCCGGGCTTCGAACGCCCTCTGCGACCCACGTCCCCGACCGAAGTGGGCGTAAACTGGCGGTCGCGGGCTATCCGTATGTCCATGCCCGGTCTCGACTTTCGAACCCGATCCAGGGAATCTCGGTCCGCCCCGTACGTCCCATGTTCAAGCTTCTCTCTTGCTCTGTGGGTAGCGGAGCGATGGTATGCTTTTGCCCCCGAGCGCTCCGGTGTTGGACAATATATGCGGTTGAGGTCCTGGACGCAGTCGTCGTTTGTCGCCCAATCGGGTCGACCGTCTAGGTTCCGCGCGAACTGAAGTCTCTCCGGAGGTGCCTGGTGGCAGACAGCGCTAGGATCACGTTTCCGCCTTCTGCGGCCGTAACGGAGTTGTCTCGGAACCGCGCCACGGCCGTGCCCTGGTATGTGTGGACGTCCGCTGTGGCGGTGACTTCGACTACGGTCGGTCTGTACTGGGATATTTCTTGGCACACGGGCATCGGCCGCGACACATTCTGGACACCGGCTCACCTTGCCATCCAGTTTGGAGCGGTGCTCACCGGGCTCTGCTGCGCGTATTTGATCTTGCACACCACCTTCTCGGGCAACCTCGCGGCCCGAGAGAGTAGCGTGCAGGTTTGGGGATTCCGCGGACCGTTGGGCGCATTCGTAGCGGCTTGGGGCGGCTTCTGCATGCTGACCTCTGCGCCCTTCGATAACTGGTGGCACAACTCGTTCGGCTTGGACGTGACAATCCTCAGTCCGCCGCACGTGGTGCTGATTCTTGGGATTTTTGCCATGGGCCTCGGCGGACTCATCCTGACGACCAGTCAAATGAATCAGTCGACGGGGGAAAGCCGCACGAAACTCGACCGGCTGCTGCTCTATAACGGCGCGCTCTTGCTCTGCCTGCTGACGATGCTGGGTCTTGAGTACATTGGCGACCAGACTCTAATGCACAGCGCCATCTACTACCGCGTGCTGGGAATGACCATGCCCGTCGTGCTGGTCGGAATTGGCCGCCCTTGCGGACGCCGCTGGGCCGCGACTACTCTGGCTGCGATGTACACGGGTTTGTGGCTCGCGGGAAACTGGATTTTTCCCTTTTTCCCTGCCCAGCCAAAGCTGGGCCCGGTGTTCACTCCGATCACGCACATGGTGCCGCTGGGTTTCCCGGTGCTCGTGCTTCCCGGGGCGATCGCGCTCGACTTCGTCCTCAACCGTTTCTCCTACCGCGGCGACACGTGGCGGGCGGCGGTGGGCGGTAGCGCATTCATGGCCGTGAATCTGGCGGTGAACTGGCCATTCGCCTACTTCATGATGTCGCCCTACGCGCGCAACCGCATTTTCGCAATGAACGAATTCCCCTATAGCACTCCGCCTTCGCAGTATCCCCTGGGGTGGACCCTGCGCGCCTACGAGCAGACGCGCACTGAATTCTGGGTCGGCATGCTCATCGCACTCGTAGCGACCATCATTTCCGCGCGCATCGGCATGCTTTGGGGAGACTGGATGCGCCGTGTCCGCCGTTAGCGAACGCCGCGTCCGGCTTGTTGGAGCGGCAAGGAGGTTTGGGTGCGGGCCTTTGGACGATTCATTTTGCTTGTGATGGTAACGCCCTTGGCCTTGGCGCACGTCGGCAGCCCCGACGTGTACTTTGAAGGCGCCGCCGGTCCTTACCGACTGTTGGTAACGATCAATCCACCGGCCATGGTGCCCGGAATCGCGCAGGTCGAGGTTCGCGTCACCTCGGGCACGGTCGCGAGCATCAGCGTCGCGCCGGTCTACGTGAATGGCAAAGATCAGGGCTTACCGCCGGCATCGGATATCCTCGAACCCTCCGCAGCGGATCCACAATGGTTCACGGGCAAAGTATGGTTGATGGAATCGGGATCGTGGGAAGTGCGTTTCGCGGTGGCAGGAACGCAAGGACTCGGAAAAATGGCGGTGCCCGTCCCCGTGTTTGCGCGCCGCACCTTGCCGATGGAAAAAGCCCTCGGTGCTCTGCTCTTGGGGCTTATGCTGTTTCTCTCCGTCGGCATTATATCGATCGCCGGAGCAGCCGCGCGCGAAGGCGGGCTCGCGCCCGCGGTGATTCCTTCCCCGCGACATCGTCGTTTGGGGCGCATCGCCATGCTGCTGGCCGCTGGGTTGGTGGTCACCATCCTGACGCTGGGCAACTGGTGGTGGAACGTACAGGCGGCCGACCTCAAGCACACCATGATTTACAGCACACCGCCACTCGGTGTGTCCCTCGATCGGAATAACGAGGCCGATCTGCTCACGCTGCGCATCCAAGAAGATTTCTGGCACAAGACCCGCGCTAATCAATGGTCGATGAGCCTGATTCCCGATCACGGGCACCTCATGCATGTTTTTCTGCTCCGCGTTCCGGCAATGGATCGCTTCTATCATTTGCATCCGGAGCAAACGAGCGACGGATCGTTCACCATGCGGTTGCCGGCAATTCCTGCGGGAAAATACAAAATCTTTGCCGACATTGTCCGCGGAACCGGGTTCCCCGAGACTCTGGTCAGCGAAATCGATTTGCCGGAAGTGAAGGGCGAACCGTTATCAGGCGACGACTCTCGGGCGGTCGCATCAGGGTTTGAACCTTCCGGCCAGACGGTCCATGTCGCCGAACTTTCCGATGGCGGGCGCATGGTCTGGGAACAGGATGGTAATGCGCTGAAAGCCGGACCGGCTACCTGGCTACGCTTCCGCGTCGAGGATGCCCAGCATCAACCGGTGAATGACCTGGAACCTTACATGGGCATGGCCGGTCATGCCGAGTTCGTGCGCTCGGATCTGTCGGTCTTTGCGCACATCCATCCCGCTGGCTCCGTGCCCATGGCATCGTTGGTGATCGTGGAGAAAGACTTCGGTCTGCCCTCCGATGACAATTCAATGGCGCATCATTCGATGGAGCCTAGCTCGATGAATCAAAGGCCGATCGATTCCCTGCCCGCTGAGGTTTCTTTTCCCTATGGATTTCCCCAGCCCGGCGACTACCGTTTGTTCGTGCAGGTCAAGCGGCATGGCCAGGTCGAGACGGGCGTGTTCGACGTACACGTAGGAAGCTGAGTGTCGGGTACCTCCGATGTCAAAAAAAAACCTCGGGCCTCGAGTCAACTGAGAATCGCCCTTTTGCGATCAGCAGAGTGCAGTTCGGCCCTTTTCAACTTTTCTCGGTAAGGCGTCTGGCAATCCCGCAATAGAGATCGACGGCCTCGCTCAGCTGTTTTTTTTCGATGTATTCGTCCCGGGTATGGGCCACGTGAATCGAGCCCGGCCCAATGAGCAGAGGCTCACCCCAGTTGGTCAGCGCCGGAACGTCGGTGGTAAATGCCGCCACCATCGTGGGGAGCCCGCCGAGGGTACGCAAACGCACCAAGGGAGTCTCGGAGAGGAATTCTACCGTTGCCAGCCCGGCTGCGGCCGCGGCAATTTGTTGCCGCAGAAGGTTCGCAGGACCCACGAGCCGGTACAGCAATTGTGCACGTGCGTGGTCGGCAATCACATTGGGCGCCCGTCCACCCTCGATCACTCCGATGTTCAACGTCGTTGGCCCCACTTCTTCCTCGACCGGGAGTTTCATGGCTTCGAGCCGATTGAGAACCTTGAGCAGCTTGTCGATGGCCGATTCACCCAGTTCCGGATAGGCCGAGTGCGCCATGCGCCCCTGGGCGACGATGTCAACCCGCAGGGTCCCTTTTGATGCCACCGCGATTCGATTTTCGGTCGGCTCGCCATTGACCAGAAACTGATTTCCGGGAGCCTGCTGGTTTGCCACCTTCGCGCCCAGGCTGTCACGTTCTTCGCCCACCAGAAAGAGCAAGCCGACCTCGATGGCTTCTAAGCGAAGGCGTTCGGCGGCCGCGATCTGGGCGGCGATAATTCCCTTGGCATCACAGGAGCCTCGGCCGTACACCCGGGTCGCATCCTCGGAGGAAGGGATAAAAGGCGGAACCGTGTCCATGTGAGTGGAAAACACGATGGCGGGGTGA
>DASPVG010000157.1:0-21047 GCA_035622455.1 Terriglobales bacterium
TTCTGTGCAAATCGAGACCATCGAACCGGGAGGAAGCGAGACGCATCGGGCGAACTTGCCAGGCAAACTCCCAAGGCGAACGCCCGGCAGAGGCCGAATATGGCCCAGCGAAGGGGTACCTAGTTCCTACCGTCTTCGGTCGTCGATCGGCTGGAATCGTGCTTTGTGGGGGAGTGGTTTCCATGATATAAGGGCAGGTTAGTACAATAACCTCCGTAGGAGATGTCTGATGGAGCTGGCTTTTAGAGATACAAATGGCCAGAAACGAGGAGGGCTTGTGTCCGAATCACGGACGGGAAAACGATTCCCTCTCGAATTGCCGATTAAGATTCACAAGGCGGAAGAGAGTGGGCAACACGCCGGAGTAACGGGAAATTTGAGCGCTGCAGGGGTCTATATCCGCGCCGACGCCGCGCTCGAAGTCGGATCCAACGTCGAGTTTGAAATCTCTCTTCCTCCCGAAGTAACCGGCGCGAAGGAACCGGTGATTGTACAGTGCCGCGGGCGCGTCGTACGTGCCGACGAGCCGGGAGCGGGCAACTCCAAGCAGGCCCGAGGTGTGGCCTGCGTGATCGATACCTACGATTTCGTTCGCCGGGAATAGGGAAATTTTCTGTCTTCTCCGCGGCCTGGGAGCGGTCGCGCTGCGCGCGAATGGAACGGGATCGGTCGCATTGCTCCCTCGGTGCCGGGCCGGTGCCAGAACACAACTTCGAGGTGGTGACGCCATGCTGAAACTCATTTTGGCCGACAATCAGGCGATCTTCCGCGCGGGAATCGCGAAAGTGCTGGCGGTGGAAGACGAGATGCGTATCGTTGCGCAAGCCCAAACGGCCGAGCAGATGTTCATGGCCGTGGACAAGTTCCGCGCCGCAGTGCTGATTGTAGCCGGCGGATTTCACGCCGACTTTAACGCCGTGCTGCAGAGTGCGAACAAAGTGAAAACGCGGGTGGTCGTACTCGCCGATACCGGCGAGAGTGCGCAACGGTACATGGGGGTCGGCGCGCATGGCGTGGTCTATCGCAACGTGACCAGCTCCGCCCTGGTAGACTGTGTGCGCAAAGTAGCTCGCGGGGAAACCTGGGTGCAGGACATCGCCGTGCCCAGCGAACTCACCGAAAACGATATCGTTGGTTTGCGTGTCCGCGACCGCCTGACGGCGAAAGAGTTGCGCATCGTCGCGCTCATCGTGCAGGGTTATAAGAACAAAGAGATTGCCGCCCAGCTGGGGACCACCGAGCAGGTCATCAAGAATTACTTACGTAACGTATACGACAAGATCGGCGTTTCGGACCGGCTGGAGCTGGCTCTATTTACCATCCATCACCGTATCCTGAACGAGGCCGCTGCAGCCACGGCTGCCGCGCAACCTCAACCCGGACAAGCCGTGCCTTCCTAAAAACCCCGGCGCAGGGCCGAGAGATAGGCGGGGAGTTGTTTCTCCTCGGCAGCCTGCCGTGCGACTGGCTGTCGACGCTTGCCGGCAAGAAATCTAGGTGATCTTCTCCGCGACCGACTTGGCTTGGGTGAATAACCCAAGATAATCGGGGCCACCCGATTTCGAATCTGTTCCCGACATGTTGAATCCGCCAAAGGGATGAGCCCCCACCATCGCCCCCGTGCATTTGCGATTGATGTATAAGTTGCCCACGTGGAATTCACGCATGGCGCGCTCGATCTTGTCTCGCGAGCGGGTAAAGACGGCTCCCGTCAATCCGAATTCGGTGTCGTTGGCGATCTCGAGCGCATGATCGTAGTTCTTGGCTTTTATGACTGCGAGCACGGGCCCGAAAATCTCCTCCTGCTCGAGCTTGGACTTGGGCTCGATGTCAGCGATCACGGTAGGCTGAAGGAAGTACCCTTCGCCGGCGTGGCTCGCCCTTCCACCCCCGGCGATGAGCCGTCCGCTCTTTTTTCCGTATTCAATGTAGCTGAGAATGGAGTGCATCGCCGCTTCATTGATGACCGCTCCCATGTTGGCGTTTTCCGCCGGATCCCCGACCGAGATTTTCTCCACCCGAACCTTCAGGCGCTCGAGAAATCGATCGTAGATCCGCTCGTCGATGATGGCCCGCGAGCAGGCGGAACACTTTTGCCCTTGGAAGCCGAAGGCCGATTGCGCGACTCCCTCAACCGCGGCGTCGAGATCGGCGTCGGCATCAACAATGATCGCGTCCTTGCCTCCCATTTCAAGAATCGTGCGTTTGACCCACATCTGTCCGGGAGGAATCTCCGCCGCGCGCTGGTTGATGTCCAAACCCACTTCACGCGAGCCGGTGAATGCGATGTAGCGGGTCTTGGCATGGGAGACCACAGCGTTCCCGAATGTCGCACCCGATCCCGGGCAGAAGTTCACGACACCCTCGGGGAGCCCGGCCTCGTCGAGCAACTCGACAAACTTCGCCGCGATGGTGGGCGCATCGCTCGACGGCTTGAGAATGACAGTATTTCCGGAAACGATCGAAGCCAGGGTCATGCCCGCCATAATGGCGCAGGGGAAATTCCAGGGAGGAATGACCGCTCCCACCCCGAGTGGAATGTACATGAGCCGGTCCCGCTCACCGGGGAGCTGAACATCGGTCTGGATCTTCGAGAACCGCAGAGCCTCGCGGCCGTAGTACTCGCAAAAATCGATGGTCTCGCCGATATCGCCGTCGGCCTCCGCCCAGTTCTTGCTCACTTCAAAGACCAGCCACGCCATGAACTCAAACTTGCGCTCCCGCAGCAGATCCCCGACCCGAAACAGCAAGCTGGCCCGCTCCTCGACCGAAGTGCGGCTCCAGGACAGAAAGGCCTGGTGCGCCGCTTCGATCGCCGGCTCGACATGTTCTTTGCCGGCTTTCGAATGCACGCCCACAACCTGCGACGGCCGGGCCGGGTTGAGAGACCGGATCTTGGCCTCGGTTCTGATCCGTTTGCCGCCAATCCGTAGATCGTATTCCCGGCCTAATTGGGAAGACACTTTCTCGATGGCGGCGCGCATCTTGCGCGCGTTCTCTTCTTGGCTGAAGTCGACCGGCCGCTCGTTTTCAAACCGGCCTTCGTGCCGGCGAGTTTCGGGCCGGACGGAAGCTTCAATGGTTGCCATGGATACACCTCCGCCCGCTAGGGATGTTAGGGGAAGCCGCGCAAAATTTTATTGTAGCACTCGAGAGGTCCGTGTCTTTGGGGGCTTCCGCGAAACCTCGACCGGGCAATCGAGGACCTTCTTCATCCGGCTCGCCGCTTCGATCGAGCGCTATTCCTGGACCTTCACCGATTCCCGACTCTCCGCCGACTGGTAGCTCACGGCCGCCGTACGTTCCAGCTTGTCCCAGGCAAAGCGCTGACCTTCAATGGCCCGTTTCAGCGTCTTGATCAGGACCACAGAGAACAACTGGCGATAGGCAAACCTCTGAAGCCACACCTGGCTGAGCAGCCAGGTGTCCTCTCTTGCTTCCGGCTGGCGACGCTCGAGGGCAAATGCAACCGCCGAGATTACGAAATCGATGATCAAGAAAGCAGCAAAGAACAACACCAGCCGGGTGAAGTCCGCGGGATCGGTGGAGTCGGGATGAAAGTGTTTCTGCACGAAATACCAGACGGCGCCGAACGCGAACATGAGATCGATGAAAGGCGAGACCAGGGGTAAAAGGATCTGGAAGATGACAATGTTCGGCAAGGCTACCCAGCCGAGAGCACCCTTCCTGGCAAACACGGCGCGATGCTTCCAGACGGATTGCAGAATGCCAAACGACCAACGAAAGCGCTGCCGCATCAGGCCGTTGGCATTGGTCGGTGCCTCCGTATAAGCCAGCGCCAGGTCTTCATATTCTGTCCGGTATCCACGCCGCAAGAGCGCCATGGTCAGATCGGCGTCTTCGGCGACCGTATCGGTGTGGTAGCCACCGACCTCGCGCACGGCCGATGTTCTCCAGGCCCCGATGGCTCCGGGCACAACGCTCACGGCTCCCAAGGTGTTCAGCGCCCGTCGCTCGAAATTCTGGCTGGTGATGTACTCGAGAGCTTGCCAGCGCGTCCACAGATTTACCCGATTGCCCACTTTGACATTGCCCGCGACGGCGGCCACCCTCGGATCGAGAAAATGCGGGACCAGCCGCGAAACAGCTTCGGGAGCCACGATGGTATCGGCGTCGATACCGACAAAGATCTCCTCATCCTGCAGGTACTCGAGTCCGTAGTTCAAGGCGTCGGCTTTGCCCGAATTCTCCTTGGTCAAGACCAGGACGCGGCCCGTGGCTTGTTCGCGGGCAAAGGCACGGCGTGTCACTTCAAGAGTCCGGTCGCTGGATCCGTCATCAATCACGATGACGCGCAAGTCGGGGTAGTCCGAAGCCAGAACGGCGCGCACCGTGCGCTCGATCACCTTCTCTTCATTGTAGGCGGGGATGAGAACCGACACCGCCGGCTTGTAGTAGGTCGAATCGGGCGAGGGCCGTTGCCTTAAACGGTCGTAAATGGCAAATGCACCGACAAAAAGCAAGCGCCCGGTCATCAGCAGGTCGCCGAGGAAAAAGATCCAGGCAATGCCCTTGCTGACAAAGGTCCACAGTGCGAACCCGATCCAATCGACGCGGGCCGCCCAGCGCTGGTCCCCGGCCAGAGCGGGCATCACGTCGGCCTTGGTCTTTCCCATTAGCTGGTACAGCGGGACGATCGTAATCCCTTTGGCGCGAACGCCTTCGATGATTGCCGGCAGCGCTTGAACGGTTTGACGGCGGTCGCCTCCGCCGTCATGCAAGAGAATGATGCTTCCGCAGAAGCGGGTATCGCTGCCGCAGGGCGGGAGGTGAGCCAGCACACGATCGGTGATTTCCCCCGCCGTCGGCCGCGGATTTTCTTGCCAATCATTGGGATCGATCTTGTCGCCCACCAGAATGTAGCCCATGTCTTGGGCCGTCTTCAGCGGCCGCACCTGATCCGTCGTGTCCGGCTCTTGATCGATCGAGTAGGGAGGCCGGAAGAGCAAGGTATGGACTCCCAGACGGCTGGCAAACAGCTCGGCGGTCAAATTAATCTCGAGCTCGACGAAAGCCCGAGAAATGTTGCTGATGTCGGGATGGGTGAAGGTGTGATTGCCGATCTCATGCCCCTCGCGATAGATCCGCGAGGTAATGCTGCCGAAGCTCTCAGCCTCGAGACCGATGAGAAAGAACGTCGCCGGCGCCTGTTCCCGCTTGAGCACGTCGAGAATCTTGGGGGTCCATTGCGGATCGGGGCCGTCGTCAAAGGTGAGGGCCACCTGGTTGGGGCTGTAGCCGTAGCGGGCGACGCGATACGGTTCGGGCAAAGGGTCGAACTCCTCATCCGTAATCAGCCCGGAACCGGAGTCGATGGTCAGCGTGCGGGTCCCATGAGAAGGCTCGGCTTCGATCCTAAAAATCTCGCCCGTTCCCACCATGTCCACGTCATCGCCAGGGGGAACATCTCGTAATTTGTCGGCCGCATTCGACTCGCCGGGCACATCCCATACCTTCCATAGCGAGCGATCTTCAGATCCGAGCCGCCACAGAGCGAAGGTCTCGACGCCCAGGGTCTGGGCCGCCCTCATTTCGTTGAGCGCCGTAACCGCATCCAGAAACCAGATGTCATGGCGGAGGTTGTGCTCGTCCATGTAGCTGACGTGCGGATTGAGGCTGTCGTCGTCAAAATCCACGTCCTCCTCGGAATCTCGCGCCGTAAGCCAAGCCTCCTGGACGCTCGAATTGGTGTCCTTCATACCCGGGGGAGGAGTGCCCTGCTTGGTTCGTTCGACCCAGTCATAGCCATAATTGCCAATGGCACAAATCAGCTTCTGCTTCGGGATTAACTTCGCGGCAACTTCCAGACTCTGGACGAACCAGTCCTGGGAAGCCACCGGGCCGGGCTGGCCGCCGGGGAAATGCTCGTCGTAGTCCATTACGACCACGCCATCGGCGGCGGCGGAAATCCGCGCATAATCAAAATCTTCGTTGTGAGGCTGAACGCTCACGTAGAGCTTCTCTCCTCTTTTATGGAGGTCGCGGGAGAGTTCCTCGAGCAAGCTGTTGTACCCCGGTTGACCCTTCTTCGGAAACTCCTCGAAATCGACCATCAGCCCGCGATATTTGTCGGTTGCCAGAAATGCCGCAACCTGCTGCCGGAAGCGAGTTCGGGCGCGGGCATCATTCAGGAAGCCGCTGATGTCCACCCAGTTGACACCATCGGAATTGTTGACCATGGGGTAGACTTCGAGGCCGGTCTCTTCCGACTTGAGGAAGGGCATGACTTTATCGTCGACCGGGCGAACGGACGAAGTTTCGACCACGTCGAAAAAGTTCATCGTTTGTTCATCGATCGATTGCAACTTTCCGTCGGCGGTCACTACGTGCAGCCATTCCGGATAGAGCAGGTCAATCTGGCGAGCATACTCTCGTAAGGAAGAAAAACTGGCGGCATCCCAGGGCACGTAAAAGGCCGCCCGAACCCCTTCCTCGGGTCCCAGCATCAGCTGCGAAGGCATCCTGCGCTGGGTGCGTCGCAAGGCCGCCTGCCGACGGCGCTCCTTGGCCTTCTCTCTCTCGGTTTCGCGCAGCGCATGGTAGGGTTTGGTTTCCGTCTTCCACAGCAGCGTAGGCAGCGGTTCGTCATGTAAGACGTTGTAAATAAAAAAGCTCACCAGCAGCATAAAGCTGACGGCGAGGGCGTCGAACAACCACCGCAGCCGCTTCCAGCGCGCCTGTCGAGGATCGAAGAAAACCGGTTGGGCCATTAGATGATTCCATCCTAAGCTGTGTGGTAAGCAGGGTCAACGACACGCCCCGACCGTGACAGCCCCGCCCTTAGAGATTGACGAAGCTGCCGGAACGGGGAAAACACGTTATAGTGCGGTGGTGCGCGAACTCGTGCGCAAGAACCCCCGCTTTTTCCTCTTCGCAACCCTGGCTGGGATGGCGCTTCGCCTTCTGTTTATCCTGCGGGTTCCTGCCCTCACCGCGGATTCCTTCGTCTACGGGGATATCGCCAAGAACTGGCTGCAACACGGAATCTACGGCTTGAGTGGTATCACGAGAATTTCTCCGACCGATATCCGCCTGCCCGGGTATCCTGCCTTCCTTGCCTTGGTGTTTCGCATCTTCGGAATGGAACACTACCGGGCGGCGCTCGTCTTCCAAATGGTTGTCGACATCGCGACCTGTTTTGCCGTCGCCGATCTCACCCGTCGTCTACTCTCCCCGCGGGCCGCCAAGGCGGCCTTCCTCCTGGGCGCCTTGTGCCCGTTTCTGGCAAACTATGCCGCGGCGGCACTCACCGAAACCTGGGAGGTCTTCTTCACCGCGCTGGCCCTGAATTTCGCCATCTCGGGCCTCGAAGGTCGAGGCTGGCTTCGATGGCTGGCCTGTGGGCTGGCCTGTGGTGGTGCCATTCTCATGCGGCCCGACGGCATTTTGCTGCCGATCGCCATTGAGCTTTATCTCGCGTCTCTGATCCTAGCTCGACTCCCTAGCCGGCTGCCGCCAGAAGGCGCCACCTCGACCATCGAATCCTTGCTCCGAGCCGGCCTGGTGCTCGGGGGGTCCGCGCTCCTGCTGCTCGTTCCGTGGACGGTCCGCAACTGGCGCACCTTCGATCGGTTTCAGCCCCTGGCGCCGCGTTACGCCAATGAAGCAAACACCTTTGTGCCCCTAGGCTTCGAACGATGGATGAAAACCTGGATTGCCGACTATGCTTCCACCGAGGAAGTTTACTGGGCGGTGCCAGGCAGCCCGATTGATCCAGCCAATCTGCCCACCCGCGCTTTCGATAGCCCGGAGCAGCGAGACGAAACCGAGGCGTTGCTCGACGATTACAACCGGCAGCTTCAGATCGATCCCGCTCTCGATCACAGATTCGAACAACTGGCCGAGGAGCGTGTCCGGCAGGATCGTTGGCGTTACTGGGTCTGGCTACCCTTGCTGCGGATCGCCGATATGTGGCTGCGGCCAAGAACGGAAATCTTGCCGTGTAACAGCCGATGGTGGGAGTTCGACGAACAGGCGCTATGGCTGGGGGTGATGATCGCCCTGGGCGTCGTCAATCTTCTTTACTTGGGCGCGGCTACGCTCGGCTTGGTGCGGGGAGGGCCGGTACTCCATCTCGGCCTGCTGCTCGGTTTTGTGATTGTGCGATCGGCCTTCTTGGGCACGCTCGAGAATCCGGAGACCCGCTATACCCTCGAAGGCTATCCGGTTGTGATTCTGCTTGCAGCCAAGGCTTTGGGGAACCGGCGCGCAAGGATCGCGCGAACGGGCTGCCGATCCTAGAACCGGCGGGGGAGCGTTATTCGCCGAGCGGCGAATCGGTCATACGGAAGCGGGTACGGACATGCTCGGAGAGCAATGCGATGGCCGCTCGATTGCCCACACGGTCGGCCTGGGCCAGGTACTTCATGGCCTCAACCAGCAGGCGTTGGCCGTCTACGTAGCGGGGATCAGGATTGCGCTCCCGGCGACGCGGGGGTTTGGGAGGAACGGGAATGGTAAAAACCTTGGCCATCGACTTTGCCTTGTAAATAACCGTGACGCTTTCGGCTTACCGAGTATAACTCGCGGCCGCATGTTTTTCAGCCTTTATTTTCACTGGCTTTGGCTGACTTCAGTGAGTCCCCGCCGTCGCCCGAGTTAGCCTTTGGGAACTCAGGACTTCGTCTTGATCTTGAAGGCGCTGTCGGGGATTTTTTCCTTCAGCTGGATCTCGGAGTAGCTGGCCAGCCGATAATCGTTATCCGGCTTGGGTGCAAACATCTTTTGCTGCAATGAGACCCCCCGGGTTAGATCAATCCACAACCAGATGTGCTCGAAGGTATTGCGAGCTTTGTCCGATTTCGGAACCAGGTCCAGTTTCGCAACCGCAATGCCGTCCATGGTTTCCTTGCCGAGATAGCTCACGCTAAACGATTTCAGCATGTCTTGGCCGCTGCCGCCGAAACCGAGCACCAGGAAACTCTCAACCAAGCCCTGATACTTGCCCGTATCGTACTGCGTCAGTTGTTTGGTGTTCGGGTAGTACAGCTGAACTTTGCTGTCGGCGAAGACGACCTGCTTCGGGGTCGGTTCGGTGATATCGGCGGCCATCTCTACTTGCTGGCCAGTCCTGCGAAAGTACACCGTTCCCTTTTGCACGTCCTTTTCATCGACCACCGAGATGTATTGGGTCCAGACAAACTTGGCTTGTGCGGTGCGAAAACTCGCGGCCGTGCGATCCATCTGGGCGATCACCCGCTCAAGTTCCGAATCGGCCGGGCCGCTGGACTTCGCGGTGTCTGGCCCGGCTTTCGCAGCGGCAGAATTTGCTGCCTGCTTCCAGGCCGGCGCGGCCCACACGACCGCCCCTACCGTCAGCATGGACAAGCCGCAGGTACACCATCTTGGCAGGCTCATTGGGATCGAATGCCCCAGCCGCTATTTGCGTTCTACCCAGACCTTGTAATGCGCCACGCGTCCGGCCTGGTTCCGCACCGCTTCGACCTTGGTGATGGTCACCTCTCCCGAAATTGGTTCAATGATTCCGAGCAATTCGCCTCTTCGAGCGTCTTCATCCTCGCCCATCACCGCGGAACCTTCTACCTGGTAGATCAACCCTCCCTGGCCGTCGGGCATGACCACGACCCCGGTTGGATGAGGATTGTGTTCGACCGGTTTGTCCTTGAAGTTGATAAGCTTCGGGGAAAAGAAAACGAAGAGCAAAATAAGCGTGACCATCACGTCGTATTGCACGCTGCCGCGCTCGTGCGACCACAGGATGTAGCTCCGGAGGGTGCGCCAGACTCCCGCGACCGGAGCGACCGGTTTCGAAACCGCCGTCGCATTTGCTTCAACCCTGTTGAGGTCCATATCCCGCTCACCGATCTAGCCTCAACTTCCGCGGGAAGCTGGGCGAGATCAACGATTCTGACACGTCTCTGGCGCCTCGGCTAAAACTTCTTTGGAGTAAGTCGTTCGACTCCCATATAAGGCCGAAGCGGCTCCGGGATCAACACCGTTCCATCCGCCTGCTGATAGTTCTCCAGAATGGCGACCCAAGTGCGCCCAATGGCGAGCCCGCTGCCGTTCAGAGTATGCACGAACTGGGGCTTGCCCTTTCCTTCCGCGCGGTAACGGATATTCGCCCGCCGCGCTTGAAATGCTTCGAAATTGGAGCACGAGGAAATTTCACGAAACAGCTGTTGCCCAGGCAACCACACCTCGAGATCGTAGGTTTTGGCCGAAGACGACCCCATATCGCCGGTACTCAGTGTCACGACGCGATAATGCAACCCGAGCTGCTGGAGCACGTCCTCGGCGTTGTGGGTCAGCTGCTCCAGTTCGTCGTAGGAGGTTTCCGGACGGGAGAACCGCACCAGCTCCACCTTCTGAAATTGATGCTGGCGGATGATGCCGCGTACGTCTTTTCCGTAGGAGCCGGCTTCACTGCGAAAACAGGGTGTGTAGGCCGTGAGGCAGACCGGCAGGCGCGAAGCTTCTAGCACCTCGCCACGGTAAAGATTGGTAAGCGGAACCTCGGCGGTCGGAATGAGCCATAAATCTCTGTCGCCGTGGGGAACGCGAAACTGATCGGCCGCAAATTTGGGCAGCTGCCCGGTACCATACATCGAGTCGGAATTTACCAAATAGGGGGGTAAGACCTCCGTGTAGCCATGCTGGCGAGTGTGTAGATCGAGCATGAAATTGGCGAGCGCCCGCTCCAGCCTCGCTCCCAGATCCCAATAGACGGCGAATCGTGCACCCGTAAGCTTCACCGCCCGCTCCAGATCGAGAACCCCGAGCTGCTCCCCCAGCTCCCAATGAGGCTTAGGGGGGAAATCGAACTTGGGAGGGGAACCCCAACGGCGGACTTCCACATTCTCATCTGCGCCGGGGCCTACCGGGACACTGGAATGCGGAAGATTGGGAATGCCAGAGAGAATCTCGCCCAGGCGCTGGTCGAGCTGTTCGGCGGTCTTTTCGAGATCCTGCATGCGTTCGCGCAACTGCTTGGTCTCGGCCACCAGGCGGGAGACGTCCTCTCCGCGCTTCTTCCGCGTGGCGATTTCCTCGGCAGCCTGATTACGCTGTGCCTTGATGGTCTCGACCCGGGCAATCGCCTGTCGCCGCTCGCCATCGACCTCGACGAAGTCCGGCAACACCGCCGCCGGATCGAGGCCCCGATTGCGCAGCTTCTCCTCGACAAGCGGCAGATTGTCGCGGACGAAATTCAGATCCAGCATGGTAAAGCACTACTGTACCAAAAACCGGACGGGGGGTCGGCGCGACTGCTTCCGCCGCAAACGGGTTACGGACGGCGGTCGGAGGACTTTTCCAGGCGCTCTTTCACATACTGGACGATGGTTCGATCGACATAGTTCGGCGGCCGAATACGGAAAATCGGCCTGGGTTTTCGGATCCGGTTGAGGTCCATTCCCCACCCCGTCGTCTGACCACTCAAAACCTTGTCGTGCAGGATGATGGCGTCGGCCGAGTCGAGAAACTCCCGGGCCGATCTCTTGAAGTCCCCAGTGGCGGGATCGAGAACCGTGAGGTAAAGGTCGGGAGAAAGGAACCTCATAATACTGTTGGACTCGACGATCGAGTTTTCTGATTCCGAGAGCTTCCGGTAGATCGCCGGCATGGCTTCCCCCAGCCGGCCTTGTTCGCTTCGCACCCACCAGGCCCGCCGAGCTCCTGCCAGGAGGAAGCGCGACGTGTCGGATTCACCCGAGCGATCCTTTTCTTCGCTGATCGCCCAGCTGTGATCCGCAGTAGCGCAGGCGCACTGGCAGACTTTGCCTTTGCGAGAGCAGATTCCGTGGCCGTACTGGGTAATCTTGAAAGCAGTCCAGTGATGCTCGGAAAGAGCCGCTATCAGTCCCGCCATGACACTGGTTTTGCCCACATCGCGGGAATGTCCGCCGATGACAATAATAGCCATGGGGTTACCCAACCAACCCGGAGACCCACCGTTTCCCTCGCTCGACCGGCTAGGGTCTCTTTGCCAGTCGCGCCAGGACCGCCAGTTCTCTCAGGTATTGCCGAAGCGGTCGCGCCGGTGTTCCCCAGAAAATTATGCCTCGGCCGCGAATCACCTTTTTCGTCGGAACCCCGCTCCGGGCTCCTAGAATAGCGCCAGCTTCGATCCGAACGTGATCGCCGAGGCCTACCTGGCCGCCAATCACCACATCATTCTCGATCACGACGCTGCCTGAAATGCCGGTCTGCGCCGCGATGACCACGTCTTCTCCGACCTCGACGTTGTGTCCCACATGCACCAGGTTATCGATCTTGGTTCCGCGACCGATGCGGGTCACCTCCAAGGCTCCGCGGTCAAGGGTCGAATTCGCGCCGATTTCGACATCATCCCCGATTTCGAGATGGCCTACCTGGGGAAACTTTTCGTAACGCCCGCTCGCTCGATCCCGCACATAGCCAAACCCATCGCTGCCCAGTATCGCGCCGGAGTGGACAATGACCCGGTTTCCCAGCCGCACACCGGGATACACGGTTACCTGGGGGTATAGTTCGCAGCCCTGTCCGAGGGTAGCATGGGCGCCGATCACGCTGCCCGCGCCGATCCAGGTCTTGTCACCGATCTTCACCCCTTCCCGAATCACCACCCGCTCATCGATGGTGACGCCGGCACCGCACTCGGCGGAGGGATCAACGAAGGCACTGGGGTGAATGGCCGCTTTTCGGCCCGGCCTGGTGTGTAGCAGCCCGGCCGCTCGGGCAAATGCCAGGCGAGGCTGATCGCACACGAGCACGGGTTTCAAGCTTGCTTCGCGGAAAAATTCACCGGCGATCACCGCCGCCGCAGGGCTTCGGATCGCCTTTTCGAGATGTCTCCCATCTTCGACGAAAACCAGATCACCCGGGGATGCCTGCGCTATGCTCGAGATTCCCTTGACCTCGACCGACCCATCTCCGACCACGCGAGCCCCAATCCGATCGGCGATCTGTTGGACCGAACAGGCCACAGCACAGTTTTATATGTTTGCTGCCAGAAAGGAAAGCAACCGCTAGAATCGAGGTATGCCGCGAAAGGTCTTCTGGATGAGCTTTGCGCTGCTGGGGCTGTTGGCAGATTTTACCCTGCCCCTTACCTGGGCTCTCATTGCCACCATCCCCATTGCCTGGCTGAGCTGGTGGGTGGCTTACCGCAGTGACTGGTTCTGATCGAGGTTATGAGCCGCGGGTCCTCCGAGCCTGTGCGAGGGTCAGTAGAACGGCGGCTGGCCTTCCGGCCTTGTCTTCCAGCGCCGGTGCACCCAGAGCCACTGGTCAGGATAACGGCGAACATACTCTTCGATAATCTTGGTGAACCGGGCGGTATTGGCCACGGCGTCCGCATCATCGTCTCCGCTGCGAACGAGCGGGACTGCCGGCTCAAAACGCAAGCGGTATTTTCCCAGGCTGGCATCCCAGATCGTGAATCCCGGAACCACCGCCGCGTCGGTGCGCAAAGCAATCCTGGCCAAGCCGCTGGCGGTGCAGGCCGGAATTCCGAAAAAATCGACGAACACTCCTTGCGGCGGGGTCATGTTGGTGTCCATGAGTATTCCCACGGTCTCCCCGGCTCTGACAGCCGCCAGCAAGCCGCGAACAAAATCGTCCTTTTCGACCATCGTGTTGCCATGCATGGTTCGATATTGGCGAACCAGTTGATCCAGATAGAGATTGTCGAGCGGTCGCATCACCACATGCAAAGGATGGCCATGCAGGGAATGCACGAAGGCCGAGAGCTCCCACCCGCCGAGATGGCCGGTGAGGAACAGCACGCCTTTCCCTTGCTTGAGTGCACACTCGAAGTTCGCGAATCCGTCGTAGACTACAACCTCGCCCACGTTCTCCCGTGTGTAACGGGGGAGAAGGCAAACTTCGGCGGCTTGTCGTCCAAAGGAAGTGAATACACCTCGCAGGATGCGGGCGCGTTCGCGACGACTCTTTTCCGGAAACGCGAGCTCGAGGTTGATCCGACCTACCCGCCGCAGGCGGCCATGCAAGAGGTAAACCCATCCTCCCAGCGTGATGCCGGCGGCGCGGGCAAGCGGGCGAGGCAAGGCCCCAATGAACTTAATCAGGATCCAGGCTAGTGCATACTGCAGTCGCTGACGCATGGGCGACAAGGGCCGACGGTACAACGACCGCCGCCTGATGTCAAACCCGCTTCCCTAGCGGTGGCCATCGATGGACTGCGAGCTCAGGAGATTTCCTTCCCTTGCTTCGGACTTTTTGCCGCGGCGCGCATGCGTTCGATCTCCTGCCTTCGCTCTCGCAGGCGCTTTTCCCATCCTTCGCCGGTGGGGTGGTAGTAGACTCGGTCGCGCAGATTGTCGGGCAAGCACATCATGTCGGTGACCTTGCCGTCGAAGTCATGCGCGTATTGGTAGCCTTGGCCGTAGCCCAGCCCTTTCATCAGTCCTGTCGGGGCGTTCCGCAGATGAAGGGGAACCGGCGCAGCCGCAGTGCGTTCCACATCCTCGACTACTTCGGCGTAAGCGGTATACAGGGCGTTCGACTTGGGCGCCAGGGAAAGATAAACGGCTGCTTCGGCCAGGGCGAGATTGCCTTCCGGCATTCCGATGAACTCCACCGCGTCGCGGGCGGCCATCGTCAGCGACAGGGCATTCGGATCAGCCAGACCGATGTCTTCGACTGCCATGCGAACCAGACGCCGCGCAATGTAAAGCGGATCCTCGCCAGCTTCAAGCATGCGTCCCAGCCAGTACAGCGAGGCGTCGGGATCGCTGTTGCGCACCGACTTGTGGAGCGCCGAGATCAGGTTATAGTGCTCATCCCCAGCTTTGTCGTAGACGAGAACCCGTTTTTGCACCGCGTCCTCGACCATCGCTTCGCTGATCTCGGCCCCAGCCTCTGCCTCGCGTCGTCCCCTGGCTAGCGTGGCTGCAACCTCGAGCACATTATAAGCACTGCGTGCGTCGCCGCTCGCGTAAGCGGCTATCTTACTGAGCGCCGCTTCGGAGGCTGTCAACCGCATCGCTCCAAGGCCGCGCTCTTCGCCAAGTGCCCGCTTCAGCAAGCCGACAACCTGCTCCTCGGTCAAGGGCTTCAGGACGTAGACTCGGCTGCGGGACAACAGCGCCGAGATGATCTCAAAGGAAGGGTTCTCGGTGGTGGCCCCGATCAGACGGATATTGCCTTTCTCCACGTGGGGAAGAAAGGCGTCCTGTTGTGCTTTGTTGAAGCGATGAATCTCGTCGATGAAGACGATGGTGCGGGTGCCATATTGCCGAGCCCGTTCGGCGTCGGCCATGACCTGCTTGATTTCTTTGATCCCCGAGAGCACGGCGGAAAACTCGATGAACTCCGCCTTGCTCATGCGTGCGATGATCTTGGCGAGCGTCGTCTTGCCGGTTCCGGGAGGCCCCCAGAAAATGAGGGAGCCGAGATCGTCACGTTCGATCTGGGTACGCAGGGGTTTTCCCGGTGCTACCAGATGATCCTGACCGACGAACTCGTCCAGGCTGCGCGGGCGCATGCGATCCGCCAGCGGTCGGGTTGGATCCTTCGCCGGCTCGGCCGGCGGGGTTGGCTGAAACAGGCCCATATCAACGTCCTTCGCCCCCAGCATACCGTGATCCCCATCGGCGGACTCCAGCCATCCGCTCGGATCGAGGGTCCCGACCGTCGGGGCGAACCTGGGATCTATCGGAGCTCGCTCGTCGGGGGAAAACCTTCATGCTGACGTCCGCTGTCTCCAAGCCTCGTAAAGAAGGATACTGCCGGCAACGCCTGCATTCAGGGACTCCACCGTCCCCGCATGGGGGATGGCCACTACCTCCTCCAGATTCCGCATCAGGTGAGGCTCGAGACCCCCGCCTTCCCCACCGAGGAAGATGGCTAGCGGCCCGGTCATGGCGGCGGCGGTAAGCGGCGTTCCCTTGTGGGCTGCCGTCGCGAGTCGGCGAATCCCGCGCCCGCGAAGCTGGGCCAGAGCGTCCTCGAACTTGACCTTGACCACCGGAAGCCGGAACAGGGAACCCGCCGCGGCACGCACGGCCTTCCAGTTCAGCGGACTCACCGTACCTTCCCCCAAGAGCACCCCCGCGGCCTCGAATGCCTCCGCTGAGCGAATGATGGTGCCCAGGTTGCCCGGGTCCTGCAACCCCGCAACCACCACGACCGGGCCGAATTCGGATCGTTTCAGTACATCCTCCAATTTAAAAATGCGGGCCCGGACCAGGGCGGCGACTCCTTGCGGGGTTTCCGTCCGCACCGCGCTGGCGAATAGCCGGTCGGCAAGTAATATGGTCTCGGTGTGAGGGCCGATCTGCGGTAACAACCGTTCCGCCTTCTGACGGGCAGAGGCGCTGAAGAACACGGTTCGCAACTTTAAACCGCTCCGTATGGCCTCCTCGAGCAGGCGAAGCCCCTCGATGGCGAAGTAACCCTCCGGGGAGACTTCCTCTCTGGCGAAGGCCTGGCGCAGGTCCTTGACCAGGCGGTGATGACGCCCTTCGATCCTGCGCAGGCGTCCCCAGTGGTCGATCGCAGGCTTAGGGTCAGGTTTCGCCACGTGCCGTCTTCCTTCCCTCAATGCTACGTGCATAATACGCTCGGCTTGCAGAAGTCCGGCGTGGTATGTTAGGGTTCGCGTTCAAACAAAGTCCACGAAGGACTCGCGTGCGCGCGGAAATCGTCAAAATCAGCAGCGAAAAACCTGAAGCCTCTCTGATCCGGTATGCGGCCGACCAGATTCGTGCGGGCGAAGTCCTGGGTATGCCCACCGATACGTTCTACGGGTTGGCGGCGGACCCCTTCAACTTGCGCGCCGTCGAACGGGTCTACGATATCAAATCCCGCTCCCGGCACAAGCCCCTGTCCTTGTTGATCGAGAACGTGGATCAAGCCGAGGAGTTGTGCAAGCCTCTGCCCGAGGAGTTTTACCTTCTTGCGCGGCGCTATTGGCCGGGGCCGCTTACCATCATTGTTAAGGCCGCGTCCCGCTTGCCCCTGAAGGTAACCGCCAATACAGGAAACGTGGCACTCCGGGTTCCCAGCGCCAAGATTCCCCTGGCGGTGGTCGAAGCTGCCCAAATTCCGATTACCGCAACCTCGGCGAATCTGAGCGGGGAGTCGGAATGCACGACGGCCGAGGCCGTGCGAGAGCAGTTGAAGGGACGGATTGCGATCATCGTCGACGGCGGCACCTCGCCCCGGGAGGTGGCTTCGACGATTGTCGATCTAACCGACGAAGAGGCGCGTTGGCGCGTTCTGCGCGATGGTGCGATCCCGTCTCAGGAGATCTCTGAGTTCTTCGCACAGGGATGAGCGAAGGCAACCTGAAGTCGACCTCTCGAAAACATCGGTTGCGCTGGCTCGCGATCCTGGCCGCGGCTCTCGTCGTCGCCAGCCTGGCGACCATCTGCGTGGGAATTGAGCGTGCAGCGGGAGAAACCGAGATTCATCCAGCCGACGCCATCGTTGTGTTCGGGGCAGCCGAATATGCCGGCCATCCGTCTCCGGTTTTTCGCGCCCGGCTGGACCATGCCCTGGAGATCTACGAGCGCGGCGTGGCGCCAGTGATCATTACCACCGGCGGCGCAGCTTCCGATCCGCAGTTCAGCGAGGGCGGGGTCGGTCACGACTACCTGATGCATCGCGGGGTTCCCGACGCCAGCCTCATTGCCGAGACCCAGGGTTCGGATACGGCGCAATCGGCGGAACGAGTGGCGGTGATTATGCGCGCCAACCATATGCACAGTTGTGTCGCGGTCAGCGACGCCTATCACGTCTTCCGCATCCGCAAGCTGCTCGAGCATGAGGGAGTCGAAGTGTACGTTGCGCCGCGCCCGGATTCACGGCCGCATTCCGCCTGGCAGCGAGGGGAAGCGATACTCCGCGAAGCCATGAGCTATGCCCTATGGCAATTGCACATTCCGGTTTAGCCGTTTCCCGAGGCGGATTCGAACCTACAACGGGAGGCGGCCACCAGGGCTACCATCCCATCCGTTTTCTTAACTCGGTCACATGGGCCACGTGGTGACGCCCATGCCAGGCATAAAGAGCCAGGTTCTTCTCGAGAGATACAACCCCCAACTCGGGATGGCGGAAACTGCGCTTCCAATCCTCCGGCTTCAGCGAACGCAAGAGGACTACCCAGCGGCGGTGCAATGAATCGAGGAGGGACAAGGAAACTTCGAGCGGCGTGGAGGGCACGTCCTCCAGTTTCGCCCAGCGGTCTTCGAGATAGGGCTTGATGGTAGGCTCATCCTCGGTCAAGGCCAGCTTGAACCGGATATAGGCGTTCATGTGGCTTTCCGGGACGTGGTGAACCACTTGCCGTACCGTCCACCCGCCGTCGCGATAGGGCGTTTCAATCTGTTCTCGCGTCAATCCCTGAACCGCGGCCCGCAAGGCTTGCGGGGCCTCCTCGATATCGTTCAGGAATTTCTGACGCTCGGCCTCGGTGGTTGAGCCTGCGAACTTGAAGGGTCCAATGGGATAACGTGGGTCGCTCATTTTCATCTCGTTTCGACGTGATTTTGCGAACGGCATCCAGGCGGATGCCCTGCCAGCGTGGACTGCGAATGAGATGAAGCCTGAGGCTGAGAGGCTGCAAAAAATTCGGCTCAAGCCAAAAGAAGCGCAACTCCCGCGGCGATCAGCGTGCCGAGGAAGTTCACCCAGTTGTTGTCGAGAAGCTTACGCCGTTCGAGAGTAACCCCCATGTAGCTGTCCGCAATCATGCCCACGGCAGCGGCCACAACCGAGTACCCCGCGGCCTCGAGGGACACCAGACCCGCCAGATGGGAAACCTCGCTCACAATCGCTGCCGCAACGACGCCGCTCAGAGTGCCGATCAGGCTTACCCCACCATTGGTGCCCGCCGGCACAACCTCCCAGGTTGTGATCAGTCTCGCCGTATCACTCAGAGCCTGGCCGAGTTCGCTCGACACGGTGTCGGCTGCCGCCTCGGAAAGAGCAGCCACCGAAGCCAACAGGAAAGCACCGTTCCGGCTGAGCGGGGAAAGCGCAGCGAACACTGTCGCGGTCGCGAGATTTGCCAGCACTTGGGAGGCAGTTCGGCCCCGCCGATTTTCGGCTGTCCCCAGCTTTTGCTTTCTCTGGTAGCCAAACCGGGTGGCGACCCAGGTGAGGACAAACACGGAAACCAAGGCTGCAAAAGCCCCCACCCCAGCGATGGAGAACAAAACAAAACAAATCACGGCACCGGCGATCGAGCCGGAGAAGCTGACGCCTCGCAACCAACGGGCTACGGCCGCGAAAACCAGGGTTACCAGGAGGGCCAACCCGAGCCGCCGGGCTTCGATGTCCCAACCGGTCAGAAACCATGCACTCGCGAAGTTAGACATCGAAGGGATCCAGAGCCCATCTTTGATGAGCACCCACTACGTATAGCCTGTGCCTGTCGATCACCCCAGAATATTGTTGATTCTACTCTGGGTTACTGCTCTAACCGTTGCGCATCCAACCCTGGTTATAATTTAAACTTAGGCTCCGAGCGCGGCATTGGCGCGCAGGCGACAAGGTGAACCATGGCAGCTTCGGTCTGGTCCGGATATCTTACCTTCGGCTTGATTTCGATGCCGGTTCGGCTGTTCTCCGGCGCACGCAGTTCAGGCATTTCCTTCCATATGCTGCACCGCGATGATCTCCAGCGTGTCAAACAGCAACTTTTCTGCCCGCTGGACAATCGCGTGATTGAACGCAGCGAGGTCGTGAAAGGCTACGAGTACCGCAAGGACGAGTACGTGGTGGTTGAGCCCGAGGAGATCAAGAAGATCGAGCCTAAGACGGCGAAGACGATGGAGATTTTGGAATTCGTCAAAGCCAGTGACGTCGACCCTGTCTATTTTGAGTCTTCCTACTACATGCTCCCGGAGGAGGCAGGTCGCCGCCCCTACGCACTTTTGACCAAGGCTCTCGAAGAGAGCGACTACGTCGCCATCGCCAAATTGACCATGCACAATCGCGAGTACACGGTTTTCCTCCGTCCCCATGAGGGGGGGTTGATGCTGCACACCATGTATTACGCCGACGAGGTTCGCGCCGTGGAGGGTTTTGGTCGGCCCGATGTCGAACTGAAAGAGGCAGAAGTGAAAGTCGCCCATCAGCTGATCGAGGCTCTGGCTGCAGACTGGGAACCCGAGAAATTTCACGACGGCTTCCAAGACAATCTCAAGAAACTGATCCAAACCAAGCTCGAGGGCGGCAAAATTGCGGAAGTGGAGAAGCCCAAGAAGCTTGCCCCCGTGGTGGATCTGATGTCTGCCTTGAAACAAAGCCTGGCGCAGATGGAGGGGAAGAAGAAGCCTGCAGCTGCGGCCAGGGAAGCGACGGCAAAGCGCGGTCGAGGCTGACAACGAACGGCTGCTGATTTCCTAGCACATGCAGTCGACTTCAGCGACACCCGCAGACCAATCTCAATTTCCGAGCGCCTCGAGAACCGCAATTTATTCTCGCTCGCTTCAGCCGTCCCTGGTAAACTTCCGGCCCGGCAGGAAACTGCGAACTGGCCCCAAGTCAATAACTTGCGAACCCTTCGTTCGGTCGTTGTGCATGCTTTTCCCAGGCAGGCCGCGGGAAGAGTCGGCGCGGAAGGAAGGGGCCAGGCATCCCTGCCGCGATCTGAACCTAGAAAAGTATGAGATCTCGACTATGCCCGGCGGGCTCGTCTCGCATCTTCTATTATTAGCGCAATGACAGATTTGCTTGGGCAAAGGATTCAGATGCTCATTCACCGGCGAAGGCGTTCTATGATGCGATTCCCGTCCGATGCCTGGTCTCTATGGAATGGTTCGATCCGGACTGAAGGGACCAAGCAGGGGATACGATCCGGTGGCGCGGATGGTGGCTAGCCTTTAGAATAAGAAGCTTCCTGAATCGTATGCCGATTTTCCGTCCCCCGCTTGCTCGACCCAGGAGTTTCCTGCGCTGCTTAGGCGCGGCGACGATTTCCCTTCTGGTGCTGCTATGGGCCGGGTGCGGACAGTACTACCGACCGGTCGCCACTCCGATCATTCCTACACTGCCGAACCCGAATTTTAACAACGTCGCCCTGGTGCTTACGCAGAATGGCGCGAATCATGCGG
>DASPVG010000158.1:0-16979 GCA_035622455.1 Terriglobales bacterium
GTTGTGTTTCTGGTTGTACGACACCAGGTCATTGAGCGTGAAACCGTCGTGGCAGGTCACAAAATTGACGCTCTGCTCGGCCTCGCGCTGCTTGTGTCCGTAAATCTGTGGGCTGCCGATGATACGGTCGGCTACGCGTCGTACCGATGCAGGTTCGCTGCGGAAGAAGCTGCGCACGTCATCGCGGAACTTTCCGTTCCACTCTCTCCAGCTGTCCCCAATGAAACTGCCCACCTGGTACAGTCCGGCAGCGTCCCAAGCCTCGGCAATCATCTTGGTTCCGGCGAGCCACGGGTCCGAGTCGATGTCCCAGAGAACCGGTGGATTCGCTAATGGGTGCCCTGAGGCATCGCGCGCCAGAATCGATGCCAGGTCAAAACGAAAGCCGTCCACGTGCATTTCTTCGACCCAATAGCGCAGGCTGTCGAGGATCATCCGCCGGACGATGGGTTGATTGGCATTGAGTGTATTGCCGGTTCCAGTGTAGTTGGCGTAGCGGGATCGGTCTTGTTCGAGGATGTAGTAGGTGGTGTTGTCCACACCCTTGAAACTGAGCGTTGGACCCGAATGGTCGCCCTCTGCCGTATGGTTGAAGACCACGTCAAGAATGACTTCGATGCCGGCACGATGCAACGCCTTCACCATATCCCGAAATTCGTCCACCGGACCTGATCCCTTCGGCTGCGAACTGTAGCCCTGATGCGGCGCAAAGAATGAGACCGGCGCATACCCCCAGTAGTTCACTAATCCTGGCGGGCAATCGTGAGCGTCAAATTGAAACACCG
This sequence comes from Terriglobales bacterium, assembly GCA_035622455.1. Lineage (GTDB taxonomy): Bacteria > Acidobacteriota > Terriglobia > Terriglobales > Acidobacteriaceae > JAFAGX01. The sequence goes on from DASPVG010000158.1 coordinate 786, forward strand.
GCATTAACTCTACCGCCGTAATGCCCAGCTCGTGGAGATAGGGAATCTTCTCGATCAAACCGGCGTATGTGCCTCGCTTCTCTTTCGCGACGCCCGAACTGGGATGGCTGGTGAAACCTCGCAGGTGCATCTCGTACACGATGGTTCGCGAAGACGGTGTGTGGAGAGGCCGGTCCCCTTCCCAATCGTAGGAGTGGGAATCAATGACCACGCTCTTCATTGCGGTTCGAGTGTTGTCCCCCGCGCTCCCTGCAGCCTCACGGCTATAGTTTCTGGGAACGATCACGCCCCGACCGTAGGGGTCGAGGAGCACTTTGGCTGGATCGAAGCGCAGGCCCACTCCCGGGTCAAAGGGACCTGCGACTCGATAGGCATAGATCTGACCTGGGCGTATTTCCGGAACAAAAATATGCCAGTAGTGGTAGGTGTGGTTGGTGATGGAATCGAGATGGATTACCCGCGACGGACGGTTATCATCCTCTAGGTCAAACAACAGCAGATCCACGCCCGTAGCAGAACGGGAGAAAATGCTGAAGTTGGTGCCCTCCTGGGTTGGAGTGGCTCCGAGAGGAGCGCTGTGGCCGTTCGTCAATTGTTCCATGTCGCGCAGTGGATCTAGAACGTACGGAAGCCGAACTTTCTCTGGAGTTCCTTGAGTGGCGCCGAGGCTCCAAACGTCTTCATGCGGCCATCCAGGCCAGTATACTGCCCCATCCAAAGGTCGACGCCTGCTCTACCGCGACGCGTGCTCTCAACTCTTGGTCACTGGGCCCGCGAGCTTCGTCCACGGTTGGGCTGCGGCACGATTCAGTACTACATAGACGAGATATCGAGGGATGTTGCCGAGCCAGGGACTCGGGCGCGCAAAGCGGGGAGAAATTCGCTCGCTTTCATTGCGCCACCTCAGTTTGGTCAAAGCCTGCCCATCTAGGAGACTGGACAGGGTTCCGCCTTCCAAATGTCCGCAGCGTACTCGGCGATCGTGCGATCGCTCGAGAACTTCCCTGAACTGGCTACATTCAAAATGGCCTTGCGCACCCAGGCGTCCTGGTCGCGATATAACTCGAGCAATTTCTGGTCTGCTTCCAAATAAGACTTCAAGTCCGCCAGATGCATGTAGTGGTCGCCGTGCGTCAACAACACGTCCCCGAGGGGAGCGAAGGTGCCAGGCTCGTTGCGGCTGAAATAGTCGGAGAAAATCAGGTCCAGCGCCGCACGGGTCTCCGGTTCGTTGTCATAGTGCCAGCGTGGGTTGTACCAATCGCGACTGCCAGTCACTTGTTCCGCCGTAAGACCGAACAGGAAGAAGTTTTCCTCTCCAGCCTCTTCTGCCATCTCGATGGTGGCACCGTCGCGAGTTCCGATTGTCAGCGCCCCGTTCATCATGAACTTCATATTGCTTGTCCCACTGGCTTCGTATCCTGCCGTCGAGATCTGGTTCGACACCTCGGTGGCGGGGATGAGCTGCTCGGCCAAGGAAACGTTGTAATCAGGCAGGAACGCGACTTTGAGCCGGCCCCGCACTGCCGGATCTCCATCTATGGTCCCGGCCAGGTTGTTGATGAATTTAATAATCAGCTTGGCCAGCTGGTAAGCAGGCGCCGCTTTGCCGGCAAAAAGAAACGTTCGTGGCGTCATCTCGAGATTCGGGTTGGCCCGCAGCCGGTTGTATAAAACTACGATCCGCAGCGCATTCAACAGTTGTCGTTTGTACTCGTGAATACGCTTCACCTGGCTATCAAAGATGGTGTCCCGATCGACCTGCAAGCCGGCCGTCGATTGGAGCCAATCGACGAACTGCGTCTTGGCCTCAGATTTGGCCTTGCGGAAAGCATCACGGAACCCCTTGTCTTCGGCCAGCGGTCTGAGCTTGGTCAGTTGGCTGAGGTCGCTGATCCAACGATCGCCGATAGCTTCGGTGATCACCTCGGCGAGCGCTGGGTTGGCCAACAGTAACCATCGCCGCGGGGTTACGCCGTTGGTCTTATTGTTGAAACGCCCGGGAAACATCTCGGCCCAGTCTCTCACCGTCATCGTGCGCAACAGGGTGGAGTGAATGGAGGCCACTCCGTTCGTGCTGTGCGATCCAGCGATCGCGAGGTTCGCCATTCGGATCCTGCGTGGCATGCCTTCTTCAACCAGACTCATGCGCTGGACACGTTCGTCGTCGCCGGGAAAACGTTCTCGCACCGAATCGAGCAGGCGTCGGTTGATTTCGAAGATGATCGCGAGATGACGTGGCAACATGAGTTCAAACCAGGCAAGCGGCCACTTTTCCAGTGCTTCCGGCAGCAAGGTGTGGTTGGTGTAGGCGAGCGTCTTTTGCGTGATGTCCCAGGCTTGGTCCCATCCAAGATGGGCTTCGTCGAGCAGAATTCGCATCAACTCGGGAACGGCCAGCGCCGGATGAGTATCGTTGAGCTGTATGGCGACCTTTTCCGGAAACAGGTTCCAGTGGTCGTTGCTGTTCCGGAAGCGGCGTACCAGGTCGCCCAGGGAAGCGGCGACCAGGAAGTATTCCTGCACAAAGCGTAGTGCCTGTCCCTTGATGGTAGAGTCGTCCGGATAGAGCACCCGGGTTATGGATTCGGCCGCAAGGCTCCCAGTCAATGCGGCAACGAAATCGCCGCTGCTGAATTCCTGAAAGTCAAAGTAATCCGGCACGGCTGCAGCCCACAAGCGCAGCGTGTTAACCGTTTTGCCGCCATAGCCCACGATCGGGCGATCAAAGGGAAGACCGATCAAACTTGACGGCTGACCCGGCACCACCCGGAAGCTTCCGCCGTGCTGTTCGAAGGAGCAGTTCAGCTTCACCTCCACGGTTTCCTGTGCGCGGGCTACCTCCCAGGGGTCGGTGCGGCGCAGCCAGTTGTCCGGCTTTTCCAGCTGCCACCCATGGTGCATGGATTGCCTGAAAATACCGTATTCGTACCGCAGACCATAACCCATGGCCGGGAGCTGCATGGTAGCCATCGAGTCGAGGAAGCACGCCGCCAAACGTCCGAGCCCTCCATTCCCGAGCCCCGCATCGGGCTCCGCTTCGAGCACCCGGAGCCAATCGATGTTCTTCTGCCGGACGGTTTCCTTAACCAGCGGATCCAGCAGCAGGTTGGTGACGTTGTTGCTGAGCGAGCGGCCCATCAGAAACTCCATCGAGAGGTAGTACACACGCTTCGGATTCTCACGCTGGTAGGTGTTCTCGGTTCGCACCCAGCGCTGCGAGAGAACATCGCGAACCGAACGCGCAACCGCCTCATACCGCGTCCGCGCATCGACCGCTTTGGGATCGATGACGTCGTCAAATAGGAGGTGGCGCTCATAGAGGCCATTATCCGTACCGGAAAACTGGACCGGACCGCAACTGTACTGCTCGATAAGTTTCGCGATGGCAGGCGAAACGGCAGGCATCGAAATTACGGTTGCGCTCTTGCTGGCTGTCGGACTTTCCGATGTGGTCACCCTTTTTGTGCTCATAAAAGTTCCCTTTTGTTGTCCCATTTGGGTGGAGGTTGCCCGTCGTCGGCTACGCTGCCACGTGATGCGTGTCGTTCCACAGCCGGATTACAGGCCGGGAAAAATCTTGTTCGTAACCCAAAGCGCTCAGACTGGCTGTGCTCAGCATGAACAACCTCGCGTTGGGGGACGGAGGGAGGCCGAGCCAACTGCTGGCTAAGACACGGATGAAATGTCCGCTCGAAAAAAGCAGCACATCGGCGTTGACCTCTCGTATGCGGCTTACCACGCGATCGGCGCGGGTTGCAACCTGTTGTGGCGATTCGCCTCCGGGGCATCCGTCCCGGAACAATTGCCAATCCGGGCGCTCCTTGCGGATGTCGGCCGTGCGCAGTCCTTCATATTTGCCGTAATCCCACTCCACTAGGTCGGGATCGATTTCAGCGACCGCTCCGAAACCAGCCAGTTCGCAGGTCTTTCGTGCGCGCTGCAAGGGACTGACAAACACTTTGGCGAATGTCATCCCCCTCAGGCGTTCGCGAAGCTTCTGCGCCGTGCGCTCACCGTGTTCGGTGAGTGGCAGGTCCGTGAGTCCCGTGTGTTGACCGGTCAGACTCCACGCAGTCTCCCCGTGGCGAGCCAGGTAGACGATCGGAAGAATCTCACTCATGCTCTAGCTTCCTCCAACAACCTCTCCGTTCAAGGCCTGCGGTATCGGCCTCGCCCTGAAGCAAGGTCGTAGTGTTACGATCGATCGGCCGCACTTTGTTTCCCGCGGCCGTCGAATCGCAAGCGCTGAGGGACAAAAGCCCCGGCTCGATCAACCTGGCCAAGACCATTGATCGGCTTCGGGTTGGTCCACACCATGCTCATAGGCGTAGGCCTGGCACTCGATTTGCATGTTCCGCAGCCTCTCTTTAGCGTGTGCACCCGCCACCTCGAGGGCGGGCACCCGGTCGATGACATCCATAGCCAGACTGAAGCGGTCGATCTGATTCTGAATCGCCAGATCAAGGGGCGTGTTGATGTTTCCCTTCTCCTTGTATCCCCGCACGTGCAGGTTTCGGTGATTGGTCCGTCGATAGGTCAAACGATGAATCAACCAGGGATAGCCATGGAAGTTGAAGATGATGGGCTTGTCTTTGGTGAACAGGCTATCGAAGTCCCGATCCGAGAGTCCGTGGGGATGCTCGGTGGAGGGAACGAGTCGGTAAAGGTCCACTACGTTGACGAATCGGATCTTCAGATTCGGGAAGAACTCACGCAGCATCACGACCGCCGCGAGTGACTCTTTCGTGGGAATGTCGCCAGCCGAGGCCATCACCACGTCCGGTTCCGAACCCTCGTCGTTGCTTGCCTTCTGCCAGATACCGATGCCCTTGGTGCAATGGGCAATGGCTTCGTCAATGGTCATGTACTGCAAGTGCTTTTGTTTGTCGGACACAATCACGTTGACGTAGCCTGTGCTCTGGAGGCAATGATTGGCAACGCTGAGCAGGGTATTCACGTCCGGCGGCAGGTAGATCCGGCAAACACTCGGACTCTTGTTGACTACCACGTCGAGGAAACCCGGATCCTGGTGAGTAAAGCCGTTGTGATCCTGGCGCCAAACGGTGGAGGTAATCAGCAGGTTCAGGGAGGAGATCGGTGCACGCCAAGGTAGCTCCTCTGCCGTCGCCAGCCACTTCGCATGCATGTTGAACATGGAATCGATGATGTGGACAAAAGCTTCGTAGCTCGAGAAGAATCCATGTCTGCCCGTCAGGAGATAGCCTTCGTGCCATCCCTCCAGGGTGTGTTCGGAGAGCATTTCGAGAACTCGACCGTCAGCAGATAGTTCGCCACCATCGAGATCTTCGGGCAGAAGGTCGGCCAGCCATAACTTCTTGCTCACTTCGTAGATTGCATCGAGCTTGTTCGAAGTGTTCTCGTCCGGCCCGAAAACGCGAAAGTTATTCGGGTTCTGGCGCACGATATCGCGCAGGAATCGGCCGAGGGGCCGCGTATTCTCCGCCGTCGTCTGTCCAGGCTTGTCTACCGCAACGGCATAGGTGCGGAAGTCGGGCATACGCAAAGCTTTGCGCAACACGCCGCCGTTGGCGTGCGGATTGGCGCTCATTCGCCGCGTACCGGTTGGAGCCAGGGCCTTTAACTCCGGAATCAGTTTTCCGCTTTCATCGAACAACTCCTCAGGCCGGTAGCTGCGCAGCCACTCTTCCAGCATTTTCAAATGGGCAGGATTTTCTTTTATGTTCGCGAGCGGGACCTGGTGGGAACGCCAGAAGCCCTCGATTTTGTGGCCGTCCACTTCCTTAGGGCCAGTCCAGCCCTTTGGACTGCGCAGCACGATCATGGGCCAGCGGGCGCGGTTGGGCTTGCCCTGCGTGCGGGCTTCCTCCTGAATTCGGCGAATCTCCAGAATGCAGTCCTCGAGCGTGGCTGCCATCTTCTGGTGCATGATCTGGGGATCCTTGCCTTCCACGAAGTGGGGAGTCCACCCGTAACCCTTGAACAGGTCCTCCAACTCCTCGTGGGAAATGCGTGCGAGCAGGGTCGGGTTGTTGATCTTGTAACCGTTCAGATTGAGGATCGGAAGCACCGCGCCGTCGCGGATCGGATTCAGAAACTTGTTGGAGTGCCAGGAGGTAGCCAAGGGCCCGGTCTCCGACTCGCCGTCGCCCACTACGACCGCGACCAAAAGGTCGGGATTGTCAAAGGCAGCTCCGAAAGCATGGGAAATGCTGTACCCCAACTCGCCCCCTTCGTGAATCGAGCCCGGAGTCTCGGGAGTACAGTGGCTCCCGATGCCGCCGGGAAAAGAGAACTTCTTGAAAAACATGCGCATCCCCTCGATGTCTTCGCTTTTGCCTGGATAGATTTCGGAATAGGTGCCTTCCAGATAGACCGGCCCAAGGACACCGGGTGCACCATGGCCGGGGCCGGCCAGGAAAATGGCGTCGAGGTCGTATTTCTTGATCAGGCGATTGAGGTGAATATAGGTAAAACTCAGACCCGGGCTAGAGCCCCAGTGGCCGAGCAATCGGTTCTTGACGTGCTCCTGCTTCAACGGTTCCCGAAGCAAAGGATTGTCCTGCAGATAGATCATGCCCACAGCCAGGTAGTTTGAGGCTCGCCAATAAGCGTGGATCTTGCGAACCTCCTCGGCGGACAGTCTGTCGCCTGCTGTTGGATGGACAGCTTCTTTCGTCCGCGCATTCATATCGACCGTTGTTACTCCCATAACTCCTCCCGCTTTTGCCGTTTGTGGTTATCGTCTAGAGGCGCACACGTCGTCGTGGAAAGTGGCGCCGCCATGGTTGCTCAGGGTCATACCACATGCCTTGCTGTGGGATCTTTGTCGAGACGGAGGACGTTCTGAAGCAAATGATGAAATACCGGATCTGCCGAGCATACTGACAGAACTGACAGACCTTTTGGGGGTCCGGGGTTTACCCGCTTTTCTCAAAGACTCCTTTACCCGATCGATGGATGTCGGTCGTCTCTGCGAAGCCGCGATTGCCTTGCACGAGAATGCGGCAGGCCTCTTCCGAAGTCTGGGGCATCGGGTAGGTCGCAGGTTGGGCTGGATCGAAACCATAGATAAGGTCGAACATCTCTTTGATCCGAGTGAGCTTGAATTATTTGTCAGTGACGCCCATACCTGGGCCCGACAAGAGCGGCCACGAAGGCACACTCCGTTCTGAATTGCCAGGCCCGCGGGTCAGTTAGCTCCACACCATGCTACGAATTCCGGTTCCGGTCGATACTGGCAACAATGACAGTTTCCGGTTCCGTGGATCGAATTCACGGCATCGGGCAAGTCCAGCCAACTGCGGTCGAAAGAGAGGCTCTTCGCTCTGGAATCATGATCCTCACCCCTTTTGTCCAATGGTCTCTGTGTTAACTGATAAAATGACCTGCGTCGCGCTAATGTTTCCGTCGGTATTAACAGTTTGACAACCCGCAAGCATAGGTTGTGTCCAGCGAGAGCGTCATATCTGTTGCGAATGTTTGGACCGCGCAGCTGAGGCCGCGGAAAGGAGATGGTACCCAGAGCGCAAGGTGATCATGTCAGCCAGACGCACGAGCATATTGTTCCTCTGTTGTCTGCTGACCGTGCCTGCTTGTGCTCAAACTTCACGTTACAACTTTAACGGGGGCGGCGGCCCCGGATTTCCTGTGAGTACGGCAAGTGATTTCGTCCACACCTCTTATAACTTGGTCGGTGGCGGTGGGGTCAACCTGCATCCTCACCTGAAAGCGATCGCAGAGTTCATGTTCCAGGGCCTGCCGGTCAATCAGAGTATTATCAATCAACTTGGTGTTTCCAATGTGAAGGGCAGATTGTACGCGCTGACCGGGAACCTGATGGTGGGTACACCGATCGGAGGACGCTGGAGTGCATACGCGATTGGGGGTGGCGGCTGGTATCGGCGGACGTTAGAGGCCAAGCAAAAAGTTCTACAAGAAGGCACCCGATGTGAACCGAGCTGGATTTGGTTTGACGTGCAGTGCGTGAACGGTATTTTTCCCACCACGATAACCGTTGCCTCGCGAACCTCGTCGGCTCCCGGATTCAACGTCGGCGGAGGTGTAGCTCTTCGCATGGGGTCGCCCGGATCCCGGATGAACATCTACACTGAGGCTCGTTATCATCGGGCGTTTACCCACGACGTCGACACTACGGTTGTGCCCGTAACCATCGGCGTCCGATTCTGAGGGGAAGGCCTCGATTCCCGAAGACCTGGCTCCCCGTTGGTGAATTCTCCTATCTGCTTACCTACTTGAGGTTGCCCCTTCGGGCTGTTGTTTTCTCGTTTCGAGCTTGCTCCAGAGCAACGACCAAAGAGATTCCATTGTGTAACTCTCATACTATCCACTTAAAGTTCCTGAATTCTGCCCTGTCGAGGGTTTCAACAATGGCGCCTCTGCGCGTTCTCCTAGCCGACGAGATTGAGTCATGGCGGGAATTTGCCTCCTCCGTCCTTCGCAAGGATCCGTCACTCGAAGTCGTCTGCCAAGTTTCCGATGGCCTGAAGGCCGTCCAGATGGCGGAAAAGCTGCAACCCACAGTGGTTTTGCTGAATATCAGTTTGCCGAACCTAAGCGGCATCCAAGCCGGCGGATGGATACGCAAGCTTGCTCCAAATACCAAGATTGTGTTCCTCAGCGAGGAATTGGAAGCCGATATCGTGCAGATAGCAATGAAGTTAGGGGTCAGAGGTTATATTCTGAAGTGTGAGACTGCAAGAGACTTGGTGGCTGCGATTCACGCAGTTTCTCGGGGTGAGACATTCTTTACTTGTCAATTAGCCGCCCGGCTTCATGGCGGGTTATAGCTCCACATTCGATCGAGAGATCGCTGGCTACGGACATTCAGAACCATCCAACCAACCGGACACTGTTTCCCTGCCGCGATCTTCAACTCGCTAGTGATGACGACGCTTGACCTTTAACTGGGCCAGCGAACGAGCTAACGCGGCGTTTACGGATGCGACTTCCTCCGCCGAGATCTTTTCGCGGAGGCGGGCTGCGGCACGTTGACGGGCTTCTTCGGCTGCGGCCGCGTCGATTTTGTCGACTGCAATCGCCATATTGGTCAAGATCGATACGCGCTCGCCGGTTACGTCGACCAGACCTTCACCCACCGCCAGGTAATCGGTGTGTCCGGCTTTGCGCACGATCAGTTCACCCGGTACCAATTGGGTCATCAGCCGGACATGATGAGGGAGAACGCCCATCTGGCCCTCGACACCTGGCAGCGTGACCATATCGACATCTTCCGAGTAGACGGTAGCTTCCGGAGTCACAATCTCCAATCTGATGGTGTTGGCCATGTTCACCTACTTGTCGCGTTCGATTCGAGCACTCAGGCTGCTTTCAATTCCTTGTCCTTGATCTCATCGATCGTGCCCTTCATGTAGAAGTTTCCTTCCGGGATGTCGTCATGTTTGCCCTCCAGGATCTCCTTAAAGCCGCGGACGGTCTCGGCAACCGGAACCTGCTTGCCTTCACGACCGGTAAAAACCTGGGCGACGCTGAACGGCTGGCTGAGGAAGCGTTGAATCTTGCGGGCACGAAATACCGTTAGCTTGTCCTCGGGCGAAAGTTCATCCATTCCGAGAATCGCAATGATGTCCTGCAAATCCTTGTAGCGCTGCAGTACTCTCTGCACCCCACGCGCTGTGTCGTAGTGCTCCTGGCCCACAACTTCGGGCGCCAGAGCGTGGGAGGTAGAGGCCAAAGGATCCACTGCCGGATAGATACCCAGTTCGGCGATCGAACGCTCGAGAACGATGGTGGCGTCCAAGTGTGCGAAGGTGGTGGCCGGCGCCGGATCGGTCAAGTCGTCGGCGGGAACATAGACGGCCTGGAATGAAGTGATGGAACCCTTGTTGGTAGAGGTGATTCGTTCCTGCAGTACTCCCATTTCCGCCGCCAGGGTTGGCTGGTATCCCACGGCGCTGGGGGTGCGCCCCAGCAAAGCCGAAACCTCGGAGCCAGCTTGAGAAAAACGAAAAATATTGTCGATGAAAAGCAACACATCCTGGTTTTTCTCGTCACGAAAGTATTCCGTGATCGCCAGGCCGGACAGGGCCACGCGGAAGCGAGCCCCCGGGGGTTCGTTCATCTGGCCATACACCAGAGCAATCTTGGACTGGCGCAGGCTATCCTGCTTAATCACTCCAGCTTCGGACATTTCGCGATAAAGATCATTGCCTTCCCGGGAACGCTCGCCGACGCCGACGAAAACGGACATGCCGCCATGCAGCTTGGCGATGTTGTTAATCAGTTCCATGATCACCACGGTCTTGCCCACCCCGGCTCCGCCAAAGGCACCCACCTTGCCGCCCTTGAGGAAAGGACAGATCAAATCGATAACCTTGATACCCGTGGGAAGCACCTGCGGGGACGTCGTTTGATCCACGAGCGGTGGCGGCGGACGATGGATGGGATAGTACTTCTCGGCGTCCACCGGTCCGCGGTTGTCCACGGGATTCCCCGTCACATCGAGCATCCGCCCCATGACACCTTCGCCTACGGGCACGGAGATCGGTCGACCGCTGTCGGCAACCTCGAAGCCGCGTTTGAGGCCCTCGGTGCCGGACATCGAGATTGTCCGCACCAACTGATCCCCGAGATGTTGCTGCACTTCGAGGATCACCTTCGTGGGCTGGTTTTGTACGGTGTATTCAACACTCAGCGCATTGAAGATGGGGGGTAGCGCTTCGGGGAACTCGACATCCACCACCGGACCCAGCACCTTAACAATTTTGCCTGTATTCATAGTCACACCCGATTTGAGCGATTTAATCTCCTCCGCCTGCCTTACTCGGCTTGTCCGCCGGCAATCTCCAACAATTCCTTGGTGATATTGCCCTGCCGCAGCTTGTTGTATTCCAAGGTCAAGTCCTTGATCAGGCTTTCCGCGTTCTCCGTAGCATTCTTCATCGACACCATGCGGGCGCTTTGCTCGCTGGCTTTGGCATTCAGCAACACCTGATACATGTAAATGTCCAGATAGTGCGAGAGGAGATAACCCAGAATGGCCTCCGGACTAGGCTCAAACACTACCTCGGCAGTATCAGCGGCCAGTTTGTCCGTCATCTTAATGCCGGGGATATTGACTTCGCCTATGGGAAGAAAGCCCACACATAGCGGGTTCTGCGTAAGGGTATTCACAAAACGGGTGGCCAGAATCTGGACTTCGTCCACCTCTCGTTTCAAGAAGAGGTCGCGAGCGAAGGCAGAAATCGCCCTTGCTTCCGCATATCGAGGTGTGTCTGCGTACGTAAACTCCGCAACCAGTTGCCGCCGCGTGCGGGCGATGAACTGGGCCCCCTTTCGTCCCGCGGTGATGAAAACCGTTGACTCGGGATCGAACTCCGCCGCCAGGCGGAACAAGTTGGTGTTGAGCGGCCCGCACAAGCCCTTGTCCGCCGCGATCAGAACGACGGCGCGCTTGCGAACTTCGCGGACTTCGAGCAGCGGGTTCTTAAAAACGCCCGCTCTCGCCGTTGCTTCACGCTGAATCCGGTAGAGGAGCTGTACAAAAGGCCGCCCCGCGAGGGCTGCCTCCTGAGCTTTTCGCATCTTCGAGGCCGCCACCATCTGCATGGCGCGGGTAATCTGTTCCGTGCTGCCGATCGAGCGAATCCGCCGCCGTAGATCCCGAAGACTATGCATAATCGATGGTGTTCAGCCCTGTACCCCGCCGCTTCCCAGGCAATCTCGCCTTCATCGCCAGGTCTGTTTGAACTGGTCGACCGCGTCCTTGATTTCCTTGGTTAAGTCGGCGCTGAGCGTTCTCTCCTTGGCAATCTTGCGCAGCAGTTCTGACTTACGCGTCCCCAGGAACTCCGTCAATTGCGCCTGAAATTGCTTAATCCGATCCACCGGCACATCGTCTAGGTAGCCATTCTGGACAGCCCAGAGCACAGCTACCTGCACTTCGAAGGGAATCGGGCTGTACTGCGGCTGCTTGAAGATCTCCATGATGCGCTTGCCGCGATCAATCTGGGCTTGGGTCTTGGCGTCGAGTTCGGAGCCGAACTGCGCGAAGGCTGCCAGCTCCCGAAATTGCGCGAGATCTCCCTTGAGCTGGCCGGCAACTTGCTTCATGGCTTTCAGCTGCGCTGCGGAACCTACGCGGGATACCGAAAGACCCACGGAAATGGCCGGGCGCACACCCTGATAGAACAGATCGGTTTCCAAATAAATCTGGCCGTCGGTAATGGAAATGACGTTGGTCGGGATGTAGGCGGAAACGTCACCGGCCTGGGTTTCAATAATCGGGAGAGCGGTAAGCGATCCGTTACCGTACTTTTCCCCGACCCGCGCCGCCCGCTCGAGCAAGCGGCTATGAAGGTAAAAGACATCTCCCGGGTAGGCTTCGCGACCCGACGGCCGCTTCAACACGAGGGAAACCTGCCGGTAGGCCACGGCGTGCTTCGACAGATCGTCGAAGATGATTAAAGCATCCATCCCATTGTCCATAAACCACTCGCCCATGGCTGCCCCGGCGAAAGGCGCGAGATACTGACTGGTGGCCGAATCGGCAGCAGGGGATGCGACGATGATGGTGTAGGGCAACGCGCCCGCTTCTTCGAGCACGCGAATAATCCGGGCAATGCTCGATTGCTTCTGACCAATGGCAACGTAGATCGAGTAAAGCGGGCGATAGTCATGATCCCCGGCAGCTTTGGCTGCCTGATTCAGACGAGCTTGGCTGATGATGGTGTCGATGCAAATGGTGGTTTTTCCAGTGGACCGATCGCCGATGATCAGCTCGCGCTGGCCGCGGCCGATCGGAATCATGGCGTCAATCGCCATAATGCCGGTTTGTACCGGCTGACTCACGGAACGGCGTGGGATAATACCGGGCGCAAGTTTTTCGACGGGATAGGCAATCTTGCTGTTCAGCGGGCCTTTCCCATCCACCGGCTCTCCCAGCGTATTCACGACTCGCCCCAACAGCTCCATGCCCACTGGAACCTGCAGCAACTTGCCTGTGGTGCGGACTTCATCGCCCTCTTCGAGCTCGGTATAGTCACCCAGAATGATCACTCCAACTTCCGTTTCCTCAAGATTCAAGGCGAGTCCGGTGATGCCATGCCCCAGGTCGAGCATCTCGTTGAGCATTGCATCGGTAAGACCTTCGACGCGAGCGACGCCGTCGCCGATCTCGCGAATCGTGCCCACGTTCTGTTTCGCTGCGGTTGTCCTGACACCGGTGATTTGCGCTTCCAGTTCCTTTAGTAGGTCAGCCATATCGGTTCCACCTGATTTTGTTTCCTGCGAAGATCGTCACGCCGACGCGTCCCATCCGTTCGTGCTGGGAATCCCCCAGACCTTCGCCAAAGCCGCAAGCTCGGAGCGAATGCTGCCGTCGTAAACGTCACTCCCTACTTGAATTCGCATGCCCCCGATCAGCGCCGGATCGGTAGCAAACCGCGTCATCATTCCCGGGCCATACGCTTGCTCCACCCCGGCCCGGACGCGGGCCGCGAGATCGAACGGCAAAGGTACAGCGCTGTCGACATCGGCGGTATGCCGCGCATATTCTAGCCTCACCCACCGCTCGAAGAATTTCAGAAGCGGCAGGTAGCCGCGGGGCCTGGACGCGAGCACTCCTTCGACGACCTTGCGGACGCGGGCTTCATCGAGCACGCCGTCGACAAGACACAAGCGGAATAATTGCTTTGCCTCGCGGCGAATATCCTTGGTCGGTTTCATGCTCGCATTTTCCGATTCCGCTAGGCCGCCGGTGCCAATTGCCTGGCTGTTTCCTCGGCCAACCGCCGCTGATCTTCCGCGGTCAGAATCTTGCCGGTGACAACGGAGGCAGTTTCCAGCACCAACCTCCCGACTTCGCTTTTCAGCTCCACGAACATTCGGGCGTGTTCCTGGGCTGCGGCCTCGCGCGCTTTGACGATGATCTGTTCAGCCGCAGCAATCGCCTTTTGGGTTTCCTGTTCTTGGACGCGGCGAGCGGCGGCGCGTGCTTCTTCGATCAACTTGGCCGCCTCCCGATTGGCCTTGAGCAATACTTCCTCTCGTTCGGCCTCGGTCCGGGCCAGTTCCGCCTTTATCTTTTCGCCGTCGGCAAGCTCCTGGGCGATCTGCTGGCGCCGCTCAGCCAAGATTTTGAGGACCGGCTTGTAGGCATAGCGTTGCAGAACCAGGCAGACAATCGCAAAGCTGACGATTTGGGCAACCAGGTGGGGCCAGTCCACACCGAAAGTATCGGCGAGTTGTTGTACGGTCCCTCCGCTGTCGACCATTGCCAATAAACTCAGGACATTCATAGTCGCCTCTCAAGTTCTCGAAGAGCGAGCCCCCGCGTCTGTCGTCGTCAATTCCTCTACTTCACCAGGAACAAAGCGTAGAACACGATCGCTTCCGCGAAGGCAATCGCGAGAATCGATTGGACCATGATTTTCGCGGAGGCTTCGGGATTGCGTCCGACTGCTATCGAGGCCCCCAGGCCGACCAAACCGACGCCAAGGCCTGCCCCAAGTGCCGCTAGACCTACGTGAATGCTTCCGTTCATCGGATTCTTCCTTTCCTTTCTTTCCCGGCGGCCTCGCCCTAGAGTCAGGCCTTCGAGATTCCGATCTCAACCATGCGCCGGCGCTGGCTTCTCTGACTCGTGTTGGCACATCAGCACGGTAAAGACCGCGGTCAGCAACATGAAGACCATTGCCTGCACCAGACCCATCAGTAATTCCAGAAAGTAAAACGGAATCGGCAGCAACCAACTTAAACCGGGAACCATCGTTGACATTGTGTGCAACATGTTTTCGCCGGCAAAGATATTTCCGTAGAGACGAAATGTTAGAGAGATGGGCCGGAACAAAATCGAGACGATCTCCAGACAACCTGCCGCAAAGAATATGACGATCATCAGCGGCTTGAGCACGCCGGTGACCTCACCCTTCGGTGCGAACAACTCTTTGGCCATTCCCCGGGCACCAACTTCCTGCAGCGCCCACACGATCCAGCACGCGAAGAAAACCAAAGCCATCGCGAGCGTCATGTTGACATCAGCGTTGGCGCCACGAAACAGCGGCTGGGTGATCACAAAACCGTGAGGGGTATCGTGCCCCCACCCGATCGTACCGACTCCCGGAATCAGACCCACCCAGTTCGCGGCGAGAATGAAGATAAAAATCGTGGCGAAAAACCAGAACGTATGCTCTGCCAGGTGTGGCCCGATGATTCCTGTCATGAACTTGTACAGCCCTTCCACCAGCCATTCCAGAACATTTTGTGCGCCGCTCGGAACCGGCTTCATGTTCCTTGTGGCAAAATGCGCAAAGATGATCAAACCGCCGGCCACGAGCCAACACACAACCATAGAATTGGTGATCGGGAAGTTGAACAGACGGGCAACCTCCTCTGGCTTCGCCGAGAGGCCATGTTCCTCCTCAGGGGATCCCGCGGTCGTTTCCCCTGGTTGTACCGATGGGGATGAGGCAAGCGGGGACACCCTGCTTAAACCGAAGGTCAAGCCTGCGCTGAGAGAGATGAACAAGGCCATGAGAAGGACTAGCGCCGATCGCGTTCTCGAGTTGTCGAGTGAACCTCGTAGCGGAGGTTTCATACGGTCTGCCTTTCACCTAAGCGGCTGACACACCAGCCAGTTCACCGCTGCCCGCCTGCTGATAACCTAGCAGGGCGAAGTACAGGGCACGATCGAAAAACTGGCTGAGCGATCGCAGCAGTGCCACACCACCCCAGAACTCAACCGGCTCGTCGAGCAAGCACTCCTGTTGCATGTACTCCCACAGGTGCTCGTGCGCAATACACACCGCCCAATACAAGTGACTGAAAGGAACTCCCTGCTCGGCACGACGCATGCCCAACGCGATATATCGCTCCTTGATGCTCGAGTCGGTTTCGGTGGCCAACCAGTCGGTTAAATCGCGGTAAATTTCCTCCCCGGATCGCCTTTGCTCATCAGCCGGAACCTTCTGTAACAGCTCGCTGCACCGGTCCGAGCGCCTGATCTTCTCAATGACGGCATCCGACATGCGCTCAGCGTTGGTTTTCATGTGTTGAACTAGCTTGCCCGCACGCATCGTTTCTCCTCAACTAAAGCGCCACGAGAAGGTCACCCGTTGTGCCGGCTCGAAATCCAAGCACCGGTTCACTCGACGCGGTTACCCCTTTTGTGGCCTCGAGACAATGACCTCACCGGGCGCCCGAAACCGCCCCCGGTGACAATGCTCTGGACTC
>DASPVG010000159.1:0-17230 GCA_035622455.1 Terriglobales bacterium
CAACTGGAGTTTCACGGCAACGCCGTTTGTTTACGGGTTTACCGGAATCCACAGCTATTCGGCCTCTCCTTCGGGGATTGTCCAGACGAACTGATTGCAGTTCAAATCCTCACGGCGCAAGCATTTCACGGTCCGGCAAGAATCGCCGAGAAATCAGCCGACTACTTCGGCCCCTCACCTCGGGATCCTTCACTCTCGGCAGGTGGGACGGCAATGGCTTGAATGTTCTGTCCTGCCATCATCTTCTGAAACCCCACTAGGTCTGTTTTTTCGAGCGTGCTCCAGTGAGCGATCGCATCTTCCGCCTGTCCTCTCAATTTTTCAAAGATGCGATATTGCGCTTGGGTGGGGGCAGAATCGGTCCAATTCCCAATCGTCATGGCCAAGGCTGCCAGTTTGCTATCCACCCGCTGGGGATAAGACACTGAATCCTCATCGGACTTTATCTTCAGCTGCACCAGCTCATCGCGCACCGAGAGCATCTTCTGGTCCAACTCGCTGGCGGCCGCCGACACAGGTTTGCTGCTGGCATTTTCGGGAAGGCGCTTCTTGACTCCCTCTAATTGGGAGCGGACATCCTGGATCTGATTGACCGTGTCGTAAACCCGGCTCAGCTCATCGCGAATCTGAATCAGCAAGGAGTACTGCTTTTCTAGGTCCGCCTGTTCGACGTGCACGCGGGGATCAAGCTTGACTGCAAAGGGCGCCGTCTGTGTGCGCCCATCTACGGTTATACGCACCTGGTATTTTCCCGGCAAGGCCAGGGGGCCGCGGCTGCCGTCTTTGTATTCCCAGAGATAATAATCGGGGACCTGGCTGCTTCCCTCATAGCGCAAATCCCAAAGGAATCGGTTCAGGCCAGATTCAGGTTGGATCTGCTTCTCCGGTTTTTTGTCGTCCGGATTCAACGGCTCTTCGAGTTTCTGGGTCTTGGTGCTGGAATATCTTCGAATAACCGCTCCGCTTCCATCGAGGATCTCGATGACGGTTTCAGCTTTGGGCTTGCTCTTTAGGAAGTAGTCAATCAGGGCTCCGGTTGGAGGATTCTGGCCCACCAGGATCGACTCCGCAGGCTCTTCGCTCCCGGTCTGATAACGGATTGCCGTGCGGGGAGTATAGAGGTGCAGATCTTGGGTTGCGATTTCCGGCTTATATTGCCGCAGGGGTGAGAGGTCGTCGAGAATCCAGAACGCCCGTCCGTGGGTAGCGAGGACTAAATCGTCATCTTTGATGACGAGATCGTGCACCGGTGTGGTGGGAAGATTCAGCTGGAGAGCCCGCCAATTTACCCCGTCATCGAAAGACACGTAGACACCGGTTTCGGTGCCGGCATAGAGCAAGCCGCGACGCTTGGGATCCTCGCGCACGGCGCGGACAAACGTATTCTCCGGAATTCCTTTGCCAAGCAATGTCCAGGTCTTTCCGTAATCGCTCGTCTTATAGATGTAGGGGTGCATGTCGTCAGACTGATGTCGGTCCACGGCCACGTAAGCCGTTCCCGGGTCATGCGGGGAGGCATCGATCTGGCTGATCCGGCTCCACTCCGCCAGGCTACCGGGAGTGATGTTGGTCCAACTGCGACCGCCATCCTTCGTGATCTGGATGAGTCCGTCGTCGGTGCCTACCCAGATTAAGTCTTTGGCCAAGGGCGACTCGGCGATGGCAAAGATGGTGTCGTAATACTCGGTGCCGGTGTCGTCCTTATCAATCGGACCACCCGAGACCTGCTGTTTGCTCTTGTCATTGCGCGTTAAATCGGGGCTGATAGCTTCCCAATGCATGCCCGCGTCGGTCGTCTTGAACAACCGTTCTCCACCGTGGTACAGAGTGTTCGGATCGTGAGGCGAAATCAGGATGGGAGCCGTCCATTGAAAACGGTGTTCCAGGATTGCGGCACCGCCGCCATCGCTGATCTCCGGCTGCACGGAGATGTTCTTGATTTGTCCGGTACGCTTATCGAAGCGAGTAATGACGCCTTCGTATTCGCCGGCGTAGACAATGTCCGGATCGGGCGGATAGGGCGCGATGTATCCCGCCTCCCCACCTCCCACGTCATACCAATCTTGGCGGTCGATGGATCGGTCGTTGCTGCGGCTGGCAATGGCCACGGTTCCGGCATCCTGCTGCGATCCATAGACGTAATACGGGGAACGCGTGTCCGTAATCACGTGATAGAACTGCGCCGTCGGCTGGTTGTCCTCTTGGCTCCAGGTCTTGCCGCCATCGAGACTCACGGTAACCCCACCATCGTTAGAAACGATCAAGCGCTTGGAGTCTTGGGGATCAATCCACAAGCCGTGATTATCGCCATGGGGCACCTTGACCTTATTGAAGGAGTGGCCTCCGTCGGTGGACTTATAAAACTCCACGTTGGCAACGTAAACCGTGTCTGGCGACTGCGGATCCGCGATCACGTGCATGTAGTACCAGGCCCGCTGCCACAATGCCCGATTATCATCCACTAATTCCCAACTCTGGCCGCCATCGTCAGAACGGTAGAGGCCTCCTTCCGGGGCCTCAATCAAAGCGTAAACACGATCGGAGTTGGCGGAAACGGCCACCCCAATGCGACCGTACGGACCACTGGGCAAACCATGTTCGCTCAGCATCTTCCAGGTTGAGCCGCCGTCGTTCGAGCGATACAGCCCACTGCCGGGTCCGCCGCTCGAGAGGCTCCACGGCGTCCGCCGCGCTTCCCATAGTGCCGCAAACAGAATGTGGGAGTTGTGGGGATCGAAGGCAATGTCAATTCCGCCGGTGTTCTCGTCTTTATAAAGAACCTTCTCCCAGGTCTTGCCGCCATCGGTAGTGCGGAAGATGCCGCGCTCGCTGTTCGGGCCAAAGGGGTGGCCGAGCGCCGCCACGTACACGATATCCGCGTTGCGGGGATCGACAATCACCTTGCCAATCGCGCGCGAGTCCCTGAGACCGATGTTCTTCCAGGTCTTGCCGCCGTCGACGGTCTTATAGATTCCGTCGCCATGCGAGATATTGCTGCGGATGCAAGCCTCACCCGTTCCGACATAAACGATATTCGGATCCGAGGGTGCGATCGCGATGCTTCCAATCGCCGAGACCGGTTCTTTGTCGAAGACGGGATGCCAGGTGGTGGCAGCATCGGTGGACTTCCATACTCCGCCCCCCGTGGCGCCGAAGTAGTAAGTCCTAGGGTCGCCGGGAACTCCCGCCGCGGTCAGCGAGCGGCCGCCGCGAAATGGGCCGATTAGGCGATAGGTCATGCCCTTGAACAGCGGGTCCTGCTCGTTTTTTCCGGCATTGGCCTTGGTATCGGTGGGCTGAGACAGCTCGGCAACTTGGCGTTCTTTGGTTTCGCGCTGCGCGACGCCGCTCGATCCCAGACTGGTCGCGAGAACCGTCCAGCACACGATTCGGCAGGCGGATAGCTTTGAAAAGAACATGATCGAGTCCCCCGGGAGAAGTGACTGTTTATGGTACAGCCTGGAGGTCAGTTTACGAAAGAGTTGAGGCTTCTCGTGACGTACCTGGCACGGCGGCCGGCGTCTTTTTGAGTCGACGCCGGAACCCCTAAGAACCCGCACTTCCTCACCCTGGCCTCTAGTCTAATTCGCGGTGCAAAATTGGTGTTTTCAAGGATCCCCTTTGTACCTTCGAGAGATGAGTGTTAGCTTTCTATCGTTCTCTTGGTGCGCTCAGCTCGGCCTTATTGATTTTGATTGCTCTTGCCGCCTGCTACATCCCGGCGCGGCGGGCGGCGAACGTCGAACCGATGGTGGCTGCGGTACTACAAAATACCTCGGCATGCTTCTCATCGTTCCTTGCCGCCGAACTAGTCATTTCTGGCACAATAGCCGTGGAGGGCAAGATGCCACCGAAGCGGATTCTCCTACTGGCGGGCGACTATGTCGAAGATTACGAAGTAATGGTCCCATTCCAGGCATTGCAGATGGTGGGACACTCGGTCATAGCGGTCTGTCCGGGAAAGAAGCCAGGGGAATTCGTGCGCACCGCAATCCATGATTTTGAGGGCGACCAGACCTATAGTGAGAAGAGAGGTCACAACTTCGTCCTGAATGGGAATTTCGACGAGATCAGGCCGGAAAATTACGATGCGCTTGTGCTTCCCGGTGGACGGGCGCCGGAGTATTTGCGTCTGAATCCGCGTGTGCTCGAGGTGGTCCGTCATTTCGCCGAGGCGCAGAAGCCGATTGCGGCAATCTGCCACGCGGCACAGCTCCTGGCGGCTGCGGGAGCCCTCAAAGGCCGACGAGCGAGTTGCTATCCCGCGGTATCGCCGGAGGTAGCGGCGGCCGGGGGAACGTATGTCGCCGTAGCCATCGACAAGGCCTGCGTGGACGGCAACTTGGTGACCGCGCCGGCGTGGCCAGCCCACCCGGCATGGCTGGCCGCCTTTCTCGAAGTGCTCGCGGACCGTGACGTCAAGCCCGAGGCCGCTTGAGCATGCCTGGCGCGGTAGGGGAGAAAGATCTTGCCGCCAGCTGATATAACTGTTCACGGGTGCCCTGCTCTGCCAAAGTAGCTGCCCTCATTCTCGCGGGGGTTTTCCTCGCTCCCCTCCTTGGCAGGAACCGCGTCGATCAGAACCGGGCCGCGGTTCCGACGTTTTATCGCGACGTCGTACCCATCCTTGAACGGCATTGCCAAAGTTGCCATCGTCCGGGGGAGATCGCGCGACAGTCGTTCGTGAGCTATCAGGAGACACGGCCGTGGGCGGATCAGATTCGTGCTGCCGTCGGCACAAAGGCCATGCCGCCCTGGTTTGCCGATCCCTGCTGCGGGCATTTTGCGAACGATCCGTCCCTGACAGCGGGGGAAATCTCCACCTTGTCGGCATGGGCGGACGGCGGTGCATCGGCTGGAGATCGACAAGATGCGCCTCCGCCTCCGCACCGGACAGAGGGATGGAACATCCCGCGACCGGACGCAGTATTCAAGATGCCGCAGGCGGTCTTGATCCCTCAAGCAGGAGATCTCGAGTACACCTATGAAATCGTGCCCACCAAGTTTGCAACGGATCGATGGGTCGAGATGTCGGAGGTGCGCCCCTCGAGTCGGGAGCATGTGCACCATGCCGTCGTCTATATTCGCCCGCCTGACTCCGACTGGTTGCGGGCAGCTCCGATCGGTGTGCCGTTCACTGCCTCGAGTCTCGCGGATGAACATCTGCGGCACGCGGCCCACGAAACCAAGAGCGACATGCTTCTGGTCTATGCCCCGGGGAGTTCGCCCGACCAGTGGCCGGATGCAATGGCAAAGTTCGTTCCGGCGCACTCCGACCTGATATTCCAGATGCACTACAC
The DNA here is from genome assembly GCA_035622455.1 of Terriglobales bacterium. GTDB lineage: Bacteria > Acidobacteriota > Terriglobia > Terriglobales > Acidobacteriaceae > JAFAGX01. The sequence continues at coordinate 5,301 of DASPVG010000159.1, forward strand.
CACCAATGGCCATGAAGCCAAGGATCAGACGAGTATAGGCGTGGTCTTTTCCAAGCACGCTCCGTCCGAGCGGGTGATCACCTTGCAACTCGCCAACGATCACGACACCATTCCGATCCCCCCAGGGGCAGAGAATTACCGGGTGGAGGTTCACGGCACGCTGCCGAACGACTGCACATTGCTCAGCTTTTTTCCCCATATGCACCTTCGCGGAAAACGTTTTGAATACAATCTGCTTCATCCGGATGGCAGAGTCGAGACTCTGTTGCGGGTGAACTACGATTTTTATTGGCAGCTAAGCTATCGTCTGGCGCAACCGCGGCTGCTGAAAGCCGGAACCAAGCTCGAGGCCGTAGGGATCTACGACAACTCGCGGCACAATCGCCATAACCCGGATCCCGACAGCGCGGTCACATGGGGCGACCAGACCTATAACGAGATGATGGTGGGGTTCTTTGATGTGGCCGTCCCTGCCCACATGGACAAATTTCAATTCTTCGAGCGGCAACCAAAATAAGGAAGCGCGAAGCGACGACGGTATCGCTCGTTCCTGTGGCCGGAATCCGGGGTTCTTCTTCACGATGCGGGGCCCGCCCTCAACCGCATGCGTGCTACACTGTCCCCGGTTTTTTCCAAGGAGACTCCCATGCGGCGGCCTGCTCTTCTCCACCTCCTGAGCCCCATTCTGGTTTTCACCGCAGCGGGTCTGGCCATCGGCCAATCCCAGCTCCCTCCCGAGCTCGGCCCGACAATCGACAAAATTGTCGAAGATCGTCTGGCCAAGACAGGCGTGCCCAGCGTTTCCGTTGCGGTGGTGAGGGAAGGGCAGGTTGCCTATCTCAAGGCGTATGGCGCAGCGCGGGTTGAGTCGCGCGTTGCAGCCACGGCGGACATGCGCTACAGCATTGGTTCGATCAGCAAGCAATTTACGGCAGCGGCCGTGCTACTTTTGGCGGAGCAAGGCAAGCTTTCACTAGAGGATAAAGTCGCCAAATTTCTTCCCGGCTTGACGCGGGCGGACGAGGTTACGATCCGGCAACTGCTGTCGCATACGTCGGGTTATCAGGACTACTGGCCGCAGGACTATGTCATGCCGGAGATGCTCCGGCCCGTGACCCCGCAGCAAATCCTTGAGCGGTGGGCGCGGAAACCCCTGGATTTTGATCCCGGCACAAAATGGCAGTACAGCAATACCAATTTCGTGATTGCCGGCCTGATCGTGGAGAAGGCCAGCGGCATGGCGTTACTCGAGTTTCTTCAGCAGCGGATTTTTACCCCGCTCGCGATGACGAGCGTGGCCAACATCGATAAGGAGAAACTCGGAGCAACCGATGCCTCCGGCTACATGCGTTACGCTCTGGGCCCGCTGCGCCCGGCTCCAAAAGAAGGACCAGGGTGGCTTTTCGCCGCCGGCGAGCTGGCCATGCCGGTGGGAGATTTAGCCAAGTGGGACGTTTCCATCATGGACCGCAGGTTGATGAAGCCGGTTTCCTACGACGAGTTGGAGCGTGAGGTAGTGCTCAAGAACGGATTGGGAACCGGCTACGGGTTGGGTGTGGGCGTCCGTTCCGAGTTTGGACATCGGGTGCTATCCCATGGAGGAGAAGTCTCCGGGTTCACCGCGCAGAACCTGGTTTTTCCCGATGAGCGAATCGCAATAGCGACCATGACGAACCAGGATGCGGTCGGAGCCGCACAGGAAATTGCTCGCGCCCTTGCCCCCTTCCTCCTCGCCAGTGAAGATCGGGCGGCGTCGGAAAAACTTGAGCAGGCACGCAAGATCTTCCTCGGGCTGGAGCACGGCGCAATCGATCGATCGCTGTTCACCGACAATGCCAACTTTTACTTCAGTGAACAGGCCTTGAGCGACATCGCGGCGGGTCTCGGACCTTTGGGAGCGCCTCAGCAGTTTGTCGAGACCCAGGAGGCGCTCCGAGGGGGGATGAAGATGCGCATCTATCAGATCAAATTTCCTGGCAAAACCCTCGAGGCTTGGACCTACGAGATGCCGGACGGAAAGCTGGAGCAGTACCAGGTGATTCCTCGCGAGCCATAAACCAGCAGTCCATGGCGCGGCTCAGGCTTTCGCGTCTTCCCTGCCCGGATGGGTGGATTCGACAGGCTCGAACCGCGGAAGCCTCAGCAGCCAGGCGGCGGTTACATACATGACGAAGCATTCGAGGGCAAAGGGGAGAAATCCTAGATAACCCGGAGCCGGCATTTCAAAGATCTTCCAGGACTGAAACATGGGAAATATGTAATGCCACTTGGCAGCGGCCCAGTAGTTCCAGAATTCCCACAACCATCCGCAAACAAAACCCGAAGCCAGCAGGGAGTAGAACCGACCGCGACGGCCCTCGGCAAAGTCGCCCATCAACGAGGGCAGCCCGCGACGGTAGTTCAATGGGTCGAGAAGAAATACGAAGCCGACCCAGACCAGCACAAATAGGCGCGCTGCAAGCGGCTGCGGCACGACCAGTGGCAGGATCAGACAGAGGGCGCCAAAAAACATCATGGCACCCTGGGTTCTGGCGGAAAAGCGCACCGGAGTGGAACTTTGAAACCATCGGAAGGACTCGATCAGGTCGGCGGTTTCAACGATGCCGGGAGTGATGGTGGCAAAGGACCATCCGTAGCCGAGTATGGCAAACGGCCAGGACTCGGGAACCCCGGTATACACCCAGTTTTCGAGACGGAGATTGTAAGCCTCGAAAATGAGCCAGAGCGGAATCGAAAGCGCGGCAACCCCGGCAAACTGACGCGGATTGTCATGCAGCTGGGAACAGCCGCGGATGGCAAGCACGGCGGCGTCGGCGAGCAGAATGTAGCAAGTCCAGGCCAGAGGCGTGAAATAGATTGCCACCGGCTGAAATCCACGCAGCAGCAAACATCCCGCTGCCAGCAAAGCGATCAGCCCCAACCAGCCATAGACAGGCAAAGGGCCGCGTTGGTGGCGGAAAAAGCCGATCACCAGAACAGCCGTGGTTAACCCCGCGATGGCCAATCCCACGGAGGGCATGCCGTGATCTTAGCGCAACCCGATCGCTCATTACTCCGGTAACGGAAGAAGCGCCGGCAGTCTTGTTCAAGCCGCACTGTGCGCGGCAAACTGGCGAAAGGTAGGTGTGAAACATGTCGCTCATCGGCTCCCATGCTTCGAGTGCCAAGCTGATGGGCAAACGTGTGCTTTTCAAGTCTTCCCTATTCAGCCGCGCGTTCACCGGGACCATCATTGCTGCCGATGAGATCGGCTTCTGCTTCACGAGCGATGACCTGATTTCGGCCCTGCGGGAGATTACCGGGAACGCCCTGGCCTCGATCGATCGACCAAACGTTTACCTGCCGTTTTCAACCATCGAATGGTTGGTATTCTCCGAGAGCAAATCCACGGCAGCATCCGCCTGACCCCGCGCCCCGAGGTCCATGAAGGCGCCGTCCAGCTTGGTTGAGGGTTGGCCCAATCTGTGGCGCGCCTTCCCCGGAGCGCAGCACCAGCAGAATTTGATGCCGATGATGTAAAATTCGGGCGCTCTGCTCCTGTTCCAGGCTGTCTCCGAGTTCCTCAACGCGATCGATTAAACCTTAAAGTATTTCTTTAAGGATGAATGGGCTGCCTTGCTCCGGTCGCAATTCTCGTGGACATGGAACAGGAGAGGCATTGGAAGGTAGCATTCGATATTTAGGCATCGACGTCGGCACCGGGGGCACGCGCGCGCTCGTCATCGACGGGACGGGCAAAGTGGTGGCCTCTGGATCGGCGGAGCACCAGCCCTTCGCTAGCCTGCGACCAGGCTGGGCTGAACAGGATCCACGGGACTGGTGGCGAGCCTGTCGATTCGCGGTCCGGCAAGCTTTTCAATCCTCGAATCTGCCCGTCGAAGCCATCACCTGTGTCGGGTTCTCGGGTCAGATGCATGGCGCAGTTTTGCTCGACGCCGGCGATGAGCTGATCCGGAATGCAATCATCTGGTGCGATCAGCGCAGCGAACAGCAAAGCCACGAGCTTGCGCAAATGTTCGGTGTGGACGGCCTGATGCGGCTGACCTTGAACCCTCCCCTGACCAATTTCACCCTCACCAAACTGCTGTGGGTGCGTGAGAACGAACCGCAGAACTGGAGCCGCACGGCACACGTTCTGCTGCCGAAGGACTACGTACGATTCCGCCTCACCGGTGAGCGAGCCATTGACGTGGCAGATGCCTCGGGGACCCTTCTGCTGGACGTGGCGGGCCGGTGTTGGTCAGCGGAAGTATTGGCCCGAACCGGCATCGATGAGCGCCTACTCCCGGCGCTCCATGAATCGCCGCAAGTCTGTGGACGAGTGTCGTTGGCGGGCGCTGAAGCCACGGGCTTGCGGGCAGGAACTCCCGTGGTTGCCGGTGCGGGAGACCAGGCGGCGGGCGCGGTCGGCATGGGCATCGCGCGTGCCGGCACGGTCAGTGCGACCATTGGGACTTCAGGGGTAGTATTTGCCGCGACCGATAGTCCCGCGCTCGATCCGCAAGGACGGTTGCACACGTTTTGCCACGCCATCCCTCGACGCTGGCATGTGATGGGGGTGACGCAGGCTGCAGGTTTATCCTTGCGCTGGTTTCGCGATCGTTTCGGAGCATCGTCCAAGGCTGGCCGCGACCCCTACGACAGTCTTGCGGAAGAGGCCAGTTCGGCACCGGCGGGCTCTGACGGCGCCTTCTGGGTGCCCTACCTCATGGGCGAACGCACACCCCATCTCGATCCCAACGCGCGCGCAGCCTTACTGGGTCTGACAACCTCGCATACCCGCGGGCATATCATTCGGGCCATCATGGAAGGTGTGGCCTACAGCCTCAAAGACACGTTCACCATCTTCGAAGAAATGCAGATTCCGGTCACCTCCATTCGGCTGGGTGGAGGCGGGGCACGATCTCCCCTGTGGAGGCAAATCCAGGCCGATATTTACGGGCGGGAGGTGGAAATCGTAGCGGCCGAAGAGGGCGCAGCGTACGGGGCTGCGATTCTGGCGGGCACCGGCGCAGGGGCGTGGAGCTCGGTCGAGGATGCCTGCGACGCGGTCGTGAGGGTGGCGTCGCGGCTCCCACCCGACCCGGAGGTCTCCGCGGTGATGCAGCGCGCTTATGCCACCTACCGCAAGATTTACCCCGCGCTGCGGCGGGTTTTTGACTCGATGGGCGGTCCAACCTGCGGTTGAACGGGCCGCTTTTACGTCGGATTAGGCTGCCTGGCAGCGGGGATGAGGTCGGCTCGGTACGAACATCGGAGCCGGCCTTCTGGCCCCGTCCCCATGTAGATGGAACACGTCCCTCGAGGTCGTCCGGTGTTTTGCGGTCCGCCTGCAATCCGGCCGATTCACGGAGCCAAAACAAACTTTATGCATGCCGGCGAGGGTACCTGGAGTACTTGTCCCACTGGGGTAAGGTGACCGCTCTCGGGGTTGAGGTGAAAAACAACGATTTCGTCAGAGTCCTGGTTGGCGGCAAGCAACCACGAACCCGTGGGATCGAGGCTGAAATGGCGCGGAGTCTTTCCGCGGGTCGAGTCGATTTCGACCAGGCTTAGCGTGCCCTGCTTCGGATCGATGGCGAATACGGCGATGCTGTCGTGTCCGCGGCTCGAAGCAAAAAGAAATCTGCCGGAGGGGTGGATTTCAATCTCTGCCGCCTCCTTCGTGCCTGCATATCGCTCGGGTAGAGTGGAGACCGTTTGCAACTCGTGCAGCTTGCCGCTCGACGCATCGTAGGAATAGGTCACGATGGTCGATTGCATCTCGTTGATCACATAGAGAAATCGGCCGGCCGAATCGAACACCAAGTGCCTGGGGCCGGCGCCCGGGGCGGTTTTCACGATTTGGGGATCGCTGCCCAGAATGCCGTGGGCCGGATCGAAACGATACACGAGCAACGCATCGAGTCCGAGGTCGGCGACGACGGCAAAGCGATTGTCGGGCGAGAGCGCAATGGCGTGAGCGTGCGGTCCTTTCTGGCGCTCCGGATCTACGCTCGAGCCCTTGTGGCGGACGAACGCCGCAGACTCGCCGAGTCGACCATCGCGCAGGATGGGAAACACAGCGACGCTGCCCCGTTCGTAGTTAGCGACCAAAGCGTAACGGCCGCTCCGGTCGAGAATGATGTGGGCCGGGCCCGGGTCCTGGGACGAGACTTGATTCAGCAGCAAAAGCTTTCCGCTTTCCCTCTCAATGGCGAACGCGCTGACCGCACCGGCGGGCTGGTCCTGGTAGTTGACAATCTCATTCACGGCGTAAAGGAATTTCCCGTTTTCGGCTATCGCAAGAAACGACGGTTCGGCGCTGTCAACCGCCAGGCCTAGAGAGGTGAGCTGGCCGGTCACGGAGTCGAAGCGACAGGCATAGATCCCCTTGCCGCCGTGGTCTTTGTAAGTACCGAGGTAAACCAGAAATTTCTGGGGTGCCGCGTCGCCGTGGCCGAAGATGGACACGCATAATGTTAGGACCATCAGCCGGAGGACCGTCAAACGACCCGGTGAGCTGACCCATGGCTTTCGCATAACCGGCGATTCTTCCCTCAGGCGGAGAGCACTCCATATCCTATCTTAGCCGCCGCTCTCGGCTGGTTCGGGAATGGGCTCGATGCGTCCCAATAAAAAGATGTAACTTGCGATGCCGAGGAGAAGAATGGCGGAAGAAGTGAAGAACGCCGCTCGGAAAGAATGCGTGGCGGAGACGCTGTAGCCGGTTACGATGGGTGCGCTAATCGCCGCAATCTGGCCGCAGAAGTTGACGATGCCGCCCAGAGTGCCCACGCACTCCCGGGGTGAGATCAAGGAAGGGATCGCCCAGGCCACGGGTGCGGCGGCGGCCAGCCCGCCGAGTGCCAGGCTGATCCACACCAGCGCCGCCGCCGGATTGTCGGTTCGCGCCGCGCCCAGAATCGACAGACCCAACGTCATTCCTCCTACGATCACGCTGTAGCGGACCCGATTCGCGTTCCAGCCTCGCTCAATGAGCACGTCCACCAGCCATCCACCGATGATCAAATCGGTGAAGGTCGCCACCAGCCAAGGAAAGCTGGTGTAGAGCACCGACTCGAGCAACGCGAGGTGCAGAGAAAGAGAAAGATAACTGGGCAGCCAGTTCAAAAGAAGAAAGAAGGTGTAGTTGTACGCACCCCACCCGATAGCTAGACCATACACTTTGCGCTGTTGCAACAGATAACCGAGGGCACGAACTCCCACGGCCCGGGTGGGATCTTCCGGCTGTGCACCGCCCGCGATCAGGAATTCGCGCTCCCGAGCCGAGAGCCTGCCATCCTCGTTTGGATTGCGGTAAACCCAAAAGAACAAAACGAAGTAGAGGAAGCTGATGAATCCCGTGGCGGCGAAGCTCCAGCGCCAGCCAAAATGCAGGAGCAGCACACCGAGGAACGGAACGCCAATGGCGGTTGAAAATTTCGCCGCTGCGTCCGTGATGGCGGTAGCCAGGCTTCGCTCGCTGCCCGTAAACCAGTACCCGATGGCCTTGGCATTCGCGGGAAACGTGGGAGATTCGCTGACCCCCAACAGTAGCCGTGCAGCGAACAGCCAGCCCAGTCCCGGAGCAAGGGCCGCGGCAAAACAGGCCAGGCTCCAAAGCAGGGTGCTCAGGCGACCTACGCGGCGCACCCCGAAATGGTCCAGCAAAACCCCTGCGGGGAGTTGCATCAGGGCATAAGTCCAGCTGAAGGCACTGGCCAGGTAGCCGAACCCAACCAGCGATACTGCAAATGAATCACTGAGCGCCTCACGAGCGACCGACAAATTGATTCGGTCGAGATAGTTGACCAGAACTCCTACGGCAAGCAGCAATGCGATGCGCCATCGCCTGTGAGGTACGTTGGAAATGTTCGAGACCGTTGGCCGCAAAGAGGCTCCGCAGGAAAGCCCACCATCGATTGTCCGCGGCAAAGAGTTTAACCGAAAAGAGCTGGCCGTCGAGCAAAGGGCCGGCTACGAGTCCGACTGATGCCCGTGCATAGAGCTGGTAGCATGTGCGTCGAATGGCGGTTGCTTTCGGAGGCGGGAGACTGCGTTTGTCGGCCCAGCCAGGTCGGAATATTTTCGCGGTTGTCCCTTCCGGCTCATGGACGGTTACCAATTCGCCAATGTCGCAGTTCATTCTTCGGCATTTCGCAGCAAGCGACGTTCGAGCTTGCCTGCAATTTCAAGATGGGTAAAACGCCCGCCTGTGGCGAGAAGTCAGCACGTTCCGAAAGTAACTTGAGGCATCGATCGATGGCTGGATACGATAACGCCAACCGAGTTGAACTCGGAGAAAAGGGGTACTAGCAAACCGATGAGAAAAAAGATGATGAGTACATTTGCCGTTCTGGGCTTGATGATCGCACTTTCGTCACCATCCCCAGCTCGGGGGAATCACCCGGAAATTGAAGCTGCGCTTCACGCGCTTGCCGGTGCGAAAGACCACCTGCAGCACGCCGCTCATGACTTCGGCGGGCATCGGGTCGATGCGATTCGCGCAATCGATGAAGCCGATCGCCAGCTCCGGATCTGCATGCAGTACTAATGGACGTAGAACTGTGACATCCCCCACCCGCGCAAGACACGGGCGGGTGGGAATCACATTTGGATCATAAGCCGTCGCCAACCCAAACTGGAAACGGCCGGCTACGCAGCTTCCTCTCGCGAGGCCGTCCGTCGAGGAACCGCCTCGGGGAACTTCCATCGGCCGTCCAATATCTCAGCCCGGGGACGGTAGAGCCGAACCATATAATTCCAACCCGGCATGATTGGCAGGCAGTTGGGCATCTTGCCGTCACAGCCACCAAACTGCACGTGGATGGAGCCGTCGCTATCCTTCTTGGCGGTGATGCTGTTCAGGTTGTGGAGGTTGAGCCCGTTGGGCTCGAGATAGCCCTCTCGGTTGTAGACGGTCATCGACCAAAAAGCGTCCACCGGAACGTCACGGATGTTGAGTTGGTGGATGGTTTTCCCATCGTTCATGGTTGGAGTGACGTTGAGATAGATGGCTTCCTTGTCCGGATTCCCGCCCCAGGCTGTGGCTGTCGCGATCAGGTGCCGCACTGGATCGACCTCTTTCTCTCGACCGAAGGCATGCCTTAGATCCGGCAGCGTTGCGCCCAGGGTCTTGAGCGCATCCCGCAGCCTTTGCTGGGTTTCCTGGTCCCAGTTCGGCAATTCAAAACGACCCGGATTTTTCTGGCTGATCTTGACCGCATCTTGTAAGGCGTGAACCTGTTCGACATCCTTGGAGTTTGCTGGATCGACGAAGGTTCGGAGTGCTACGACTGCATAGCGGGTGCCGACCTGATCGCGACTGAAGGTGTAGTTGCCCGCACCATAGACGACCTCGTACACGTAGTGGTCCTCATCGATAATCATCATCGTCATGAAGCGGTTCCCGGAATCGGGCAGGGTGATCGTTACCGGTGCGGCGTCGAGATCAAAGATCGCAGCGGAATAGAGGGTGTCGCGGTTGACGCGGGGGACAGCCTGTTTATCGAGCGGCGCCAACTCGCGGAAATGGTGGAACGTTCCGAAAGCGCCCTGCTGTTGAATCACGTTTCGAAAAACCCAGTCGGTTTCGGCGCGAATGAAGTTGTCTACGGTGACAGGGACGATCTGTGTATTGATTTCGCTGCTCGGCATCACTATTCTCCTTCTCTCTCTGTCAGACAGCTCTCTCAGCGATCCTACATCGACTAGGTTCGGATGCCGTAATTCCACTTTTCGGCATTCGAGCCTTCTCGCCTGAGATCGACATTGTCGGTAATCATCGGATGCGGCTTCTTATCTACGGATTTGGTGTCCGGTTGGTGGACTCGACAATAGTCCTGCTTGATCGCAAGAAGTAACTTCAAACAGCTTAGGGCTGGGAGGAGGGTCGACCCACTGTCACATGTGACAGCCCGCCCCGGCTGTCGTGTTTAACAGTTTTCCCCGCCGCAGAACGGGAGGATTCTGTACAGTAGTTACTCTGCCTTAAGGTAGCAATGGAGGAGTTCAGCGCATGGCCGACAAAGTAAAAGAGATGCCCAAGAAACCGAACATTTTAGTGATCTGGGGAGACGATATCGGCATTCAAAACCTGAGTTGCTACAGCCATGGGGTTATGGGTTACGACACCCCGAACATCGATCGGCTCGCCAGAGAAGGAATGATGTTCACCGATTCTTATGGCGAACAAAGTTGTACGGCGGGGCGCGCCTCGTTCATCACCGGACAAAGCGGATTCCGCACCGGGCTTACGAAAGTTGGCTGTCCCGGGGCAACCGTCGGTCTGCAAGCAGGCGATGCCACCATTGCCGAGCTGTTGAAGCCGCTCGGCTATGCCACCGGCCAATTTGGTAAGAACCATCTGGGAGACCGCAATGAATACCTCCCTACCGTGCACGGCTTCGATGAGTTCTTCGGCAACCTCTACCATCTCAATGCGGAAGAAGAGCCGGAACTACCGGACTGGCCATCGAAGAAGGATTTTCCGAAGTTTAACCAGCAATATTCGCCCAGAGGCGTATTGCACTGCTGGGCAACCGACAAGGACGACTCCTCGCTCGACCCACGTTATGGGCGAGTCGGAAAGCAGAAGATCGAAGACACCGGGTCACTGACGAAGAAGCGAATGGAGACCTGTGACGATGAGTTCGTGGCCGCTGCTAAAGATTGGATCACGAAGCAACACAAAGCCGGTAAGCCGTTTTTCTGCTGGCTGAACACGACTCACATGCATCTTCGCACCCACACTAAGCCCAGCAGTCTGGGACAGGCGGGCCGCTGGCAGTCTCCCTACCATGACACCATGATCGACCACGACAAGAATGTAGGCGAGGTGCTCGACTTGCTCGACGAACTCAAAATCGCCGACAACACCTTCGTCATGTACAGCACCGACAATGGACCTCATATGAACACCTGGCCGGATGGCGCCATGACCCCTTTCCGCAGTGAAAAAGATACGAATTGGGAGGGGGCATTCCGAGTGCCGCTGGTGGTGCGCTGGCCTGGCAAAATTCCAGCCGGCAAGGTTTCTCGTGAGATCGTTCAACATCATGACTGGCTGCCCACGTTCTTGGCCATGGCAGGTGAGCCCGACATCGTGGAAAAGTGCAAAAAGGGCTACAAGGCTGGAGACAAGACCTTCAAAATACATATCGACGGATACAATCTCCTGCCCTATCTCACGGGCAAGGAAAAGAAGAGTCCCCGCCAGGGCTTCATCTACTTCGACGACGACGGCAATCTGGTCGCGGTGCGCTTTGATAACTGGAAGGTGGTGTTCATGGAGCAGCGCTGTCCGGGAACGTTGCGGGTTTGGGCAGAACCCTTCACTCCGCTCCGTGTGCCCAAACTGTACAACCTGCGGACGGATCCGTTCGAGCGGGCGGATATCACCTCGAACACTTACTACGATTGGTTTCTCAACCATGACTTCATCGCATTAGCGGCGACGTCCGTGGTGACGGAGTTCTTGCAAACGTTCAAAGAATTCCCGCCGCGGCAAAAAGCTGCGTCATTCACGATTGACCAAGCCCTGGAGGCTATGCTCTCGGCCGGAACCGGAGGTAAGGCGGCCGCGCCTAAGAGCGCGTAACCCTCCCGGGTTCGACAGATTGACGCTCACAGAATCGATCGTATTTGGCACGGCGTGGGCCGTTTCCTCGATCCCATGGGAGGGCGGCCTTTTCTCGCTTGGCAAGGGATCGCAATAGAGTTTTCCTGAAAGACGGATGCTTTCAGGAATGGCTTAGAACTCGGTGAGCGTCGAGAATCGTGGGAATCTCTCCTCGGGGGTGCTTCGAACCATGAGCAGCGTCGAAACGAACTTGCGCCATCCGGCCGAACGTCCTGTGTTTTTGGCCTATGCCGTCTTGAATGTCCTCTTGATGGCCGCAAGCATTTTCATCGTTGTCAGAGGCTCGGATTGGTTGCGTGTCCATCCT
>DASPVG010000160.1:0-4020 GCA_035622455.1 Terriglobales bacterium
TACTGCCAGAGAGCGTAACCTTCACCGGCAATACCATTTTCATGCGCTTGGACTTGCGGCGCTCCATGGCATTTCGATTATGTTCCTTCGCCACGGGGGACGAGAAGGTTACGGAAGTCATGATTTTCCCACGGTGGGGAGCAGGACGCCGCCACCGGTCGAACCCCGCATAGCGATCGAGCGACCGGGTCAATTGCGGGTCCGAAGCATCACGGTGGAGAGGGGAGTTCCCTGGTAGGGTCAGGCGGCGCGCGACATTTCGTGGTCAAGATGGGCGAGCACTTTGGGCCAGGCCTCCTGGTGCCGAATCTTCGACTCGAGATCCGGAAAGCCAGCGTGAATGAGGTGGAGCTCGGTGCCTTCTCCCTGCGGCATGAATTCCACCGTCACCACCGTCTCCGCACCTTTGGTTGCGGCCGTAAGCCAGGTCAGTTCCACCAGCCGGTCGCGCTCCAGTCGGAGGAACCGGCCGTAGTGAGGGTGCCGGGTTCGTTCGAATTCGGTCTCGAAGAAGAAAGCAGTGTTGATTTCACCTTTCATCAACACCGACCCGGGGACGGCAAACCAGCGATCGAATTGTTCCGTCCAGGCACGGAACAGCACCTCAGGCGGGGCCAGCATTGCGCGCTCAATCGTCACGCGCAGCGGCCGTGTAGTAAGGTCCGGCGGGGCAATCGTTATAGTCACCGATTCCTCCGATCGATTGGCTCGGCTTGAGACCCAATCTTGAATGAGGCTGACAACGCTCTTTTCACCGCAGCAAGCACTCAGGCTTTCAAGCGAAGCCTAAGCTCCCATCATGTTGCGCACGGTGCTCTCGACCTTTGGCCACGCCCTGGAGCGTGGATCGATCAGATCGAAGTGTCCGGCGGTCGCGACCTCCAAGTAATGTACATCTTCGCCTCGACCTTTCTTTTGTTCGGCGTAGTTCCGGCTGAAGTAGGAGGGCACCACGTCGTCCCCGGCGCCGTGAATCAGCCATTCGATGGTTGCCCGCGGGACTGAGCCTGCCGTGGGATCGGCTTCGCGATAGTGCTCCGGCACTTCGCTCGGCGTGCCGCCGAGGAAGGCCACCACCGCATTGTCGCTGAGATGAAGCTGCCAAGCCTGGGTAAGATCCAGAACGCCAGCGAGCGAGAGGACCCGGGTCAGGGCCGGCTCGTGGGTCGCCAGACAGAGAGCGAGTTGCCCTCCGGCGGAGTGGCCCATGACCAGCACCTTGGCGACGTCAAGGTTGTACCGTTTGCCGAGCTGAGGAATGAAGCGATAAGCATTGCGAACGTCCTCGAAAGACCCCGGCCAACCTCCCCCGGGATTGCCCACCCGGCGGTACTCCACATTCCAGGTGGCGATGCCCTTCTGGCTGAGTGCGGCACAGAGGTGTCCGGCATGACTGAGATCATATTGCGCCCGCCAGAACCCGCCATGGAGGTTCATCACGACTGGAAAAGGGCCCTTCTCGCTCGGCAAACGGACTTCACCGAATTGATTGGGATCGCTTCCGTAGGCGAGGCGGGCATCGGCTGCCGGCGGAGGGAGCTTCAGAATATCTTGAGAGGACATGAAAACAGTTTAAGCACATCGGGCACCAGGAGCCCAGCCCGAGTTAGATTCGGGCGAGTCTTGCGGCGAACCTCCTCGCGTTGAGTGTTTCGGGCCGCTGTGGCGCTCGAGACGACGGCAGCGATCGGCAGCTAGCCGATTCCCTCCGGCACCAGCTCGACTGGCAAGCCTTCTCCCCAGCCATATTTCTCGCGAGAAAGAGCCTCGACCGCATGATAAAGATCGGGCTCTAGCTCGGCTGAGAGAACTCGTGCCTGGGCGAGAAGCTTTCTCGATCCCAGGCGCACCTGCACCTGCGGATTGGCACGCAGGTTTTCGACCCAATGGGAGTTAGGGTACTCGGCGATCACGTAATAGCGGCCGTTGCGGGTGGTAAACCAGATCTCGATTTCGCGGGGGAGGCCGGTTTTTCGTCCGCGCGTGGTGAGGTAGAGATACTGTGTTTCTCGCTCCCCAGACGGCACGAAATCACTAGCCCTTCAGCTTGAGCTTTTCCTTGTTTTGCTCAAGGAACTCCCGAAGTCTGTCGCCTGCGTCGAGCAGCCGCATCCATTGTTCGTAGTACAGCGTGGTTGGAAAACGACCCAGGCCGTACACACTCACGCCACCTTTTTCCCCAATGCGAAATTCTAAGGAGCCGGAACGGCGCTGGCCCTGCTGCTTTTCGAGTTCCGCCACACGCGACTTCAGCTCTTCATAGGTTGGTTCAGCCATTGCGTATCCTCTACAGGTTTTATCAGACTCCCATCATAGGCATTGCACGGAGATTCGTCGAGAGGGACGGGACAAAATTCTCCAAAATGCTCGTTCCTGCACATCGAGCAGGTGTCTGCCAGGAATCCGACCGGTCGAGCGATGATCATCCCACCGAAATCCCGGATTCTGATCTTGACCGAGGCCCGGGTCGGTCCGCGGGCGGCAGCCACGGGTCTCCCTGCTTCCTCGGGCAAAAGCTCTATAATCCTTAGTTCCCACGGAGGACTCTTGGCCTACGATGACCTGCGTGCCTGGATCGCCGCACTGAACCGCGCTGGCGAAATCAAGAAGATTCGAACCGAGGTCGATCCTATTCTTGAGATCACCGAGATTACGGACCGCGTCAGCAAGGGACAATCGCCCTCGCCCGGCGGCCCGGCCCTGCTTTTTGAAAGCGTCAAGGGTTACCCTGGCTCGCAAGTCCTCATCAATCAGTTCGGCTCAGCCCGCCGGATGAATCTGGCCTTGGGCGTAAGCTCCCTCAACGACGTCGCCGACCGCATTCGGGCCTTTGTAGATGTGAAATCACCCCAGGGATTCCTCGACAAGGTAAAAATGCTGCCCATGCTCGGGGAGATGGCAAAGTTCTTTCCCAAAACCGTATCGACCGGCCCCTGCAAGGAGGTCATCCAACGCGACAATTTCTCCCTCCTCGACTTTCCTATCTTGCAATGTTGGCCCCGGGATCGAGGCCGCTTCATTACCTTGCCTTCGGTGATCACCCGCGATCCGTCGAGCGGAAAGCGCAACGTCGGTTGCTACCGCATGCAGGTCTATGACGCTCGCACGACGGGCATGCATTGGCAGCGCCAAAAAGTGGGGGCCGAGCACTATCGCCAAAGGTTGCGCCAGGCGGCCAGCTCAGGCGAGAGTATCTCGCCGGTCGAAACTTCCGCCCCCGATTCCGGGAGAGCTGGGGAGACTGGCTGGGATGGCACTCGCCGGGCGGTGGACATCATGGCACGTACCTCTGGAGCTTCACGGTTGCCCGAAGATCCGCTGCCTTCCGGGAAAATGGAAGTTGCGGTTGCCATTGGCACCGATCCTGTGGTCGCCTTCTCTTCGATTGTGCCGGCTCCACCCGACGTCGAAGAATACTTAATTGCAGGTTTTCTCCGTCAGAAGCCGGTCGAGCTGGTCAAGTGCGAGACCGTCGATCTCGAAGTGCCGGCCACCTCCGAAATCGTGCTGGAAGGACATGTGAACCTCGACGAACTCCGCACCGAGGGTCCCTTCGGCGATCACACCGGTTTTTATTCGCTCGAAGATCTGTATCCGGTTTTCCACGTCGATTGCATTACCCACCGCAAAGATCCGATCTACTCGACCACCATCGTCGGCAAGCCGCCGATGGAAGACGGTTGGATGGGCAAGGCCGTCGAGCGCATCTTTCTTCCGCTCATGAAGCTGACCATCCCCGAGCTGGTGGACATCAATCTTCCTGTCGAGGGCATTTTTCACAATCTGATGATTGTTTCCATCCGCAAGTCCTACCCGGGCCAGGCCCGCAAGGTCATGAACGCCATCTGGTCGCTCGGCCAGGCGATGTTTACCAAGTGCATCGTTGTGGTCGATGAGGATGTGAACGTCCAGGACGTCGGCGAGGTCACCCTCAAGGCCCTCAACCACATTGATCCCGAGCGCGACATTCAGTTCACGCTCGGTCCCGTCGACTCTCTCGACCACGCATCCCGGCTGCCA
>DASPVG010000161.1:0-11221 GCA_035622455.1 Terriglobales bacterium
AGCGGAATGGCAGCACCGTCCCGTTGCGGAAACAAACACTGACCACGCGCGCGTGTTCCAAGACAGCCTTGTCATCCAGACTGCCGGTCGCCCGATCGTACTCGCTGACCACCACCGAAAATTCACCGCTGGGGTAGCTTAGGACTGGGGCTGCGTTCACTCCCTGCGTACCTTCTAGCAGGAAAGGACGCCGCGCGCGGATTCCATTGAGGGCTTGTTGTTCAGTAAGACAATATGCGTACCACGCCATAGGGGTTTCTCCGTACCCGACTCGAGCGCAACACCCCGAGCTGGGTAGAGCTGGTTACGGCTTCTGAACCTTGGAAGAAAGGGCGGTACCACGACTAGAGAACGCCTAACCTCGCGTTCCGGGTTATATATTACTTTGGTACCCGGGAGGAATGCAACCTTTTTGTGGCAATCGACATCACCAGCTGGCCGGTAAGCCGGGATGCGATTCGAACCCCAGGCTTATTTGTGCGAAACCTGCGGTTGCCGGCGGCGCAAACAGAAAGGCGTCGGCACTTGGAGATTCGGCAGTTCGGCAGCCATCGACTCCAGAGAATGAGGCCGGGGAAGACCAGCCGGGGAAGGCGGCTATCGGGTCAATGTCTTTTGTTATCTGTCGTTTGGCGCAGCGCTTCGCGTTCCGCCAGGGCCTTTGTGACCACGCTGAGCATTTCCGTCAGCGGGGCAGGTTTTCCCGTCCAGATTTCAAATTGGCGCGCCGCCTGATGAACGAACATTTCCATGCCGGGGATGACCTGGGCCCCGGCCGCCTTCGCTAGCTTCAGCAAACGTGTCTCCACTGGATCGTAGATCATGTCAAAAACATAGCGCGCGCGGATTTCGTTTTGGTTCAGGGGAGACTCGCGGGTGTTTCCCATGCCGACCGGGGTGGCATTGACGATCGCGTCAAACTGCAGTTTTTGCAATTCGGCGCGCTTGATCGTGCGGGCGCGGGCGGATCGGGCGAGTTTTTGCGCCGGGCCGGGCGTACGGTTCAGAATGAAGACTTCAGCGCCCCGCTCTTTCAGGCCGAAGACAGCGGCTCGAGCGGCTCCGCCCGCGCCGAGGACGAGCACCTTCGCGTTCTCCAGTTCCAGCCGTTGCTGCAAAGGTCGGACAACGCCTGCGGTATCCGTATTGAATCCGTAAAGTTTACCGTCTTGTGCCCGGACCACGGTATTGCAGGCACCGATTTTGGCGGTGTGGCTGTCGGTATTGTCGAGATAAGGCAGGATCTTCTCTTTGTAAGGCATGGTTACAGAGAGCCCATGAATGGGGATATCGCGGACGCAGGCCAGCAGGTCCTTGAGAGTCTTCGCATGAAGCAACAGATAGACCCCGTTCACGGTTTCCCGGCGCAAAGCAGCATTCATGACCGCGGGCGAAAGCGAGTGCGCTACCGGGTTGCCGGCCACGCCATACACTCGAGTGGGAGCGTCGACGTGCTCGACCCGATAAGTGCTTTGCAGTTCGCGCGCGCTGATCTGCCCGGGCGCGGTTTTTTCGTCTTCGCTTACGGCTGCGAAGGTAAAGATGCTGCCCGCCCTCAATCCGAGCACCCGGCTGATGATGCCTTGCTCTCCCATGCAAAGGCCAATGAGGGAATAGCGATCGCTATTCCGCTCGATAAATTTCATCATCTCTACGTTGTCGTAAAGAGTGTTGGCCGTGGTCACAATCTTATAGAAGTCAGCCGGGATGACGACCATCTTGCTCAGGGTCTCGTCCAGGTCTTTCGTCGCATGGAAGTCGTGGAAAGACAAGATCAATGCCGCCGCGCTCCTTAGCCGATTGAGCTGCTCAGACTTGGTGCGCGCTGCAGATTGAAGCTCGAGATCCAGCAGCTGGCAGCCAGCGGCAGCGGCTCTCCACAGAATATCGAGCTGGGAGGCGATCGAACCCTGGAACCTTCCTCCGCTCGCGGTCCGACGGCAAGTCGCAATGAGCACCACGTGGGGGTGGTACTCGGTGAATTGCTTGATTTTCGGCAAAGCCAGCACGGGACGGGGCAGGTAGTCTAACCTGAACTCCAGAAAGGTGTTATCGCGGACCAAGGCCTCAGCTTTCTCGAGCATTGCGGTGGGATCGGACCCGGTCACCGCCACACAAATCCGGGGCAGGCGCAAGGGCCGAAGACGGGCCACGAAGTTGTTCAAGACGGCGTTCACGCGATTTATAGAGTGGCGCGATCTTACAAGCGCTTAATTGCAGATGCAACTAGGGATTGGTGTTTTATGCATAAAACTTTTTATCCTGCCCCGGATAACACCGGCGTAACCTTGACCACGGCAGGGCCGCTTGCTAGTGTCCGGGCTGAACTCTCTCATTCTTTGTAAGTTACCGAAGGGAACAGAGGACAGGCGGTGGATTAGGCCTGGAGGTTAGAACATGAAGAAAACAAGCTTGTTACTGGTTTTAGGTCTGGCAATCGGTGTAAGTGCCGAGCAGCCCACATCCCCTCCAGAGCAAAACCTACCGCAAGGAACCGTAGCCACCAATCTGAATTTTCCGGCGGAGCGGATTATCTCACCAACCCGCTCCGACCTTAATTGTGCCGGTTTTGTCAATCCCGGCCTCCTGCCCAACGCGAACTACGTGATGGGTGGGCTGGACACCCCGAATACGACCCACTACGGCGACGGGGAGGTTATTTACCTGAACGGTAAAGGATACGAGGTCGGCAAGCGGTACGCGATCGTTCGTGAACTGCGTGATCCCAATCGCTACGAGATGTTTCCGGGACAGTTCGCCATGATACGAGCCATGGGCGAACCATACGCCGACCTGGGGGTCATGCGAGTGCTCGACACCCGCGGCCAGCACGCCATCGCCCAGATCGAATTCAGTTGCAGTCCCATTGTGCCGGGCGACGTCGTGGTTCCGTACGTGGAAAAGTCGAGTCTCCCGGCGCACGCGCCTATCCTGTTTGATCGCTTTGCCCCGCGCAATGGGAAGACGAGCGGACGGATTGTGCTGGCCAAGGATTTTGACACCGAGCTCGGCACCGGCAATAAAGTGTACCTAAACTTCGGTGCCAACCAAGGCGTCAAGACAGGGGATTATTTCCGTGCGGTTCGATCCTATGAAGCCGATCTACACGATCCGGTGGATTCGCTCTCCTTCAAAGCCTCGGTTGCCGAAGACAGTCAGGCCAAGCCGCCAGTCATCGAAAAAGGCATGTTCGCCAGCGGAAAGGGCCCAACCATCAGCGTCGCCGACTTTCCACGACGGGCAGTGGGGGAAGTCGTCATCCTCAGTACTACACCCACTACCTCGACCGGCATGATCGTATTCGCCTTGGAAGATGTGCACGTGGGCGATGGAGTGGAACTCGATCCGCAGTAGTCGTTCCGTATCCTGTTTTCGCGGAACCGGGGAGGATCAGCCTCCCCGGTTTTGCTTTGGGAAGCATTGGCTGTTCCGCGGAATTTCGGGGGCACGCCTCATTTCGAATCGCGATCACCGAAGACTTCGGCGGTAAAAGCCTCGAGCGCCGCCCCGTGCTGCCACGCGTCGATGGCTAATCCGGCTTTCCGGCAAGTCTGCTCGAGAAAGGTAAGCCGATCCCAGCCGTGTTCGACCGGCACTTGTGGCAACAACAAGCCGCGATGTCCATGCTGAGCGACGAGCAATCCATGTTTGCCCACCTGCACACATTCCGGCTGAATCGCTGCCAGGGAAGAGAGAACACTGAGCCAGACTTCGAGCCCGGGAACCTCCGCCCGAGTCACAGGAAGGAACCTCGTATCTTCGAAAGCGGCAGCGCGCGCCGTCTCGGCCACCGCACGAAACAGTGAGGTCGCGGGAAAGACATACCCCACGCAGCCACGCAACTGACCTTGCAAACAGATCGTGGTGAAGACACCGCGCGGCTCCGCTAAATGGGGCGAAGGGGGCTCGAGGGAAATCTCGCGTTTGTCGAGCGCCGATCGAATCGACTCATGCGCCAGCTTGAGCAGAACGCTGCGCTCTTGGGTGCTAAATTCACAGAGTTCAGGACAGGCAAGGCTGGCCGCGGACGAACCGGGCGGCGAGTTTTCAGGTGGCGGCGACATCGCGCTTCCTCCGCCGGCTCAAGACGAAGGCGCGGCGGCGGCTTCTGACCGCTCGGCGATCGATTTTGGACCAGAAGGCCACGAAGTAATCGCCGGCGGAGACCAGCGAGAGCAGCACCATGAATCCGATGGCCAGTCGAGCGATCCAATCGACGGGGAAAATATACGGGCCATAGACCGGCCACTCCTTCCAGCGATGGTCGAGAATGACCGCCACCACGGAAATAATCTGCACCAGCATTTTGAACTTGCCCAGTTCGCTGGCCTCGATGGTGAATCCTTCCGAAGCGGCGATCGATCGCAACCCGCTTACCAGAAATTCGCGGGCGATGATGACGACCGCGATCCAGGCCGGGACCAGGCGAGGATTGAATTCGACCAGAGTGATGAAGGCGGCGGCAATCAGGAGTTTGTCGGCCAGCGGGTCGAGCAACATACCCATCGTCGTGATCTGGCCGCGTCGGCGCGCCAGATATCCGTCAATGCCATCGGTGATCGAGGCAGCGATGAACAGGGCGGAGGCCAGCAGTGCCTTTTCCCCGCCTGGGCCGGCAAACCGGCTGCTCGAAAGAATCCAAATGAGCAGTGGAATGCTGGCGATGCGGGTGAGCGTGATGGAATTGGGAAGATTCACCGCGAGCACGATCCGCCGGATCTACCGAAGATCGACTCCCCGATTATCCTCCACGTCGAAGCGTGAAAGCAATCGCCGTCGTGTAATGGCCTGTCGTGTTCCGAGTGAGCCGACACTTGTGGGCGATCGAGGGAGCCCCGCTGTCCTCCCTACGAGCACTCGCTTCGCGGTTCCCCAACCAGACGCCCGAGTCGGACTCCGCTTGTCGGGTCTCGAGACGAACCCCTGTTCTAAAATATGCTGTTGCTGGGCTCCTCCGAACTCGACCGCCTGCAGGTGGTACTGGTATCTGCCCGGAATCCGCTCAATATTGGCGCGGCAGCTCGGGCCATGAATAATTTCGGGTTTTCGCGTCTGCGAGTTGTCAATCCTTACCAGCTGGCCTTCCGGGAGGCGCGCTCGGCCGTGGGTGCCTCGGAAGTGCTGCGAAATGCCACAGAGTTTAGCTCGGTGGCGGAGGCCGTGGCCGACTGCCAACTCGTGGTTGGCACGACGGCGGCGAGGGATCGACAGCTGCGCCAGCCGCTGAGGGCACTGCCTGACGGCGGGCGCATCATCCGCAGCCGGCTGGGGTCTTCCCGCATCGCTCTCTTATTCGGCCCCGAGAAGCGCGGCCTTTCCAATGAAGATTTGAACCACTGTCACTGGCTGCTGCGTATTCCAACCTGTGCTGCGCATGGCTCGATGAACCTGGGGCAAGCGGTTGCGGTTTGCTTATACGATGTGGTTCGAACCCGGGGGATCAAGACTAAGACGGAGAAACTGGCGCCGGCCGCCGCCGGCGAAGTCGAGGCGATCACCCTGCGCCTACTCGAGGCTCTGCGCGCGAGCGGTTATGTGAATCCTCAATCCGCGGCGTCTACGGAGGCGAAGGTACGGCGCATGGTACGCCGGCTCGAGATTCCCGCCTCGGATACCGACACCTGGTTCGGAATTTTCCGCCAGATCCTGTGGAAGGTGCGGAAGGCCAATCCATCCTGAGCTCCGACGCCCATGGCCGCTAGTAACCGGAGTAACCTGCAGGTAATTCGGGCCATATGGTATAAACGCATCATCGCAAAAATTGAGCGGAGGACGCTTCCATCTGGCGGGGGCGTCTGAGGCAGCGAGAGGAACGTCTTGAGTTTCATCAATTTTGCAGCCCGGGAAATCAACTGCAAGATCGTCTACTACGGCGCCGGGCTGGGCGGCAAGACGACGAACCTCCAATTTATCTATCAAAAGACTGCCGAACAACAGAAGGGGAAGATGATCTCGCTGGCGACGGAGACCGACCGTACGCTGTTTTTTGACTTCCTGCCGCTCGATCTTGGCTCTGTACGCGGGTTTCGCACGCGCATTCACCTCTACACCGTTCCCGGCCAGGTGTTCTACGATGCCAGTCGCAAACTGATCTTGCGGGGTGTAGACGGGATCGTTTTTGTCGCCGATTCTCAACAGGAACGCATGGATGCGAACCATGAAGCCATCGATAATTTGATGGACAACCTCAAGGAACACGGATACGACTTCCACAAGATTCCCTATGTTTTGCAACTCAATAAACGGGACTTGCCGAACGTCCTGCCGGTCGAAACTCTG
This sequence comes from Terriglobales bacterium, assembly GCA_035622455.1. GTDB lineage: Bacteria > Acidobacteriota > Terriglobia > Terriglobales > Acidobacteriaceae > JAFAGX01. Next base: position 6,280 of record DASPVG010000161.1, read on the forward strand.
ACCAAAGAACTGCGGAAGAAAGCCGAACCCGTGCTCGAGGCCATCGCATTCCGGGGTGACGGCGTATTCGAGACTCTGAAGGAGATCGCCCGCCAGGTGCTGGTCGAGTTGAAACAAGGGGGCTGATCGTGAACTCTTCGCGCTGATTGCGACCAGCGCGATTTCTATTGGGTCCCCGAACCGCGACACGACTCAATCAAACGCAAAGAAAGACGCCGGGCCGGTTAGCCCGACGTCTTCTCGTCTCGAGACTAGCGACAACCTTACTTGGATTCTCCGCTCGGACTGGCGCCGAATTCGCGACGGCCCACAGCGCGGGCGGTACGCGACGCAACCGAGGGCGCTCCCGCGGCGGCGCCGTAGCGCTCCATCAACATCGGAACCATTGCGTTTTCCGCTTCCTTGACAAATGTCAACGAGCCGGTTGGGCTCAAATCCACGCGAACGAAGTCTCCTAAGCGCACCTGTCCGGTGGCCACCAGATTCGCCATCGGAAATACCAAGTGACGTTCAATGGCGCGCTTCAGATGGCGAGCACCGTACTTGGGGTCCGTTCCCTCTTCGAGGAGGAAGGTCTTCACCTTGGCGGTGCAGTTGAAGACAAACTGGTTCGCCGCCGACGCCAGCAGGATGCGCTGCTGTACCATCCCTAACTCGATTTCGAGAATCTCTTCGAGGTGCTCGGGCCGCAGGGTCTTGAACACCACGACCTTATCGATCCGGTTCATGAACTCCGGGGTGAACTTGCGTCGAGCGGCGTCGACGGCCGTGCGGTCAATCTTGTTGTCGAGGGTGGTATCGACTTTTTTCGGCCTCTGGGCAAACCCCATTCCGCCCTCGACCAGGTTCGTCATTTCACCGGCGCCGAGGTTCGAGGTCATGATGATGATGCACTGGGAAAGATCGACCCGGCGGTTGTCGCCAAGGGTCAGGGTGGCTTTATCCAGAATTCCCAGCAAGAGCTGCCACAGAGCGTCCGATGCCTTCTCGATTTCGTCAAACAGCAGAATCGAGAGTTTGAGTCGGTCCGTGTGCCACTGATTGAGCGCCTCCTGCGTCAGCAGAGGATGGGTTTCGCGATGGCCCAGGTATCCCGGCGGAGAGCCGATTAATTTAGCGATCTCGTGAGAGTGCTGAAATTCGGCACAATCAATCTTGATCAAAGCCCGCGAATCTCCGAACAGGGCCTCGGCCATGGCCTCGACAACCCGGGTTTTGCCCGATCCGGTCGGCCCGAGAAACAGCAGATTTCCTACCGGGCGTCCGGGCGGGTTCAGCCCGGCCAAGAACATCTGATAAATTTCCACCACTTTCTCGATGGCTACGTCCTGGCCGACGATCTTCCGGCGCAAGGCATTCTCGAAATCTCGAGCGTCATTACTACGACGGGTTGGGTCAAGTACGGGATTGAGCGCGGTCTTCATAGCTTTCTGGACTTCTTGCTCCATTCTGGCCTATGTGGCAAACGACGCAGTTACCTAAGTTGGACGACAAATTTTGTTATCCGGTTTGCGTGGGTAACAAGCGTCCAACGCGTACCTTCCCTGCAAATCGCTAGCCATCCCTTCGGCGCCCTTCTGGCTTCTTTTCTGCTGATTAGATGCCCCCTGGAGGGAAAGAAGATCCTCAGGTTCCCTAGGGAGATCCGGGAAATGGAAATAGTTTGCCCACGCGGGGAGTTTTTTGGGCTATGGCTGAAATCTGCCTCGAGCGGCGCTGTCCCGACGTAACTATCCCTCCCATCAAAAGCTTGATTACGATCCGCTGTAGCAGGTTGGGGGAGAACAGGGTTTGCGTCGTCCGGTCCTTGGGCTGAGCTTCGTGATCACCGCGGGCTTGGCCGTCATGTTGCATTACTTCACGGGTCCCATAGCCAGGGTGGCTGCCGCCCAGAACGGATCGGCAGCTGCTAGCAAACTGAAGCTCGCTTCCGGGGGCTCACTTCCACCTGCGGTCTCGGTCGAGGTCACCAAAGTCGCGCCGCCAGGTAGCACATTGTATTGGACTAAGCGCGGAGACACGGTTTCCTCGGTGGCGCGCCATTTCCTCGTCCGAACCTCCTATCTGACCTCCGCTGAGCTGGCAGACGCCTTGCGCAAGGCAAACACCACGGTGCGGATGACTTCCTTGCAACCAGGACAGGCATTGATTGTGCCGGGGATTCTCGATGCGCCCATTGTCGAGAAATCGGTTGCCGTCCCCCGCGATTTTGAAGTCCGGGCCATTTACCTGACCGGATTGATGGCCGGCAGCGAGCACGGGCTCGAGGTCATTCGGCGCTGGCGCAAGGCGGGCGGCAATTCCGTGGTCTTCGACATCAAAGACAGCGATGGGAGCGTGAACATCCCTTTCGAGCACCCGCTGCTGGGCCCCCATCACACCCCGATTCCGGACCTGCCCAAGCTGGTTCGCTTCCTCCATTCGGAGAACCTGCACGCCATCGCCCGGATCGCCATCTTTCGTGACCAGCGATTGGTGAACGCGCATCCTGAACTGGCGGTCCAGTCCCGCCGCAGCGGGCAGCCCTGGAGGGAAAACGGGAAGCTGGTTTGGACCGATCCGTCTCAGCCCAAAGTGCAGGACTACGACCTTGCTCTGGCCCGGCGGGCGGCGGAATCGGGTGTCGACGAGGTTCAATTTGACTACATCCGATTTCCTGCCGAGGGAGATCAAAAGGATGCGAGTTTTCACTTTTCCACCGAACATCCGGATTGGCAGCGCTCCGACGTGATCCGTGACTTTCTCGGGCATGCTTACGCGCAATTGCATCCCATGGGAGTCCTGGTTTCTCTCGACGTCTTCGGCGTCATGGCCTGGCGCAGGCCGGCGGATCTGGCCCATACCGGTCAGGACATTGTCCGGATGGCGAAGTTTTGCGATGTGCTTTCGCCCATGATCTATCCATCGCACTTTTTCGGTATGGATGGTTACGCCAACCCGGGGGATGCTCCCGAACACTTTATCGGGGAATCGATGCAGCGCTTCGAACAGATCACCCAGGGTAGCGGCGTGGTGATCCGACCCTGGTTGCAGGCCTTTCGCTGGCGGACCAGGACCTATTCCCCGAACTACATCGAGACGGAAGTGCTGACCGCAAAGCAGAAAGGCGGCATCGGCTTTCTTTTCTGGAACGCCGCCAACGACTACAGCAAACCCATGGCCGCGATGGGCGAGATGCGATCCGTCAAGGGAGAGTACTTTCGCGGAGATGAACTGAGGGAAACGGCGCCGGCGGTCGGGATCACCTCTTTGTCCGGGTCCGTGCCTATCGTAAGCCAGCCATAGACAGAGAGCTCCTGTCATGCTTTGGTCTGAGCCGAGGCAAAAAGCTGGTCAAAAGCGAGTCAACCCCCGTCCGATTTCGACCGACCTCAGTTATAATTTTGTGGTTGCTGGATTCCGGTCTCGGTCGAGTGGATCGTGCCGCTTGCCGAAGCAGGCGAACCTGCACGATAGGAACGGCGGCATCGCAGGAACCTGTCCCCCGGCGGTAAATCTTAGGCTTGAGGAGTGCGCATGGCGATTGAGAAAACCGAGAAGATTTGGCACAACGGCAAACTTATCCCCTGGGATGAGGCACAGATTCACGTGATGTCACACGTGGTGAACTATGGTTCCTCGGTATTTGAAGGGGTCAGGTGCTACGCGTTGCCCGGCGGGCCGGCAATCTTCCGGGCGAAAGAACACGCTCAGCGTTTGCTCGACTCGGCTAAGATTTATCGCATCGATGTGGACTACAGCGCGGAAGAGCTGGTCGCGGGCATGGTCCAAACCGTGAAGCGCAACGGCGTATGGCCTTGCTACATACGCCCGATTATCCTGCGCGGTTATGGCGAAGCCGGGGTCAATCCTTTCAACTCGCCGACCGAGGTCTATATCTGCAACTATCCGTGGGGCAAGTATTTAGGTACCGACGCCGAGCAGGGAGTGGATGTCTGTATCTCCTCGTGGACGCGAATGGCTCCGAATACGCTTCCCGCCATGGCCAAGTCTGCTGCCAATTACATGAACTCGCAGCTCATCAAGATGGAAGCGATTGTCAACGGCTACGTCGAGGGCATTGCCCTCGACAGCAACGGCTATGTCAGCGAGGGCTCCGGGGAGAATCTATTCGTCCTGCGCCATGGCACGCTGCAGACGGCACCGCTCGGCAATTCCGTGCTGCCGGGCATCACCCGCGACTCGGTGTTGCGCATCGCGCAAGAGTTAGGCATTCCCCTGGTCGAGCAATGTATTCCCCGGGAGTTGCTCTACATCGCCGATGAGGTATTTTTCACCGGCACCGCCGCCGAGATTACGCCGATTCGTTCGGTGGATAAGATCAGCGTGGGCGAAGGCGTGACCGGCCCGGTGACCCGAGCCATCCAGAAGGAGTTTTACAGCATCGTTCGCGGCGACAAGCCCGACCGCTTTAAATGGCTCACGCCGGTAACGGTCGACAGCAAGCAGCCGGTGGGGGTGTAGAACCCGCCCCGCGAACCTCTCGGGCGGGAAAACACGCCGGAACGAAGGTGTCAGGTTTCGTTCGCGGACTGTCATGGCCCCGAAAGGCCAAAAGCCAGCCGACGATTGGCCACCAGTATCGCGACTTGCTGCTTGAGGAACTGAAGCAAGAGCTCGAGACAAGGAGAAAAATCCAGCCTGGGACCGCGCCTGTAGATCCTGCCTCCTCGATTTTCTGAGCTTCCCTTCGATCCTTCCCCGGAGCCTTGTTTCGCTTTCGAACGGTCGGTCGTTTCCGGGCCGGTATGTGCCGTTTGCGAGTTCTCCTCTCCGCCGCTGCCATGGTCGAACGGCCTCCAGGCGAGGGATCGTGATCCGATTACTTAGGTCATCTTGGGTTCGCTCAGATTTCGGTTCATCATACGAGTCGGTCCCGCGATGAACATCGACGATCTGCTTCGCACCGCCATGGAGCGGCGTGCCTCCGACTTGCACCTGA
>DASPVG010000162.1:0-18329 GCA_035622455.1 Terriglobales bacterium
GCATGGACGTGAGGATCGATGGCTAGGGTTCGACGCTCCTTCGATGTCTTGGTGGTGGGTGGAGGGCCGGCGGGTATGGCAGCCAGTGTGCATGCCGCCGAATCCGGACGTCGCGTGGGACTGGTGGACGACAACCCGAGCCTGGGCGGCCAGATCTGGCGCGGGGAAACTAGCTCAGACGGAGCTCGGTGGGCGGAGCGATCCCGCAGTGTTGGCGTCGAAGCGCTGTGCGGAACGCGAGTCTTTCATCATCCTGCTTCGGGCGTCTTGCTTGCCGAGCGAGAGGAGGATGTTTACGAACTCAGCTTCCAGAAATTGGTGCTGGCCACCGGTGCCCGCGAGCGATTTCTGCCTTTCCCCGGCTGGACCTTGCCCAACGTGATGGGTGCGGGTGGGCTCGAAGCCATGGTTAAGTGTGGACTGCCGATCGCAGGGAAGCGAGTCGTGGTGGCCGGAACCGGACCTCTGCTCGTCGCGGTTGCTGCCGCGCTGCGCAAGCACGGGGCAACGGTCGTGGCCATTTGTGAGCAGGCCTCCTGGACCTCCCTGGTCCGTTTTGGCGGGGCCCTTCTAGCAGAAAGCCACAAGCTCTCCCAAGCTATTTCTCTGCGACGGCAACTGGCGGGAGTGCGATTTCTTACGAGTTGTTGGCCGCTCGAAGCTCAGGGTCAGGAGAAGCTCGAAGCGGTGGTGATCTCGCGCCGCGAACGAGTTGTCTGTGATTACCTGGCTTGCGGTTTCCATCTCGTTCCGAACACGGAGCTGGCTCAACTGTTAGGCTGTCAGATCCGGGACGGCTATGTTCAGGTCGACGAATTTCAGGAGACCTCGCTTGCGGGAGTGCTCTGCGCCGGAGAACCGACCGGTATCGGGGGACTGGAGTTGTCGTTGATCGAAGGCCAGATTGCGGGACTCGCTGCGGCGGGCCGCAAACAAGAGGCAGTCCGCCATTTTAAGCAGCGCAAAAAACTGCAGGGTTTTGCGAGGGTGCTCCATCGCGCATTCTCGCTGCGGCCGGAACTGAAGACCCTGGCTCGCCCGGAAACCATCGTTTGCCGCTGCGAAGATGTTCCCCAGCGTCGCCTGGCCGCACACAAATCCTGGCGGGCAGCCAAATTGCAAACCCGATGTGGCATGGGTCCGTGTCAGGGTCGGATCTGCGGTCCAGCCACCGAATTCTTGTTCCACTGGAAACCCGACTCCGTGCGACCCCCCATCTTCCCGGCACAGTTTGCGCATATGGCCTGGATGGCGAGCTCTCCGGAATCGGAGCCCCAGGCGGGGGGAGGAAACTCATGAACTGGAAGGGCGTCATGCCGGCGATCACCACCTGCTTCGGTGAGGATTACCAAGTGGACTGCGGGTTTATGGCCCGGCACTGCTCCTGGCTGCTGGATCATGGCTGCACGGGGGTCGTACTGCTGGGTTCACTGGGGGAGGCCGCGACCCTCAAGTACGAAGAGAAACTAGAAATCCTGCGCACGTGTTTTGCTGCGGTCGAGAGAAAGGCGCCCATCGTGGCTGCGATCTCCGGGCTTTCCACCTCGCAAGCGGTCACACTGGCCAAGGCAGCCGCCGACGTAGGCTGCGATGCGCTGATGGTGCTGCCTCCCTACCTCTATCGAGGGGACTGGCGAGAGATAAAAACTCACGTCGCTGCCGTGTTCAAGGCCACGCCGCTTTCCTGCATGCTGTATAACAATCCCGTTGCCTATGGCACGGATTTTCTTCCCGAACAGATTCGGGAGTTGGCCCAGGAGTACGAGAATTTCGACGCGGTCAAGGAATCGAGCACGGACGCCAGGCGAGTGTCCGCCATTCGGGCCTTGCTGGGCGATGAAATCGAGGTGTTTGTGGGTGTGGACGACGCCATTGTGGAAGGCATCGGAGTCGGCGCGACGGGATGGGTCGCCGGGCTGGCGAATGCACTGCCACGAGAGTCGGTCGATCTTTTCAATCTGGCCCGGAACGGGGAACGGGAAAAGGCCTTCGAGTTGTATCGCTGGTTTCTCCCCTTGCTGCGCATGGACACCGTGCCCAAATTCGTTCAGCTGATTAAGTTGGTGCAGACGGAAACCGGCATGGGCAATCCGCGTGTGCGTCCGCCCCGCCTGGAATTGACTGGCAGGGAACTGGAGCAGACCCAAAAAGCGATTCGCGATCGACTGCGGAATCGGCCCGCTGTCAACCGCCAAGTTGTGACCGTCACCAAGTAGGCCCGAGGCGCATGGCAAAACTCCTGGGGCACTCCATGATCGGATTCGAGTCGGGTGGGGGCACGGACGATACATTTCGGGCCATGAATCCCCGGTCAGGCGAGCCACTTGCTCCCGACTTCTTTTCCGCAACCCGGGAGGATGTTGCGAGGGCGGTCGAGCTTGCACACCATGCCTTCGCGGCCTATCGTCAAACGTCGGGTCGCGACAAAGGACGATTGCTTCGCCACATCGCGGGACGAATCGAGTCCATCGCCAGTCCACTTATCGAACGTGCCCATCTCGAAACGGCTCTCCCCAAAGTGCGTCTGGAAACTGAGACGGCACGAACGGTGAACCAACTGCGGTTGTTCGCCGGGGTCGTGGAGGAAGGATCCTGGGTGATGGCCCGGATCGATCGTGGCGAGCCGGCTCGACATCCCCTGCCCAAACCTGACATTCGCTCCATGCTCTGTCCGTTGGGACCGGTCGCGATCTTTGGCGCCAGCAATTTTCCTCTGGCGTTTTCGGTGGCAGGCGGCGACACCGCTTCCGCGCTCGCCGCCGGCAATCCGGTGATCGTCAAAGCGCATCCCGCTCATCCCGGAACCAGCGAATTGGTTGGGCAAGCCATCACTGACACCACCCGTGATCTAGGATTGCCCGAAGGCGTCTTCTCTTTGCTCTTTGATCGTGGCACACAGGTCGGAATTGCGCTGGTCGAACATCCGCTGGTTCGAGCTGTCGGATTCACCGGATCTCGCAAGGCGGGCAGGGCTCTATTGGACATCGTCGCCGCACGCCCCGAGCCCATTCCATTCTTCGGCGAGATGAGTAGCACGAATCCTGTGTTTGTGCTCCCGGAAGCCTTGCGCCGGAATGCCGACACGATCGCGAGCGGACTCTATGCCTCGTTTACTTTGGGGGCCGGGCAATTCTGTACCAAACCGGGAATCGTCTTCCTGCCCGAGGGCGCCGAGGCCGGCGCGTTTCAAGCGAGACTACGCAGCCTGGTTGAGGGCAGCAAGGGTTTTACCCTGCTAAGTGCGGGAATTCACTCCTCCTATTGCTCTTCGGTGGCGGGCCGGAGAACCACAAATGCGGTGACCGTGGTTGCCGAGAAGCCTTCCTTAGCTCAGGAGACGGGGTTTGAAGCCGGGGCTGTGCTGTTTGAGACCGATGCCGACTCCTTCCTTAACCATCCTGATCTGGGGGCTGAAATCTTTGGCCCCTCCACCTTACTGGTCCGCCACTCCAGCCGGGATGAGCTGCTTCGAATTGCTCGCAACCTCGAAGGTCATTTGACCGCCACCATCCATGGCACCGATCGGGATCTCCACGACTTCCAGGATTTGATCTCCGTCCTTGAGACGAAAGTGGGACGACTGATCTTCAATGGTTTCCCGACGGGAGTGGAGGTATGTCATGCCATGGTGCACGGGGGACCTTACCCGGCGACTTCCGACGGACGCTCGAGCTCCGTGGGCAGCGCGGCGATTTTGCGGTTTTGCCGTCCGATTTGTTATCAAGAATTTCCGAACTCCGCCTTGCCACCCGAATTGAAAGATAACAATCCGCTCGAAATCTGGCGAATGGTGGACGGACAAATGAGCAAGAAACCGCTTTCACAACGAGGGCGGTGCTGAACTGACAGTCTACGGATTGATCTCAGGAAATGCTTCACCAAGCCGCCGCCCAACATGCCATCGAAAAGTCGCGCACACTTGCCTGTCTGCAGAAGTGAGCCGGGGAATATCTCGGATGGAAAACGCTGACCGGACCTGTCCGGGTCAAAATGGGGCCACATTAGGCCTCGCCTTGAACCGGTGTCTGCTCATTCTTGGCTCTTCGACCATTGACCGGGTTTTCCCCATTGCGATAGACTCCGAAAACTTTGGAAAAAGGGGGAAGTATGAATTTCGGACCATTCACTCGCAGGAGCTTTGCTGGACGCTTGGCCACATTCCTTTCCGCCACCGGTCTTACCGGAACAGCCCTGGCCGGCACCTCGGAAGCGAAGATGGAACAGGACATCCGCAAGCTCAACAGCGACGGCAAGACCGCCGATGGAAAACAGATGATCACGCCCATCGTCGTTCACAATGGCCTGATCTACGTGGCCGGGCAAGGGGCCCACGATCCCGGTCCTACCGAGCAATTCGAGATTGGACGGCATACCACGATCGTGATGGATAGCGTGAAGAAACTCGTCGAAGCCGGTGGCGGCACTGCGGATAGCATTCTTCAACTCACCGTATTCCTGGCCGACATCAAGTACTACGATGGTATGAACCAGGTTTTCAAAACCTACTTTCCAAACGGCGGGCCGGCCCGTACCACGGTTGCAGTGGCTGCTCTTCCAGGGAATTCGCTGGTCGAAATGAACTGCGTTGCCGCGGTTGTCAAGAAATAGGCTGGATGATCGGAACCCTCCTCCATCGTGGGCCGGACTTCCACCTCGGCGACAGATGACCTATACCGGGGCAGGATGGCCGGTTCGTGCTACTTGGGTGGCACGAGCGTGGCATTTACCGCTCTGCGAGAGCCCGGTATTGTGGTGTTGAGCAGTTCTGGGGGAGGGCTGTTCAGGCGTCCCATGACCCGTATGGGTTCAAGGGGCGCTTTTTTGTGCCCACCGGAACCGGCCTTTAGAGTCACTACCGCAAGGCTGCTAGGGCTGTTGTAAGCCCGAACGAACTCGCCGCCCCGTCAGATTTTAAGCTATCATTCCCTTCCGGCCTTCGACCGAGGCATCCCACGTCGGGTACGGCTCCAAGGCTTCGCTGACGGTTTTCGAGGAGACAACGTCGGGAGAGGTTCAGTGCAAGCGTGCCATTCACGCATTTCTAGAGCCGTCTTGATTGTCGTTTCTCTTCTTCTCCATGGCTCTCTCTTTGCCGAATCGCCAATCGTACCCCCGCGTATTGTCCGACCGGTAGATGAGAGACAACGGACGGTCTTGAAGGGCAACATCCACCCCTTGGCTCGACCGCAGTTCGATCGTGGGTCGGCCCCGCCAGATCTGCCGTTGGACCGTATGCTGCTGGTGCTGAAGCGCAGCCCGGAGCAAGAGGCTGCGCTCGAAACCCTGATCGATGATCAACAGGATAAAGCCTCGCCGAACTACCACCGGTGGCTGACTCCGGAGGAATTCGGAAAGGAGTTTGGTCCGAATGAACAGGATATTCAGATTGTGACTTCCTGGTTAGAGGCCCACGGATTTCAAGTTGCAAAAATCGCAAAGGGCCGCAATATAATTGAGTTTTCAGGCAATGCGGCCCAGGTCGAAGAAGCCTTTCATACCTCCATTCACCGGTACGTGGTGCAGGGGGAGGAACACTGGGCCAACGCCAGCGACCCCGAGATTCCAACGGCGCTGACTCCGGTGGTGGCTGGTGTGCATACCCTGCACAACTTCATCAAGAAACCGCTGATTCAAATCGCAGAGCAGAGGATTCCAGCCAAGATCGTGTCCCAAGGACCGGAAAAACCGCCCCTGGTCACCTTCCCTGGAACACCTCCGCTGCACGCCCTGGGACCCGCCGATTACCGGACGATCTATAACATAAATCCACTTCTCTCCGCCGCTCCGGCAATTAACGGCAGCGGCAGAACCGTCGCCGTAGTCGGTCGCAGCGACCTTTTCTCAAATGGTCAGGACGTAATGAATTTTCAGACCATCTTTCAAGGTACGGTCGCCACGCCTGGCAGCGATTACGCGACCATTGTGGATGGCGCTGATCCTGGTGACTTAGGCGGTGGGGAGGAAGCGGAGGCGACGCTCGACGTCACTTGGTCCTCTTCGATCGCACCCGGAGCCATGGTAGATCTCGTGGTTTCTGCCATCACGAATACCACCGACGGCGCTGATCTTTCTGAGTTATACATCATCGACAACAATCTCGCCGATGTCATGACCGAGAGCTTCGGTTCGTGTGAAGCCGACTATACCAGCACCGAAGCGCAAGGCTATGCGACCCTGGCCGAACAGGCGGCCGCGCAGGGAATCACTTATCTGGTTGCGACGGGTGACTCCGGCGCGGAAGCCTGTGATAATCCCGATGCTGAAACCGTCGCCGCAGGACCGGTCTCGGTCAGCATCCTGGCTTCCACCCCCTTTAATGTCGCTGTGGGCGGGACGATGTTCAACGAAAACGGACAGGACAGCAAGTATTGGAGTTCGACCAATAGTAAAACCGGCTTCGAGTCAGCTCTTTCCTATATTCCGGAAGATGTCTGGAATGAAAGTTGTACGGCGGCGGCGTGTGGTCAAACCGCGGGCATTTTTGCGGGAGGGGGAGGCGCGAGCAGTTTCTTCGCCAAACCGACCTGGCAGTCGGGCGTTGCAGGAATCCCCAATGACGGCCACCGGGACCTGCCGGACGTTTCTCTGACCGCAGCCAGCCACGATCCCTATCTGTTGTGTATCGCGGGCTCCTGCGTTCCGAATGCCCAGGGTTTTATCTATTTTGCCGCGGTTGCGGGAACCTCCGCCTCTACACCATCCTTTGCGGCAATCATGGCCCTGGTAGACCAGAAGATGAACGGTCGCCAAGGTCAGGCCGATTATGTGCTCTACAAGTTGGCGGCCGCCGAGAAACTTTCGAGCTGCAACGCCTCGAACACTTCGACCTTACCCGCCGCCACATGTATTTTTCACGACGTCACCGTCGGAAACAATGCCGTGCCCGGGGAAGTGAACTATGGCACGGCGAACGCGCAATATCAGGCGGCAGTTGGCTACGACCTCGCAACCGGCCTGGGCTCTGTGAATGTCGCCAATTTGGTCAACGAGTGGAATTCGATCACGTTCTTACCCACGACGACTACGATCACGAGTGTGAGTCCTACGACCATCACTCACGGCCAGGCGGTGAACGTCGATATCGCAGTGACCGCTAATAGCGGCACGGGTACGCCCACCGGCAGCGTGTCCGTCATGACCAACCCTGCGCCGGGATCCACCCCCACAACCGCAGTAGGTGTTTTTCCCCTGGCAACGAACGCCACCGCCGACCAAGCCATCTCGTCTCTACCGGGTGGCACCTTCACGCTGTCGGCGCAATACTCCGGAGACGGGACCTTCGCACCCAGCCCGCCTTCAGCCCCTTCGTCTTCGGTAACGGTCGCGCCCGAGCCAAGCACGACTGCTCTTTCCGTATTGACCTTAAGCCAAAGCTACGCCTTCATTCCGTTTACCGGAGGTCCTTACGGAAGCTTTGTCTATTTGCGCGCCGACATTGCCGGCCAATCGGGTCAGGGCATCCCGACCGGGCTAGTAAACTTTCTGGACGGGACCAATCTTCTTGCGACATACGCCCTCAACAGCCAAGGCAACACAGCGACTCCGAACTTCTTAAATAGTCCAAACGGTGGCACTCCTACTGGCCTTTACACTCTTACCCCGGGACCGCATACGATCAGGGCGCAGTATCTTGGAGATAACAGCTTTGATGGGAGCAACTCTACTCCTGTGAGCCTCACGGTCACTCAGGCGCCTACCACGAATGCCGTTTCCGTGGCGGGAGCTCCTCATGGCAGCGTGCTTACTGCGACCATCGGCACCACGAGCGGGGGCGCCCCACCGAGCGGTACGGTGACTTTTTTGGTGAATGGCCGCGAGGTCGACAGTTCAACCATGGTTGGTTTCCCTGCGCTTACCCTGCAAACGGGCATGCTACAAGGCGCGCGGGCGATCGCCGCCTATTCAGATACAGCCCTCACCAACGGTACGTACACGGTCAAAGCGATGTACAGCGGAAATAGCAACTACCTCGCGTCCTCCGCTTCCGCCAGCTTTACGCAGCAGAGTGATTTCCAAATTTCCACTCAGTCCCCTGCCATAAGCATTGCTACTCCAGGTGGTAGTGGAACTCTGGGTCTGACCATTTCTGCGCTCGACGGTTACACCGGAACCATCAATTTCAGCTCGAGTTCCTGCTCAGCTCTGCCCGTAGGCGCGCGTTGCAGCTTCACCCCGGCCTCGATAACCGGCAGTGGGAGCGCCGTCCTTACCGTCACAACGACACCGGCCGCGGCACATCTTGTGCCTCCCCTTCGACGTCATTTTTGGTGGGTCGTAAGCTCGGGCGGCGGGCTAGCCTCGATCTTCCTGCTGGGCAGCTGCTCCAGGCACCGGCTCGGGACCGTGCTCGCGCTCACGCTTTGTGCGATTTCGGTGATGGCAATCGGCTGCGGCGGCGGCAGCAATAGCAGCGGAAGCTCTCCAATGACTCCGTCTGCGCCTCCGACCCCGACTCCGGCCGGGATCTCGATCGTTGTGGTGTCCGCCACCAGCGGCCAGCTCGTGCACACGGTGAGCTTTATCCTTGCTGTCGAATAGTGACCCAGGAAGCCGGTCGATTCGGAGGATCGCAGGCAAGCCAGGCTGGTTTCTCTGTTTAGGATAGGCTTGATAGCAACCAAGCTCGACCATCGAAATTCGGCGGTCGGGACAATCCGGGGAATCCAATGATCTTTTTTGCGAGGAGTGGGATTTTTGAAGGGTAAGAACCTTCTGTTTCTCTTGCTCCTGACCTGGGGAGCGCTTCTCATCCATGGTTATCATCCTTGGGCCGAGGATGCCGAGCTTTATGTCCCAGGCATAGTAAAGCTTCTGCACCCGGAACTGTTTCCTTTCAATGCCCAGTTTTTTGAGCCCCATGCGCACGCGACCTTTTTCCCCAACCTGATCGCAGCCTCCATACGGCTGAGCCACCTGCCCTTAGCGACCGCGCTCTTCCTCTGGCACCTGGCCTCGGTTTTTCTGTTCCTGCTGGCATCGTGGGAGCTGAGCGGAAGATGCTTTTCCGATGCCAAGGCTCGCTGGGCGGGGGTTGCGCTGATCGCCGTTCTATTGACCTTGCCGGTTGCCGGAACGGCCCTCTACTTCATGGACCAATACCTGAACCCGCGCAACCTTTCTGCCTTTGCGGCAATTTTTGCCGTGGTTCGGGTCCTCGACAGGAAGTACCTTCAGGCGGCGACGTTCCTGCTCTTCGCGGCCGCGATCCATCCCTTGATGTCCGTGTTTGCCATTTCGTATTGCGTCCTCGTGGCCGGACTCCAGGAGTCCAAGTTCTTCTCCCAGCTCGCTGCCTGGCTGCCGTTCGGGTTGTCGTTCGCTCTGCCTCCCAAGGCTTACCATCAGGTCGCACTGACCCACTCCTACCACTATCTGACACGCTGGGTGTGGTATGAATGGTTGGGCGCGCTCGCGCCGCTGGTGATTCTGTGGTGGTTCAGCCGTCTGGCGCGCGGTCGACGGTTAGGTAATGTGGACCGGTTGTGCCGCGCACTCCTGGTTTACGAACTGGCCTGCTTGCCGGCCGCTCTGATTCTCTCCATTCCACCGCGCTTTGAAGCCCTGGCTCGCGTGCAGCCCATGCGTTGCCTCTGGTTGTTATACATCATCATGTTTCTTGTCGGCGCCGGATTGCTGACGGAATATGTCCTCAAGGATCGCCTTTGGGGCTGGATCGTGTTGTTGCTTCCGCTCTCGCTTGGCATGTTTGCGGCGCAGCGTGCGCTGTTCCCCGCAAGCGCCCACCTGGAGTGGCCCGGCGCACGTCCCAGGAACGCGTGGGTTGAAGCTTTCCTATGGGTACGAAACAATACCCCCACCAATGCGTTTTTTGCGCTGAACCCCAACTACATGAACCTCAAGCGAGAAGACGAGCAGGGTTTTCGCGCAATTGCGCAGCGCAGCCGGATGGCAGACGTCGGCAAGGATGCGGGAGCGGTGTCCATGTTTCCCAGGCTGGCCGACGAATGGTGGCGGCAAGTTCAGGCGCAGACCGAATGGAATCGGTTTCAGATCCAGGACTTTCGTCGCCTCGAAGCCGATTACGGAGTCTCCTGGGTGATTGTCGAGCAGCCCGGCTTGCGCGGACTCGATTGTCCTTATGAGAACGAAGTTGTCAAGGTTTGCCAGCTGAACTGAGGCCAAAAAGGGGCATGACCCTGGGCATCAAAGCCGCTTAAGATCGGTTGCCAGTGGCGCAGGTGGAGGGGGCTGTTGAAATGGGTGGTTGGCTCGAGGGCAGTTCGCGGAACAAAATCTATACCTGTGGCCGCGTGACCGCGATTGGCCTCAATGGCCAAGGGCAGAGATACGACGAGGCTGGTGTGGCGCGGTTTCGGCGCCGCTCTGCCCGAAGGAAAAAACCGCCAAGAATGGGTTCAAAGCAAGAGAAGATTCGATGCACACACAAAGCAACTCCGATGGTGTCGAACGTGTTTATGGTCTGACGGGTTCCCCATGTCGCGGCAGGAGCAAACCGCTGGCTGGACGGCATGCAACCCCTGCCGCAATAAAAAGCTGCTCTGCCAGAAAACCACCGCCACGGGCTGCAGCCAGAAGCACCTAGGACAACACCTGCCGCTTTCATCCGCTGACTATGTTGTCGAGTTCCTGATAGACTAAAAACCAGTTCGGGGGACTTTTCGGGGGGATTCATGGACATTGTGGGGCTCCGCTCGAACGGATCAGGCAGTTCAGAAAGGATCGCAGCGAATGTCCTGCTTAGAGATTCTAGAGGCCCCGCTGTTCGACTACCACACATGGAATCTACGGCTCTCCGATCTGGCCAGAGAGTATGCCGGGAACCAACCTGCGCCCCATATCCTCCTCAGCGACTTCCTTGCCTATGAAGCCGCATGCCAAGCCGCCCATGAGTTTCCCCTGGCGGACAGCAAGAGCTGGACTCACTACCAACATTGCAACGAGAATAAGTTGGGGATGGCCAAACGCGAGTTGTTCCCCTCCTCCTTGCGAGCCATTGCCCACGAACTGAACACTCCTCGGTTCCTAGCGTGGCTGTCCCGGTTGACCGGTATTCCGGGCCTCATCGCCGATCCCAGTCTTGAAGGCGGCGGGTTGCATCAGGCGGGACGCGGAGGCTTCCTCAATGTCCACACAGATTTCTCCCATCATCACTATCACGAAACCTGGAGGCGGCGGGTCAATCTCATCCTTTATTTGAATCCGGCCTGGCGAGTGGAGTGGGGCGGCTCGATCGAGCTCTGGGACGCGAAGATGGAGCACTGCGTGGTGAAATATCCGCCTCTGCTCAACCATGTGTTGATTTTCAACACGGAGCAAGCCCTGCACGGCTTTCCTGAGCCTCTTCAGTGTCCGGAAGATGAATCGCGCAGGAGCCTAGCGCTCTATTATTATTCGCTCGACCTCGCCGGTCGCACTGCCCCCTCCGCCACCCACTATCGCGCTCGTCCGAGCGATGGAGTGGGAAAATCGGCTTTGATCTGGTTGGACAGGATGGCGGTCGAGTGGTATTCCCGCGCCAAAGCCCGCTTTGGCTTCTCCGACGAGTTTGCCAGCAAGATTTTGGGGTTTATTTCCCGAAAGCATGAGCCTTGAGCGGGATCGCCCTGTCCGGCCTCGCCCGTGGCCAGGAAAACAGATTCGGCTGGATTCCAACCATAACTTCGCGAAGCAGGATCGAGGGGACGACTTCCGAACCTTTGCCCTTGGAGATCGCGCCATGAGATCCGGCTTTACTCGCCTCTCGCGCCATTTCACGAGACACCTCTTGCACGGTTAGCGGGAGCAGGCGGATGCGATTGGATTTGGAGATTTCGCGAGCCGGCTCGAATCCATTCATTTGCGGCATGATCAAGATCCATTACCAACACATCGGGCCCGAGTTGCTTTACTTGGCAACCGCATCCCGGCCGTAGACTGCTTCCCCCGCAGACCTGGCACCCGGGATGGTCTTTGAGAATTCGGTGCAGCCGTTGACGAACGGAACGATCGTCGTCCGCGATGAAAATTCGCGACGCCATAAACTCACCAAGCTGCTGGTCTAACTGCTATTTCTGAGCAAGACCATTCGCGAGAATGAAGGGCAGAGCTGCTTGGCTAAAAGAATTTTGACGACCGGTTTCCCTCCGACACAATACGGGAAAATACCGGAGTGGCAAGGTTTGGCAATGGATGGTGTCTGAGGCGGATGAGCTATTTCTCAGACAAGAGGAAGTCGACCACGGCGGTTTGCGATGGACCGACGGTGACCTTTTTCTCCATGGTCTTGGGATCGCTGAAGATCGGCCGCTGCACTCGCTTTTCCGTCAAGACATCGAAGCTCGACTCTTCGCCGGCGATCTGCCACCCCTCGTGCCATGCGACGAGCACGTATTGGCCGGGCGGGACGTTAGTCAGTTGAAACGAGCCGTCCATGTCGGTCACGGTGTAGTAAGGATGAGGGGCCACGAACATCACTCCATTCATCCAAAGGTGACCGCCATTGCATTTCAGGGTGACCAGACCCGGAGACTCCATGGGACGGGAGATGACCTGGTTTGGAAACGGGAAGGTCAAGTTGAAGCTTGCTGCGCCCTCCATGTGGATCGTGTGCAGAGTCGCGTCGGAGCTCTTCATGTTGAGGGTGTCCTTGGCAGGGACGAGCAGAATGTGAGGTTCATAGCGGCAGTGCTTCTGATCGAGAAAGCGCCGGGCTGGCGGGAGATCAAAGTCTTTGCCTGCGCTGATTTCTTTGAGGAACACAACCGTATTGGCGACGCCCCCATCGGGTCCGATGATCAGTCGCTCCAAATCACGAGTCTTTTCCGAGTTGGGATCACAAACTTGCGGATCCTTGTTGATCGGGTAGCGGGCTAAGTGGGGCCGAGGGCCACTCCACTTGACGGTGCCACTGATCCTGCCCCCTTTTTCGACCGCAACGACCTGATATCTAGTCTGGGCGGACAGCTCTTGTTGCGCGCCGGCCAAAAGGAGGGAGAGCGCCACTACGAATGATTTGTACAATCTTTTACTCCCCAGCAAATAAGCCCGTTGGCTGTGATAAATCGTACCAGGCGATCGGTGATCGGCAAGTCACTTTAGTAATGGAGAACCCGCCACGAGCTCGAGGAAAAACCAGTCGTAGGATTCAAAGATCCGAAGCTTGAAGTTATGCGATGGAAGGAAGAGTGGCGCTGGGGAGATATGATGCACGCATCCTCTGGATCAGGCCGACACCCCGCTCGAAGAGCGACCGAGAGCGTCAAACCCACCGTAGAGCTGGTACAAGACGAAGGCGTGGAAGGGAACGCTCAAGAAGTCACGGGCCACCACCAGCAACACCAGGTCACAGGCGTAAAGACCCAGGCCGATGGCGAAGGCGCTTCTTTTGCCTTCCACAGCCGAGAATCCCACAAACAGAAGAAGCGTCGCCATCCAACTGTTGGCCATCACCTGTGCGAGCGGGCTAACCCGAGTGAAAGTGTCGAGTATGGCAGCCGCGCCAAGATCGGTAAGGCGATGACCCTGGCTGCCGATACTCATGAACAAGGAATTCATGGCGGTGACTGCCACCACCCAGAAGAACCATCGTGCGGCCTCCCGCACCGAGGGCGCTATTTCCCGGCCAGCTGGCTGTTGAATTTCGATGCGTGATGGGCTCGCGGCTGCGCGAGCTATGCCTGTACCGCTGCTAGACATGATGTATCCTTAGGACCCGATATAGCGGAACTCTGTACCCGCAGTGATGAGCAAGTTTCGCTGAGCATATGCTCAGGTTGTAGATAACGGCAGGATGTGAACTGTTGGGGCACAGATTTTCGGACCTTGCCACAGTACCCGTTAGTCCCTGATCTCTAGTTATTTGATCACTGCATGTCCCTGCCATATCGTTCAAGATAGGGGTCGTCTCGTTCATTGGAGCGTGAACTCTCAAGACCCGAAGGTGCTTTCTCGCCGAGACGGTCACATCGGTGTCTTAGGTGAATTTATGAAGAGGATTTCCAATTGGCTCGTGCCGTTAGCCGTGGCTGTGACGGCGCAGATCTGTGCCGCGCAATCCGCCTATCAGGTTATTTCCGTAAAAAACGGTGGGACGATAAAGGGAACGGTGAAGTGGGAAGGCCCGCTGCCGCATCTGGCGACATGGGAGATCAACAAGGACCCGCAGATCTGTGACCCCTCAGGCCAGAAGCGCAGAGATCTAGAGCGACTCATTGTTTCGCCCAGTGGCGGAGTAGCCAATACAGTGGTCTTCCTCAAGGACATTACGGCTGGAAAACCCATGGATTTGCCCCATGACCGGCAATTTCTCAATCAGAAGACCTGCCGCTATGAGCCGCATATTCTGCTGGTGCCGATCGAGGCAGATCTCACCGTGCAGAACAGCGATCCCTTGCTGCACACCGTCTACATGTGGGGTAACGCAGAATACAACCTTCCCTTTACCTCCCAAGGCCAGCGGATCAGCCGTCCGATGCCGCGAGCAGGAGTCGTCAACATGCGTTGCAACGCCGGACACGTTTGGATGAACGGGGAAATCATGGTGGCGTCCAATCCCTACTACGCGGTTACGGACGACGAGGGCCATTTTGTGCTGACCGAAGTGCCTCCGGGCCAATACGAAATGGTGGCCTGGCATGAGGGCTGGAAGGTCGTAAACGAATCCCCAGTCTACGACCTGGCAACCCAGGAGCGCATGAAGCGGCCGGTTTTCTCCGATCCCATCGTCTGGAGCAAGTCAGTCACGGTTTCCCCTGGCGAGACGTCGGATGTGCACTTCACGCTGGGCGAAAAGAGCCAGCAGGCGAGCGGTAGAGATTAGAAGCTGCTTCGGGAAGGCTAACCGCGGGTTCTCGCCCGCCTATGCTCAGCACCAGCTGATCGAATCGAGGCGACCGGTAACGAAGCAGGTCACCCGAGTCAGACAGGTTCTAGTCGGCATGACTGGCTGCAGGAGAAACCGGCCTTGTGAGTTCGCTCTTCTTCGGGCTACGGCGCCATCGAAGCCGATCCATATAAAGGTAAACGACGGGCGTGGTGAACAAGGTAAGTGCCTGGCTGACAATCAGTCCCCCGATGATAGTCAAGCCCAGGGGCCGGCGTAACTCAGAGCCGGTTCCGGTCCCGAGGGCCAGGGGCAGGGCCCCGAGCAGCGCGGCCGCCGTGGTCATCATGATGGGGCGAAAGCGCAGCAGGCAGGCTTCGTAAATGGCATCGTGGGGCGAGCGCCCTTCGCGCCGTTCCGCATCGAGTGCGAAATCGATCATCATGATCGCATTCTTCTTCACCAAGCCAATCAGCAGGATGATTCCAATCAGTCCAATGACGTTGAGCTCATTGTGCGTCAATTTCAGCGCCAGCAGCGCGCCTACGCCGGCCGAGGGGATGGTGGAGAGAATTGTGACGGGATGGATATAGCTCTCGTAAAGAATCCCAAGGACGATATAAACCGCTAGCAGCGCGGCCATAATCAGGACAGGCTCATCGGCCAGCGACTCCTTGAAGGCCGCCGCCGTGCCCTGGAAGCTGGCATGAATAGTGGCGGGGAATCGGATGGAGTGTTGCGCATTCTCAATCAGGCGGGTGGCTTGTCCCAGCGAGACCCCGGGCGCCAGATTGAAGGAGATGGTCACGGCTGGCCACTGCCCCTGGTGGTTCACCGCCAGGGAGGTGTTGGCGGGTCCGAAGTGCGCGAACGAGGAGAGCGGCACCATGTTTCCGTTGGAGGAGTTCACGTAGGTGGTTTCGAGTGTCTCCGGGCTCTGTTGAAATTCCGGTGCAACTTCCATCACCACGTGATATTGGTTGAGCGGCTCGTAAATCGTCGACACCTGCCTTTGGCCAAAAGCGTCGTAAAGCACCGAGTCGATGTCTTGCGCGGAAACGCCCAGTCTGGCTGCGGTGTCACGATCGATGATCACGTTGGCCGCCAGTCCTTTGTCCTGCTGATCGGTGTTGACCTGCTGGAGTTGCGGGAGTTTGCGCAGCTTCTGTAAGAGCTGCGGCGCCCACTCGTTCAATTCACTTAGGTCTTCCCCCTGCAGGGTGTACTGGTATTGCGCCTGGCTGAGACGCCCACCGATATTCAAATCCTGCTGGGCCTGCATGTAGAGGGTAGCGCCGGGGACCTCGGAAAACTTGCGGGCAAGTTCCTCGATGACCTGGTCGGCAGTCAATTTTCTTTCGCGCAAGGGCTTCAAGGTGATGTACATGCGGCCTTGGTTCATCGCAGTGGTGCCGCCACAGAAGCCGATCATGGTCGAGACATTGGGGTCATGCATGCCGATTTCAACATAACGACGCATCTTACGCTTCATCGCGTTAAAGGAAATATCCTGCGCGGCTTGCACCGAGCCCTGGATTCGACCCGTATCCTGCTGGGGGAAGAAGCCCTTGGGAGCCTCTTGGAACAGGTGTACGCTTAAGACGGCCGTGGCCATCGTGATGACGAGAACCGCGAATTGATGGCGCAGCACCCAGCCCAAGCTAACCCGGTAGGCTTCGAGGATCGCATCAAATACCTTTTGGCTGGCCTTGTATGCTCGCCCGTGGGTTTCTTCTCCGAGTGACTTCAGCAGCTGCGCGCACATCGTGGGCGTGGTGGTGAGCGAAATAACCAGAGACACGGCAATGGCCGCGCTCAGCGTCACCGCAAATTCGCGGAAGAAGCGCCCGACAATCCCGCCCATCATCAGGATCGGAATGAATACCGCCACCAGAGACGTGCTCATGGATAACACCGTGAACCCGATCTCCCGCGCGCCAAGAAATGCTGCTTCGACCGGCCCCTTGCCCTTTTCGAGATAACGGGTGATGTTCTCGAGCACCACGATCGCGTCGTCCACCACAAAACCAGTCGAAATGGCCAGAGCCATGAGCGACAGATTATTGAGGCTGTATCCCAGCAGATACATGATTCCAAACGTGCCAATCAGGGAGAGCGGTACGGCGATGCTGGGAATGATGGTGGCTCGTACGGTGCGCAAGAAGACGAACACCACCAAAATTACCAGCAGGACGGAAATGCCCAGGGTGATTTCGATGTCGTGCAGCGACGCACGCACGGTTGTGGTTCGGTCCGATACCACGGCTAGTTTGATGGCCGGGGAAATCGATGCCTGCAACTGCGGCAGGATCGCGAGTACGTTATCCACGGTCTGGATGATGTTCGCCCCGGGCTGGCGAAACACAATCAGGATCACCGCCGGCTTCCCATTGGACAGACCAAAGATGTGCGCGTCTTCGACCGAATCCTCGACGTCGGCAACATCGCCCAACCGCACCCCCGCGCCGTTCTGCTTGTTATAGGCAACGATGAGTGGGCGATACTGGTCCGCCCGGGTGATCTGATCGTTATCGTGTACCGTCCAGGCATTGCTCCCATTGGACACTTCGCCTTTGGGGCGATTGGCATTGGCCGCACCCAGGGCGGTGCGCACCGCATCGAGACCGATGCCATAGTTATTGAGCATGGCCGGGTTGATTTCGGCGCGCACGGCGGGGTTGGCGCCTCCGCCAACGTAGACCTGTCCCACACCATTCACCTGCGCGAGCTTCTGCGACAGAATGGAATTCGCCTGATCATAGATGTCCGGCAGAGTGACGCTGTCGGACGTCATCGACATGATGAGAATGGGCGCGTCCGCGGGATTGACTTTGCGGTACCAGGGATTGCCCGGTAAATAGGACGGGAGCTGGCTGCGAGCCGCGTTGATGGCCGCCTGAACGTCGCGCGCGGCCGCGTCGATGTTGCGGTTCAGGTCAAACTGCAACACGATGCCGGTCGAGCCGAGCTGGCTCACCGATGTCATTTGATTGACACCTGCGATCCGTCCGAACTGACGCTCGAGGGGAGTGGCAACGGCGGTCGCCATGGTCTCCGGACTCGCCCCGGGAAGACTGGCGGAAACCTGAATGACCGGGAACTCCACCTGGGGCAGGGGAGCAACCGGCAAAAAGGTAAACGCCAGTGCACCTGACATGAGCAGGGCGAGAGTCAGTAGGGACGTCCCGATCGGCCGTTTGATAAATGGGGCGGAGATGTTCACCGGTTAAGCCCCTGTTTTGACTGTAGCATGAGGATTAGACATATTGGAACTGCGAACGGACGGAGAATAGGCACCGTTTCCCGCGCTTTGACAACCGGCGGGCTTGCACCAACCGCGGCTTTGAAAGGTCCGACCTCAAACCAGGGACTTGCCGGGCTCCGACTGACGCAGAGGCCAGACTGGAGTTTTATGCGCAAGGTTCACGGCCGATTAATCCCCGGCGGCCGGCTCCTCGACGCGGTGAATGAGAGCAAATCGTTCAAATCTCTTCGCCAGCCGGTCAAACCACAGATAAACCACCGGAGTCGTATACAAGGTAAGCGC
>DASPVG010000163.1:0-14498 GCA_035622455.1 Terriglobales bacterium
CGACAGGCTGGTTAGACTGCGTTGGCGGTTTCCTGCTTGAGCTTCTCGGCTTGGAAATGGGTGACCAAGGCTTCGATCAACTCCTGGAGCCTCCCGTCCATGACTTCCGGCAGTCGATGGATAGTCAACGAGATGCGATGATCCGTCACCCGGTTTTGGGGAAAATTGTAGGTGCGGATTTTTTCGCTGCGATCGCCCGTACCGACCATGGCCCGGCGCTCTTTGGCGAGGGCTTCCTGCTGCTTCTCGAGCTCCATCTCATAAAGCCGGGAGCGCAGCACGCGCATGGCTTTTTCGCGATTCTTGATCTGCGACTTCTCGTCCTGGCAACTCACCACGGTGTTCGTGGGAATATGGGTGATCCGCACCGCGGAGTAAGTGGTATTGACCGACTGACCGCCCGGCCCCGACGAGCAGAATGTGTCAATGCGCAGATCCTTGGGATCAATCTTCACATCGACCTCTTCCGCCTCCGGCAAGACCGCCACGGTCACCGCCGAGGTGTGAATGCGACCCTGCTGTTCGGTCTGGGGGACCCGTTGCACCCGGTGCACTCCGCTCTCATACTTCAGACGTGAGTAGACTCGTTCTCCCTGAATCGTGGCGATGACTTCCTTTAGCCCGCCCACCGGGGATTCGGAGGTCGAGACCACTTCTAGCTTCCAGCCTTTCGTTTCCGCATATCGCGTATACATGCGGAACAGCTCCGCCGCGAACAGGGTGGCCTCATCACCCCCGGTGCCCGCACGAATTTCGAGAATCACGTTTTTCTCGTCGTTCGGATCCTTTGGCAAGAGCAAAATCTTCAATTCGTCTTCGACCGTACGCACCCTTGCTTCGAGCTTATCCAGCTCCTCTTGCGCGTAAGCGCGCATGTCCGCATCTTTTTCATGGACTAGAAGCGCCCGGCTGTCGGCAATCCCACGCCTCAGATCCTTATATTCCCGGTACCTCTCAACCACCGGGGCAATCTCGCTGTGTGCCTTGGCGGTCTTTTGGTATTTGGCTGAATCTTGCACGATTTCCGGCGAGGCGAGTGCACGGGTCAGCTCTTCGTAACGGGCTTCGATTTGCTCAAGGCGTTCAAACATTGTTGTATCGCTTAACTTTGCGCTGCAGGTGGTGGGTCGGTCCGAGACTGAACCGCTCTCTCGGTTCGGGGCTCGAACTGTCTATGAGTTTCCCCTCCGAGGCAGAAGGGGGTTACCGACACACGACCCACCGGTTTCTCTGCTAGGCGATCACCAATTCGCCACCGCGCTGCTTCTCCACCGACATGGCCTGATCTAAGGCCTGAATCGCACACTCCGCCTGCGGGTCAGCGGGCGGCCGGGTGGTAATTCGCTGCAACCACAACCCGGGTGCGGTCATAAGAGCGAAGAGCGATCCCCGGTGCTTGGCGGCAAAGCGAATGACCTCATAGGACATCCCGGTGATCAGCGGCAAAAGAGCGAGGCGCAAGGCGAACCGCGCCCAGAAGGTGGTCACGGGAAACAGCATGTAAACCATGATCGAAATGATCATGACGGTCATGAGGAAACTGGTACCGCAGCGCGGATGATAGGTGGAATACTTCTGTACCGACGCCGCGTCGAGGGGGTCGCCGTTTTCAAAGGCGAAGACGGTTTTGTGCTCCGCCCCGTGATACTCATACACGCGACGAATATCCGGCCACAACGAGGTCGCCCAGATGAAGAGCAAAAACAGCACCAGGCGTATGACGCCATCGACCAGGTTGAACATGATTTGTCCGCTGAGCGCCGGGTTGATTTGCTTCAGCTCGGTCGCGGCCACCAGGGGCAGGTATTTGTACATGAAAACGAAGAATCCCAGCGAGAATATGACGTTGAGCGTTGCCACCCAACCGCTGATCTCCAGCTTTTTCTTTTGGTTGTCGGCAGGGTGGGGGGCAGGCTCGAGCTGTTCGAGAGCCACGTTGGCAGAAAACTTGAGGGCGCGAAATCCCAGGCTCATGGCATGACCCAGGGTGATCACGCCACGAATGACCGGCCAACCCATCCAGCGGTGCTTCTCCGACAACCGCTCGAGCGGCTCGCTGTGAATTGCCACCTCTCCGGAGGGTTTGCGACAGGCAATCGCCCAGGCATGCGGTGACCGCATCATCACGCCTTCGAGCACGGCCTGCCCGCCAACCAGGGTCTCTTCTCCTCCTTCGAGCGCCGGTAGGAGCTGCACGGCCGCCAGGAAGCGCCACCACGTTCGCCAATAGCGCAGACTGAATCGCATACCTATTCGATGATTTCCCGGGTCGCAGGAACCTTACTAAGTATCGCATACCGTCGAGCAGTAGGATAGAGGTGGGTCGCACACCTACGTAGGTTCGCCATTACTTTCAGGGGTATGAAGAGACTTGCCGAAGCCTGCGAGCAGATCGCAGCCACAACCAAGAAACTCACGAAGATCGCCATCATGGCGGATTACTTTCACGCTGCCACCCCTGACGAGGCTGCCGTTTCCACCCTTTTTCTCTCCGGCCGGCCGTTTCCTGCGTGGGATGAAGCCAGATTGCAAGTGGGAGGCACCCTGTTGTGGCGCCTGCTGAAAGATCTTTCCGGTAAAACCGACCAGGAGTTGGCCGCCGCCTATCGGCGTTGGGGTGACCTCGGTGCGGTGGCCGAACAAGTATTGCCGATCGACGATGGGACCAGGGTTGGTTCGCCTCGAGCTCAACAGCGGTTCGGGGTCGCAGGGAGCGACCCAAGCGATGGGGAAGCCACAAGCGAGTTGAGCGCGATCAAGGTCCAGAATCGTTTTCGTCAGATTGCGGCCGCACGCGGAACCGCAGCAAAAACCGATCTGGTTCGAAAACTCCTTTCCGAAGCCACTCCTCTCGAGGCCAAGTACATCATCAAGATTATTACCGGCGATCTCCGCATCGGGGTGAAGGAAGGCTTGGTGGAGGAGGCGGTTGCCAAGGCCTACGGCA
Source organism: Terriglobales bacterium (assembly GCA_035622455.1). Taxonomy (GTDB): domain Bacteria; phylum Acidobacteriota; class Terriglobia; order Terriglobales; family Acidobacteriaceae; genus JAFAGX01. The sequence goes on from DASPVG010000163.1 coordinate 2,948, forward strand.
TTACTCTCGAGCAGGTCGAGCGGGCCAACATGCTGCTCGGTGATCTCGCCGGTACCCTCCAGCTGGCAGCCACCGGCAAACTGTCGGAAGCCAGGATGCGTCTGTTTCACCCTCTGGGCTTCATGCTTGCAACCCCTGCGGCGTCGGCCGAGGAGGCGCTCAGCTACTTTGAAAACGCCTGGGTGGAAGACAAGTACGATGGCATCCGCGCCCAGGCTCACTGTTCGGCCGCCGAGGTGCGCATCTATTCGCGGGCGCGGGATGACATCAGCAAGTCATTTCCTGATTTGCAGGATGCGCTTGCTGGGCTGCCCCAAGAAGCCATTCTGGATGGAGAGATTGTGGCCTGGAGTCCGTCGGCGGCCGAAGGGAACGAGCCCGGGCGTGCGCTTCCCTTCAGTACTTTGCAGCAGCGGCTCGGCCGCAAGGCGGTCAGCGAACCGATGCTGCGGCAAGTTCCGGTCGGCTATCTCGTGTTTGATGTGCTGTATGCGGCAGGCGAACTGCTGATCGATCGCTCTCTTTCCGAGAGAGCGAAGATTTTGAATGCCTTGCTAGCCGAAACAGTTCCTGCTAGATCCCAAACCCATGCGCCTCAGCTGATGCTGGCACTTGAGACGGGCGACAATGCGAGCCCGGCTCAGGTGGTGCGCTCGCCGGTGTTCCGCACTTCTTCGCCCCAGGAACTCGAGCAATTGTTCGCGGCTGCCCAGGCCCGCGGCAACGAAGGTTTGATGATCAAAAATCCTGCATCACGGTACACGCCGGGAAGCCGGGGGAAATCCTGGTTGAAGTTCAAGCGGGAGCTCGCCACCCTCGACGTCGTGGTTACGGCCGTCGAATACGGCCATGGGAAACGGATCGGAGTGTTGAGCGATTACACCTTTGCGGTCTGGGACGGAGAGACGCTGGTCAACATTGGCAAAGCTTATTCCGGGCTCAGCGACGTCGAGATTGCCCAAATGACGCAATGGTTCTTGGAACATACGCTCGAAGATCGGGGCTTCCTTCTCGTGGTCGAGCCGAAAATCGTGCTGGAGGTCGCATTCAACAACGTGATGCGCTCCGACCGACACTCGAGCGGATACGCCTTGCGGTTTCCCAGAATTGTGCGTCTGCGGCCAGACAAACTGGCAGAGGAGGCCGATACCCTGGAACGGGCAAAGCAGATCTACGAGAAGCAGGAAGGAAACTAATCCGGCATCTTCCAGGGGGGCAAGCGCTAATGCTTGTGCTCGTGCTGGGCTTCATTTCCGGGTATCACACATCCCTGGGCACCGTCGCAGAGCACATGCTCAAATTGAATGGTGGTGTGATCAATATGGAACTGGACGCGCAGGCATTGCTTCACCGCCAGCAGGATGCGTCCGCTGGCCGAGGGCGGGATGTCGGCAATCGAGATATGACAAGAAAGAGCCGCGGTTTCTGAGCCGATGCTCCAGACATGCAGATCATGAACGTCGTTGACTCCTTCGACCCCGCGAATGGCGGTTTCGACCAGATGCAGCTCGATGCCTCGCGGAGTGCCCTCGAGCAGAATATTCAAGGTCTCCCGCACGATTCCAAATCCCGACCATAAAATCATGGCCCCAATGCCGAACGAAAGGGCGGAGTCAATCCAGTACTGCCCGGTGGCCAGGATCGCCCAACCGCCAACCAGCACCGCCGCGGTTGAGACCGTGTCGCCGATCTCATGCAAGAAGGCGCTGCGAATGTTCACATCCCGCCCCGATCGATAGAGAAGCACGGCAATGACGCCGTTCATGAGCATGCCGGCAGCCGCCACCCAGATCATGGTGGTGGCATGCACCAGCCGGGGATCCTGGAACCGCCGCAAGGCTTCATAAAAGATGAGAAAAGAGACCGCAACCAGGGAGCCCGCATTGAGCAAGGCGGCCAGGACACCGGCACGGTGCCAACCATAGGTTTTCGTGGCACTTGGCGGCCGAGCATGTAAGTAAACGGCCACAAGAGAGAGCAGCAGGGCGAGAAGATCAGCCAGATTGTGCCCGGCTTCTGACAGCAGCGCCAGAGAATGGGCGCGGATCCCAGCCACAACCAGCAGGACGATGTAAGCCAGCGTCACGAGCACAGAAATCTGCAACACTTTCGAGGTTCGTTCGCCTACACCATGGCTGACATGGGTGTGCATCCAACTCAAGTTTAAGAGGAAGCCGGCAAGGGTTCAAGCGGCCTAACACCCAGGTTTAGAGCGGCTTTTCGGGGTGGCTGACAAATCCTCTTCTGCTAGAATCCTTCTCTAGTTCGGCAAACGGCCGCAGCCGTTGTTGCCCGTTTGAAGGAAAGCTGACCCGCGTCGGTCGCCAGCCGCAACGGCGAAGTTTTCGTCTTCCAGGGACACGTCGTGAAGTTCAAGAGCAATGGAAGGGCGGGCGTCGGAGAGCTTCGGTGAGGGGGGGCTGGGCAGCCCGAATGCGGCCGCACGGGCGTCCCGGTCTCCTTATCCGTCTGAGGCGCTTTGCCCTCTGTTTCCGCTTCATGAAGTAAGGACGACGAAGAGTTCACCCGGAGGTTAATTCCGTGACAGAAGCTTTGATCGACACAAAGTCGCTCGACTGGCTCTGTCGAGCCGTGCACTTCGAGCCCGGGGATATCCTCCGCCACCAGGGACAGCACTATACGGACATGTACCTGCTCATCGAGGGTTCGGTCGCGGTCCACCGCCAAACGAAGGGCAGAGAGGAACTTGTCGTTGCCGACTCAGGGTCGCCAATCGGCGAGATCGGCTTCTTGCGCGGTTCGTCTGCCACCGCAACCGTGAGCGCCAGGACACCGACCTTCGCCCTTGTCCTCGACCGATCGACGCTTGCCCGCCTGGAGGATCAGCAGCCTGCGCTAGCGGCGCATGTGTTGCGCCAGCTCGCCCTGATTGCCGATGCGAGAACGAGCGATAACCTGGTGTTCGATCCGACCGCTTCGAGCTCCACTACGGGCATTGAGGTCTTGCTGTGCCTGAACAAGGAGATGCTCGAAAGCGCACAACGCCTGCGATATAGCGTGTACTGCGAAGAGCTGCAACGTCAGTCACCTTATGCCGATCACGCGAAGAAGATCATCACCGACACTCTCGACCAAACCGGTCATACGTTCCTCGCTGTCGAGAAGGGAGAGACGATCGGGACCGTGCGGGTGAATCTGTCCTCGGAAGGCCCGCTCGGTGTTCTCGAGGATCTCTACGGTATGAGGGCATCGAAGTACCACCCCCAGGGCACCGGAGTCTGCACAAAATTCATTGTCAAGAAATCGAAGCGGGGCGGCCCCACCTCGCTGGCGCTGATTTCCGCCGTTGCCCGCTATGGCATGCGCCACTCGATCAAAGAAGCCTACATCGATTGCGTGCCGGCACTCCTGCCATATTACAGAGCGATTGGTTTCACTCGCGTCGGAGATGCGTTCCTGCATCAGGAGAACGGACCTTCTTATCCCATGTTGCTGAACGTCGTGAAGCACGGAAAGCGGTTGAGCAACGAGCGCGGCGATTATTTCGGGATGTTCGTGAGAGCGCAGCTGTTCAAACTGATCGAGGGCGGGCGCAAAACCCGCCCGGTGCCGCGGCGCGTTCAGGGAAGGAAATCATGACGCGGATTAGCGGACCGGAAATACTTGTCCTGCTGATGATCGCCACCCTGGGCCACGCCATGGCGTTGTTCTGGTACCTGGCCGTCACTCGTCAGTGGAGCATCTGTGAGCGGATTATTTACGACTTGCCGATTGGCCGCGATCAAATCCGAAGGGAGCTGAAGAACTCGCTGCATACCCCGATTCACGCTGTGCTGTTGACGGCTCTGCTGTACCTTGGTTTCTTTGAGCGCATGAGCTGGTTGTCATTCGCCGGTTCTCTGGCGGCAGCGACCATGTGGGCCGAGATTTGGCATTACCTCTCGCACCGGGCGTTTCATTTGCGCCCGCTCCACTGGATTCATCGCGAGCATCACAAGAGCCACCTGAACAGCTGGCTGACTGCGATTTCCTTTTCGTTTTCCGAGAAACTCATTTTCGACCTGGGGTTCCTCGGTCCCTTGGCGCTCCTCGATCGCCGGGTAGGCCTGAATTTTTTTGGGATCGCCACCTGGTACGTCGGGTATTTGGTCATCAATTCATTCAGCCACGCCAACTTCGAGCTCAAGTCGCGGCATTTCAACCGTTGGCTGGGGAAGGTGATCACCAGTACCACCTACCACTCGATGCACCATTCGAGATACACCGGGAATTACGGACTGGGGACACGCATTCTCGATCGAATCATGAAAACCGAATGGGAAGATTACGAGCGGATCTACGATCGTGTCTCCAAGGAGAGAAGACCTCTCAAGAGGTTGAGCGAAAAAGTTCTGCCGATGATGCAGGTTTCGCGGTAAGGAGCTTCTGTGCCCATGCCTACGTCGGTCCCGTCCGCCACGCCGTTTTACCCGCCCGTGGTCAAGCCGTCCCGCAATCCCCTGAGGTTTCCCTGGAACCTCATCAAGGTGCTCAGGAACAATCTGGAGATTATCCCCGAGCAAGCTTACCGGGAACCGCTCGTGATCGCACCCGGACCGCCGCGCATCGCCTTCTTCACCGGTCCCGAACTGGTGAAAACGTTGCTGCTCAGCCGTCACTCCGAGTTTCCCAAAGGCGGGCTCCAGGTTGATGTGCTCAAGCCGATGTTCGGCAATGCCATGATCTCGGTTGAGGGGAGGGAGTGGCGGTGGCAGCGTGGGGCGGCCACACCCTTATTTCATCACGATTCGCTTCTCGAATATGGCCCGATCATGAGCGCGGCGGCGGAAGCGACGGTTCGAAAATGGGGCGCAGCCGAGAACGGAACGGTGCATAGCCTGAACCGGGACATGCTGCGCGCAGCTTTTCACGTCATCTCCAACACGATGTTGGCGGGCGGCGCCGAGCCCATGTTGCGGGCCATCGAGGAGGGACATGCGGGTTATTACCGCGGGGCGAACTGGTGGGTAATCTACCGGCTGCTGGGCCTTCCCCATTGGTTGCCACGCCCCGGCGGAAATGCCATGCGCGCCCATGAAACCCGCCTACGGGCGGCGGTGGCCGAGTTGGTGAAAATGCGGCGAAACGAGGCCGCCGGCGGCGATGATCTCCTGGCCCGTTTGCTTCGGGCATCCGATGCTGAAACCGGGCAGAGCATGTCCAACGAGTTGCTGGTGGACAACATTCTGTCCTTCCTGATCGCAGGCTTTGATACGACGGCGTTCGCGTTGACCTGGACGCTGTACCTGATTGCCCGAAGTCCGGAATGGGAAGCGCGGATGCTCGAGGAGGTCCAGCGGGTGGTCGGAGAGGGGCCGGTCAGCTCCGGGCACGTCAGCCAGCTAGTTACGGTCCAGCAGGTCTTGAAGGAATCGTTGCGCCTCTTTCCCACGGCACCGGTGATCGTCCGCGATATTGTCGAGGATGTCGAATTCGACGGTCTGACGGTTCCGAAGGGCACCGTCGGGTTCATCCCGATTTATGCCATCCATCGTCACCGGAGCTTTTGGGAGGATCCGGATCGTTTCGATCCCAATCGCTTTTCCCCGGATAACCCGTCAAAGCCGACGCGCTATCAATACATGCCCTTTGGGGCGGGCCCACGCATCTGTATCGGCGCCTCCTTCGCCATGCTTGAGGCGACCATCATGCTGGCCACGTTTGTGCGAGCGGCTCATTTTGAACTCGAAGCCGGTTTTGAGCCGGAACCATCGGCGCGCATGTTCTTGCTGCCTAAGAACGGGATGCCGATGCGGGTAATGTTGCGACAGAAAACAGCATCGAGGCCGATCGCCAGTGCCGGTGCTCGGCCGCAAGTCAGTTACGGGGAGAAATACGCAGCCGATGCAAACGAAACGCAGGCAGGCTGCGTCTCGGTTCGAGATTGGGGAGAATCCCATGCAGCCCGGTGTTCCAAATAACGAATCGGAGGCCTCCGCGCTCCGGGGTTCCGCGTCTTTCGAGGGACACCGCCAGAACCGCGAACCCGATCCTGGAGGAGTAGCAGAAGGCGAGGAGATCAAGATTTTCAAGATGCTCCTTGTCGAGTGGGCTCTGAGTCAGAACCTGAACCCGCCTTTCGAAAACGAAAATAAAAAGGATGCCGAGTCGGCTTGCGACCAGCGAACCTCGAGGACCACCTCGTCCGAGGCCGACACAGCCGAACGTGGGAGAAAGCTGGTCACGTCGTTGCTCTCGCCGTCGCTTGCGGACAAGGATCTCAGTGATCTCCGCACCGAGGTCTCCTTGGTGCGGCTGAAGGCCGGCGAAATTCTCTTTGAAGCCGGTGATCCCGGTGATGCGCTCTATGTGGTGCGGTTTGGTCGACTGAGAGCGCTGTTGCCGGATGGACAGGCTCAGGATCACCTCCTGGGGGACATCGGGCGTGGCGAGACGGTGGGCGAGATGGCCCTCCTGACCGGCGAAACGCGGGCGGCCACGGTAGGTGCGGTCCGCGATACCGAACTGATCAAACTCACGAGGAGGGGATTCGAACTCCTGATGGCCAAGCAGTCGGGCGTGATGTTCGATCTAACGCGGCTGATCATCGCTCGTTATCGCCGAACCATTCATCCGGCTGCCGAGAACCAGCCATTGGTATTCGCCGTCGTGCCCTCGAGTCCCGAGATCCCAACCGCGGATTTCGTTGCCGGTCTGGCGCGCGCACTCTCGCCAGGGCGACGCGTGTGCTCCGTCGATTCCGGGCAAATTCCGAGCGAGTACCGGGGGCAATGGGCGCAGTCTTCCATCTCGGAAAACGGCGAGCTGACCTGCTGGCTACACGAACTTGAAAGGCAACACGACTACCTGGTGTATTCGGCTGATCCCCATGCATCGCCGTGGACGCGCCTCTGTGTCCGGCAGGCTGACGTGGTATTGATCCTCGCAGCCGGGGCCACTCCGCGGTTGGAGCCCCAACTCATGGAGCTCGTTCGTGGACCACAGGCGGGAAGGGTTCGGAAGGAACTGGTTCTCCTTTACGATGGCGCGCAGAGAATGCCCGGTAACACTGCGCAATGGCTTGCCTCGATTGCGGTCAGCAGCCACCATCATCTCGATCTCCGGCGGCGACTGGATTACGAGCGCCTGGCCCGAATGCTCACGGGACAAGCTGTCGGTCTGGTGCTCGGCGGAGGTGGCGCACGGGGCCTGGCGCACATCGGTGTGATCCGTGCGCTCGAGGAAGCTGGCATTGCGATTGATCGTGTTGGAGGCACGAGCATCGGCGCCATCATTGCGGGCCAACTCGCCCTCGGCTGGGATAGCGCCCGCATGCAGTCGGAGAGCCGACGGCTCTTGGTCGAGGCCGGCTCGCTCAACGACTTCACCCTCCCGATGATGGCGTTGCTGCGCGGCCGGCGCTATATTCGGATGCTCGACACACTGTTTGGCGACCGGCGCATCGAGGATGCGCTGCTTCCATATTTCTGCGTATCCACCAACCTGACGAGCGGTGACTCCGTCGTGCACTCTTCCGGCCGCTTTCGAAAGTGGGTGGCGGCCAGCATGGCCATCCCGGGACTTGGGCCGCCAGTTTTCCACGGTCGGGAAATCCTGGTAGATGGCGGCCTGCTGAATGTTTTGCCAGTGGATGTGATGCGGAGCTTGGGTCGGGGATCGGTTTTTGCCTCGAGTGTCTCACCACCGGAGAGACTGGAACTCGACCGGGAATATCGAGATTTTCCTTCTCCGTGGCGGGTACTCCTCAGCCGCCTCAACCCGTTCGCAACGCCGATTCGCGTGCCCAGCATCGCCGGAATCCTTATGAGCGCCGCGTCATTGCCCCGGGTGACTCCGAGCGTGGGCCAGGGCGAGCAGACTGCCGACCTCGTATTCGAGCCTCCCGTGGCCGGACACAAGCTGCTCGATTGGCATTCCCTGGACGAGCTCGTGGAGATTGGCTATCGTTCGGCCGTGGAGACGATTGCAAAATGGCCGGGCCATTCGCCACCCCGCAGCCAACCGCCCGCCGATCAGGCGAGTTTTCCGCAGAAATAGGGTGGTCACTCGCGCTGCACCCAGCCTTACCGAGCTCACAGTTACCAGCTTTTTGCGCATGGACGCTGACGAGACCGCCGGAAGTGCCTCCTTGAACGGTGCGATCGAGGTCAGAGCTCCGGAGCCGTCGATGGCGAAAGCGAGCGTGCTGGCCGAAGTCTTGGCGGTCGCAAAGAGCCGGCACGGGCAGAAATTTGGCCGGCACGGTGGTTGGCGCAATATTGCCAATGCACTGCCAATACAGTGATGGATCGGCAACCGGGGGATTGCATGTACCGACTAATCACCACCGTTAAACGGCGTGGTTTCCAGGCATCAGGGACTGTTGCCTAGGCCATGGGGCAAAATACTCTGAAGTCTTGCCGGGTTGGTTGCAGCTGCGATAACCATTTCGCTCTGTTTTTTCCGTGCTCACGACATTGCGGTATTATGAAAAAATTCTTTTCGTCACCCGAGACCTCGATTGAAGAATCCGCTGATCCAACTCACCCGGGTCCAGGCCCGTCGAATCTGGCTGCATGCCCAGCGCCTCGACACCACCGAACCCTTCGGCTCGGGCCCCAAGGCCACGCCGGCAGCTGTGGCGCACCTGGGCTACCTGCAGATTGACCCCATCTACGTCATCGAGCGCAGCCATCACCACGTCCTCTACACGCGCATCCCTACGTATCGGCGCGAGCATCTGCATCAGGCACAGAGCATCGACAAGACCGTTTTCGAGTACTGGACGCACGCCCTATCGTACCTGCCGACGGAGAGCCTGCGATTTTATGTGCGCCATATGCGCCAGGATTGGCAGCGTCGCAACTTCTGGTTCGGCAAGGTTTCAAATGGTGACTTGCGCAGAGTCCTGTCACGCATCCGCAGACATGGCGCACTCACCATCCGCGACATCGAGGACGAGCCGGTGGAAAAAGACTACGCCTGGGCCAGCCGCAAGCCTTCCAAGCGCGTTCTGGAGCTGGCCTTCTACAAGGGCTTGGTGACGATTAGTCAGCGGGTCGGAATGCTGAAAACGTATGAGCTCATGACTCGCCATTTCGGTTGGCACCGTCTGCCACGCGCAGCGGCTGAAGGCGAAACTTTGAACTACCTGCTAGATCGTGCTCTCGAATCGCAGGGGATCGTGAGTGTGGAATCGATCTGTTATCAGGACGCTCCACGGAAACCAGCGATGAGGCGTCTGGTCGAGTCGCGAGTCCGTCAAAAAGAGCTGATACCTGTCGAACTGGAAGGAGCGGGCCAATCGCCGCACTGGGTTCGTCCCGAGAGCCTCGATGCCATACCCGAGCCAGCGCAGGAACAGATTCATATCCTGTCCCCCTTCGACCCGGTGATCATCCAGCGCAAGCGACTCCGGCTCTTCTTCGATTACGAGTATCGCTTCGAAGCTTACGTTCCCAAGCACAATCGGGTATTTGGCTATTTCGTTTGCCCCGTCCTGATCGGGGATCGGATCGTTGCCGCCCTCGACCTCAAGACCGACCGGTTGCAGCAAAAACTTCTGACGCAGCGCTGGAACTGGATCGGCCGGGGCGCCTCCCGCGCCCATCAGCAGCAGGTGGAAGCCGCGCTGCACAAGTTCGAGCAATTCCAGTTGTGTCGGAGTTGATCGAGCGCCAGCCACCTTCCCTAGGCCTGATGGTGACACCTTGGGCCGATTGCACGCAAGGGTTCTGAAGGCAATCGAATATGCTTATCGCGTCTTCGTCTGGCCCTTCAAGATGCGCACGATCGCAACGATCGTGTTCCAATTCCGTGTCGTAACGGGCGCGCCATAAAGCTTGTCGATCTGGCCAAGACAGGCAATCGTCTTCATATGGCGACGGTACATTCCGAACACGAACCGGCCTTGGGATGCCATCACCTGTACCAACCACTCCCCGTCCTTGGGAAACGTGACCGGAAGTGGTGCTCGGAGACGACCGGCTTTCGATAGGATGCTCACGAATCGAACTACGTCGGGGGGTAACGGGTCAGTCCCAAACGGGTTCACCTTCTCTAGGCGGATAAGTTCGCGGCCATCGCACAGCACAACTTGCGTGCTGAACGGTAGCTTGCGGAGCAATGCTGTATGGAACTTTGCTCGAGATCCTGGTTTACGAACGACAAATGTGCCCGCGGCCCCCACATTGACGACATCATAGGTGCCTAGGTCTCGTGCGACGATGCTCGGGCGGAAGGTTTTGTGTCCACCAACATTGACTCCGCGGAGGAAAACAATGAGAGCCATACTTCAGATTATGGCGAAAAAGCAAAGCCGACGCTATGACAGCTTTACCTTGTACCTGCGGATGATTGAGCGCAGGACCTGGTTGATAATAAATCGATAGCACTCCCGTTCACTGAACGGGCCGTACGTGTAGTTAGGTCGCGGATCGATCTCATCGAAGCGCAAAGCAATGGCGATGCTCAGAACAATGGAACTGTATAAAACACTCAGTCCGATCCACTCGTTGCGCGTGACGCTTGACAAGGATTTACCGACCCCCGGCACCCAGAATTCGAGTACCAGAAGTGCGAGTATTGCGATTCCAGCAGCCACCGTTTTCAGGAAAATGTAAATGCGGTCAAGACCGGTTGTAGGAGCGAGTATCACTGGTCTCCTGCGCGGCTTTCCAGGCGATGGTGATTATACCGCCGCGTGATAGCGTCAAGTTACTCGTGAGCCGCTGTTTTGTGGACCGATTGCGGAGTCTGACGTGAGGCCCGGGCTGCCAACCACGACAACAAGAGCGCAACGTTGCCAACGTTGAGCACTGCTACCCTTCTGAACGAGTCCATCAGCGGAAGAGACAAGAGAGCACAGATCGTGGCGAGGATAAAAGAAGCGCGGTCAGGTTGGGTGATGTGGGGTTGAGAGATACAAAACGGATGCACAACATGCTCATTGCAAACAGGCTCGCCGCCGGGCTGAGCAAGTGAAGCGGCGACACGCGCAATGAACTGGCAAATAGAGTTCCCCATAACCACCGCAGTGCAGCCTTTCCGGGCGACTAAGCTGCCGCCAAAGTGGACGTACAGTGCGAGCAACGTGTCGCTTTTATCGCGACAGCGGAAAGACAGAAGGGACATTCTCTGGTCAAGGCAGAGGCCTGCTGTTCGCTTTTCAGTCGGTTCACCTGCTTGACGAGCATGAAGACCACAAATGCAACAATCAAGAAGTCGGAGAAAGCGGTAAAGAAAACCCCATAGTTGATGGTCGCCGCACCTGCAGCTTTCGCCTCCGCTAGCGTGGCGTACGCACGTCCCGATAGGTTGATGAACTTGTTCGAGAAATCCGAATGATGCCCTGTGATCAAACCGATCGGAGGCATCAGGATATCGGAAACGAACGAACTTACAACCCTCCCAAAAGCCGCTCCTACAATGATGCCTACCGCCATATCCAGCATACTGCCGCGCAGAGCAAAGTCCCTGAATTCTTCCAGCATTTGACCGCCCTTCTTCCCCAGCAACGCCTTCGGACTTCCCAAATGAGCCATTCCGAGACTATCGAGAATTGGATCGTTTCCCGTTGCCATAAGCACACCTCCCTGTTCAACATCGTGCT
>DASPVG010000164.1:0-7165 GCA_035622455.1 Terriglobales bacterium
GATGTCACATCGCGCCCCGTGGGCATTTTCGAAGCAGCTATGCAGGCTATTGTGTCCCATTCGGTCGCAATAACAATAGCAAGGCTGCTGGTAGATCACCGCCTGGATCTTGGCGGCCAACTCATAAGCATGGGTTTGATAAGGATTCTCAGCATTTTCGCCCCATAATTGATCCCTGCTTAAAATCGGCGGAAGTTTGGTTCCTTTCGGCGGTGGGCCGGCATTGTACGCCGGAATGGTACCCTCCGGCTGGGAGGTCGCCCAGGGCGCCGACACCAAGAGAGGAATCAAAAAGACCAAGCCCAGCATGCAGCCGCGTTTGAGCATAGACAAACCTCAGCCCGGATATTTTACCTGATTCATCCCCCTCCGTAGCCCGCGACCACGAGTGAAGACCAAAGGAGTCAACCTTCGTGGAGCTAGCCTGTGAGGGGATCGAGCACGCACAAATTGGACCTCGCCGAGTTCATCCGTATAATGGCATGAGGACATGCTCGAGCAAACCACCGAATCGTCCTCCAGCCGCATCCCGGAAGATACGCCACCTCTGCCCTCCCGTCCGCGAGCCATGGTGCTCTCGGTGTGGCTGCGAGATCTCATCATCTCGCTCGCCATTTCCTGCTTCATCATTATCTTCCTCTATCAGCCGGTCAAGGTGGAAGGCACGAGCATGATGCCTTCGCTCGAGGACCAGGAACGAATCTTCGTAAATAAATTTGTGTACCGGTTGGAGCCAATCCAGCGGGGAGACATCGTGGTCTTTCGTTATCCGCGCGATCCCTCGAAAAGCTTCATTAAGCGGGTTGTGGGGCTCGCCGGGGATCATGTGGAAATCGATGCCGGGCGGGTTTACGTCAACGGTCAACTCCTGGACGAAGATTATGTCCCACGCGCTTACGAGGACCAGCGCTCTTATCCCGAACTTGTGGTGCCGCCGGACTCTTATTTCGTGCTGGGCGATCATCGCACGCTGTCGAACGATAGCCGCGATTTCGGTCCGGTCAACGAACGCTACATTTACGGGAAAGCCGTGTTCGGCTATTGGCCGGTGGATAAATTGGGCCGCCTGCGGTAGCAACCCGAGGACCGTCCTCTGACCGGCTTCCCAGCTGCCTAAGTTAAAGTCAGGCTTAAGGGCGGGACCGCCAGGCCCTCGACCTCCACCTTCCAACGATCGCCAGACTGGGTCAGGTGTCCGGCCGTCAGGGTACCCGTACTGACGATCTCCCCACCGCTCCAGCGCTGATCCGGAAATCGCTTGGCCATCGCCTTCCCTAGTTCCGCCAAGCACAAGGCGGGGCTGCGCAATGCGTTTCTGCCCAGTCCTTCTTCGACAAACTCGCCGTTTCGCAACATGCGCACTTTGAATCGCGCCAGATCATCGGCCAACTGGGGCATCCTCTCGGATGGCAGGGATACCCGCTCCCCGATCACCAGGGCCGCATGCAGCCCAAAGGAGGCAACGAAATCACTCGGCTGAAACTGCCACCCCGGAAAAGGGCAATCGATGATCTCAAACCCAATGGCCAACCAGTCGGTCGCCTGGAGTGCGGCCACGGCATCGACGTCTGCGGAGGGCATCGGTTGGCGGATCCCGAAAACGATCTCGGGCTCGATCTTCAGGGAGCGGGGGTGGGCAACGGAAAGCTCGGCCGAGTGGTCCCGGCTCTGATAGACAGTATCGTCGTACATGTGGGCCCAAACCAAGGTCTCCAGCTTCAGGATGCGCCACATGGCTTTGTTGCCGTATCCGACCTTCGAGCCTACGGCCCGGTGTCCAGCCGATTCCCTCCAGCCTTTGAGCATGGCTTCAACCCGGTACGCCGAATTCAAGTCGAAGCCTGGTTTCGAGGAGGGAAGATGAGGAACCATCTGGCCGGTCTCATAGGCCGACATCAACTGGCGCGCGATCTCTTCTTCCATGGCAGCCATAAGCAAAACTTTCTCCGATTCGTGACGAACTTTCTTTTCGATTTCGAGTGTCCCCTGCTAATATTTATAAAAATCTCTGCCGGAGACAGAATGCAGGCAATCCTTGCGCTGGAAGACGGTCGGGTCTTCCCAGGCAAAGCCTACGGAGCAAAGGGTGAGTGCTACGGGGAAGTCGTTTTTAACACCTCCCTCACCGGTTACCAGGAGATTTTCACCGATCCCTCCTACGCCGGGCAAATTGTCGTTCTGACCAACCCCGAAATCGGGAACTACGGCACCAACGCGGATGACAGCGAAGCTACCCGTCCCTATATCGAAGGGCTGATTGTGCGCGAGTTTTCGCGCGTGAGCTCGAACTGGCGGTCGCAGCAGGTGGCGGAAGAATACCTCGAGCAATTCAAGATTCCCGTGCTGGCCGACATTGACACGCGCGCACTGGTGCGTCACCTGCGTGACCACGGCGTGATGCGCGGTGTGATTTCCACCTTGGAGACCGAGTCCCCGAAACTGATTGCCAAAGCTCGTTCCATTCCGAAGATGGACGGAACCGACCTGGCGAAGGTCGTGACCACCAAACATCCTTATGTGTGGGACGTCGGCGAGCGATCGCACGAACCGGTGGCGGTCGTGGGGGTGAAAGACCAGCCGCCGCGCTTCCACGTGGTCGCCTACGATTATGGGATCAAACAAAATATTCTCCGCAAGCTGCGCGGCGAAGGTTGCAAAGTCACCGTCGTGCCGGCCCAGGCGCCGGCGGAAGAAGTTCTGGCGCTCAAGCCCGACGGTGTGTTTCTGTCCAATGGTCCGGGAGATCCTGAACCGTGCACCTATGCGGTGGATAATATTCGCCGCTTGATGGGGCGCCAGCCAATCTTTGGCATTTGTCTGGGCCACCAGCTGACGGGCATTGCTCTCGGCGGCAAGACCTACAAACTAAAATTCGGCCATCATGGCGGCAACCATCCGGTGAAGCAGTTGACCAGCGGCAAAGTCGAGATCACGGCCCACAACCACAACTTCGCCGTCGATCCGGACTCGCTGCCCGAGAGCGAGGTCGAGCTGACCCATATCGACTTGAACGACGGCACCCTCGAAGGCATGCGCCATCGCAATTTGCCGCTTTTCAGCGTGCAGTACCACCCGGAAGCCTCTCCCGGCCCGCATGATTCGCACTATCTGTTCCGGGAGTTCACCAAGATGATGGAGGAGTGGAAAGGGTGAACCTCCTCCGCTGTCAAGAAGAGGACACGACGAGAGGCGAGAGACCATGCCCAAACGCACGGACATCTCCAAAGTTTTGATCATCGGCTCGGGGCCGATCATCATCGGGCAGTCGGCGGAATTCGACTATTCCGGCACGCAGGCTTGCAAAGCGCTCAAATCGGAAGGCTTTGAAGTCGTGCTGGCCAACTCGAACCCGGCTACCATCATGACCGACCCGGAGTCCGCCGATCGTACTTACATTGAGCCGCTCTCCCGCGAATACCTGGAAAAAATCATTGCCATCGAGCGCCAGCTGTCGCCGAGCGCAGGTTTTGCTCTTTTGCCGACGGTGGGCGGGCAGACGGCCCTGAATCTGGCGGTCGAACTGGCCGACGGCGGAATCCTCGAAAACTACGATGTTCACCTCGTCGGCGCCAATATTGCCGCCATCAAGAAAGCCGAAGACCGGTTGTTTTTCAAAGATGCGATGCAGAAAATCGGCCTCGACGTTCCCAAGTCAGCGCTGGTGAACAATCTCAAAGACGGCTTGGAATTCGCCGGCAAGATTGGATTCCCGGTCATCGTGCGCCCCTCGTTCACCCTGGGAGGTACCGGCGGAGGCATCGCCTACAACCGCGAAGAATTGATGGAGGTGCTGGCCCGCGGCCTCGATTTCTCTCCCGTGCATGAGGCCCTGATCGAAGAGTCCGTGCTGGGATGGAAGGAATACGAACTGGAGGTCATGCGGGATCTGAAAGACAACGTCATCGTCATCTGCTCGATTGAAAATTTCGATCCCATGGGGGTGCATACCGGCGATTCGATCACGGTCGCGCCGGTACAAACGCTCAGTGACCGAGAATATCAGGCCATGCGGGACGCAGCCATCGCGGTAATTCGCGAGATTGGAGTTGAGACAGGAGGCTCCAATATTCAATTCGCGGTAAGTCCGACTACCGGACGCATGGTCGTGATTGAGATGAATCCCCGGGTTTCGCGATCGTCCGCGCTGGCATCGAAAGCCACCGGCTTCCCCATCGCCAAGATCGCCGCCAAGCTGGCCGTGGGCTTTTCGCTCGATGAGATTACGAACGATATCACCCGCAAGACGCCCGCCTGTTTTGAGCCAACCCTCGACTATGTCGTGGTGAAGATCCCCAAGTGGCAATTCGAAAAATTCCCCGGCGCGGACGAAAGCCTCGGCCCGCAGATGAAATCTGTCGGAGAGGTCATGGCCATCGGCCGAACCTTCAAGGAAGCCCTGATGAAGGCCGTCCGGGCTCTCGATACCGGCAAGCGAGTGGGTGGGCAAAAGATCGAACCGAAGATTCTCACCCAGCGGCTGGTGACCCCTCACCCCGAGCGGCTGGCGTACCTGCAGTACGCTTTGCGCCAGGGCCATACCGTCAAACAGCTCGCCAAGATGACCTCCATCGACCCCTGGTTTCTTTACCAGCTCAAAGAGATCAATGATCTTCAGCTGGAACTCGAGAAGCATCCCATGGAATCGGTGCCCCTCGATGTCTTGCGGGAAGTAAAGCGCCACGGCTTCTCCGACGGCAGACTGGCCGGAGCCTGGCGGCTGCGAGGCCAGGAGAAGGTCCGGCACCTGCGCAAGAGGCACGGCGTTCAGCCGGTCTATAAGCGGGTGGACACCTGCGCCGCCGAATTCGAAAGTTTCACGCCCTACCTGTACTCCACCTATGAAGAAGAAGACGAGGCCGCTCCGACCGAGAAGAAGAAGGTGATCATTCTGGGCAGTGGACCCAACCGGATCGGGCAGGGAATCGAATTCGACTACTGTTGCTGCCATGCGGCCTTTGCCCTGCGGGATGACGGTTATGAGACGATCATGATCAACTGCAATCCGGAGACGGTCTCGACCGACTACGACACCAGCGACCGCCTCTATTTCGAACCGCTCACCCTCGAGGATGTGCTTTCGGTGTGCCAACACGAGGCTTCGACGGCTGCCTCGGTGGGAGTGATCGTCCAGTTCGGCGGCCAGACGCCTTTGAACCTGGCCCTGCCGCTCAAGGCGGCGGGTGTTCATATCATCGGGACCTCGCCCGAATCGATCGACCTCGCCGAGGACCGCAAACGCTTTAACCGACTGCTTGAGGAGCTCGAGATTCCCCAACCACCTGGCGCCATGGCAGCTTCAATCGAGGAAGCCCTGGAAGGCACGGCACGCGTCGGTTATCCCGTGCTGGTCCGGCCATCCTACGTGCTCGGCGGTCGGGCGATGGTGATCGCCTATGACGAGGAAAGCGTGGTGCGCTATATGAAGGAAGCGGTCGAGTATTCGCACGACCGGCCGATTCTGATCGATCACTTCCTTGAAGACGCCATCGAGGTCGACGTGGACGCGCTCTCCGACGGGGAAGACGTCGTAATCGGGGGAATCATGCAACATATTGAAGAGGCCGGCATTCATTCCGGCGATTCCTCCTGTGTGCTCCCGGCCGTGGATATTCCCGAACCTCTGCTCGACCAGATGCGGGAGTACACCTTCAAACTGGCGCGCGCTTTGAAGGTCATCGGATTGATGAATATTCAGTTCGCCATCCCACGCGGCAACGGGAAATCGAGCAACGGAACCGAGCGCAGCAAGGTGTACGTGCTCGAAGTGAACCCCCGCGCCTCGCGAACCGTTCCCTTCGTCTCGAAGGCCACGGGTGTGCCCATGGCTAAGATTGCGGCACGGCTCATGACCGGGCGGAAGCTGAGGGAGTTTTTGCCCGAGTTCATCGACGAGTGCTCGGATCTTGATACCGGACGCTGCTATTACGTCAAGTCCCCGGTTTTCCCCTGGAGCAAGTTTCCCGGCGTCGACACCGTCCTCGGTCCGGAGATGAAGTCAACCGGGGAAGTGATGGGAGTCGCCGACAATTTCGGCGAGGCGTTTGCTAAAGCGCAAACCGCCGCGGGACAGAAACTGCCCACCGAGGGCACGGTCTTCATCAGCGTCACCGATCAGGACAAGCCGCAAGTCGCTCAAGTGGCGCGCAAATTTGCCGACATGGGCTTCAAGCTGGTGGCCACGGCCGGCACTGGCGATGTGCTGGAGAATGCCGGCATGGCCGTGGAGCGCGTCTACAAAGTAAAGGAAGGCCGGCCGAACGTCGTCGATCTCATCAAAGGCGAGCGCATTAAGCTCATCATCAACACGCCCCATGGCCTCGAGCCCTGGTTTGACGAGCAGGCGATTCGGCGCGCTGCAGTGACCTCCCGCATTCCCACGATCACAACTCTATCGGCGGCACGCGCAGCGGCCGAAGGCATCGCCGCCTTGCAGCGAGGCGAGATCAGAGTCCACGCCTTACAGAGCCTGCAGGCCGAGAGAACCGCCAAGGCCCGCCGTTCCTGATTGGCTCGAAGTCGGCGGGGATAGCCGCTTCGCCTGCAACCCGGCTCATGGCCTTCCCCATCATTCTCGGTTCTAGAAACCGGCCACCAGAAAGAACTGCCTTTGTGAAAACTACAATCGGCTGCGAGCCGCAAAGCTCGTCCCCGGCTCGCGATCAACCGACTTGACAAACGCCTCGGTTTGCGATGGAAATAGAACTAGTAAACGCGTTTATTCCGATGAAAGTCGGTCCTGATGCTCTCCATTGTGGGGAGTCCTGGCTCGGTCGGCTCCGGCTCGATCCGCCGCCGAAGGTGGTGAACCGGGCACCCTCGCTCATCCCGGAAAGCGCCGGAGACTTCGATGCGGGCAATCGATGGCCGGGCGCTCTATAATTCCGTGGCACGCTGTCCGAGCGTCTGAGGATGGTGGCGTTCGGGAACAAACTCAGCAGCACAACTCTCAAGACCGAGCCCGAGAGGAGCGGACGTGAAATCATACCCCAAGCAGGACACGGTCGAACTCGAGCGTTTGGCGATGGAAGGAGGCACCCCGGTTCGAACCACACCCCTCCCGCTCGAGTTTCCCGGCATGCATTACCTCGACGAGGCGGAGATTCAAGCAGTGGTGCGGGTGCTCAACAGCCGCTCGCTGTTTCGCTACTACGGCATCGATCTGCAG
>DASPVG010000165.1:0-10138 GCA_035622455.1 Terriglobales bacterium
AAGGCCTGGAAAACTGCTGCGCGGTCGAGGCTACCGATCCCAATAATCCCTTGCCCGGGACGCGATCAGCTCTCTGTAAGCGTCAACCGGTGAGATCCAACCACCGCTGTATCGATGCTCGCCGCAAGAGCAAACGCGGAATCTCGGAGATGCGCTCATCCTCCAGCTTGTCAAAGTCCACACGCAGGGTTGCGGTAACGATTCCCGGGCTTGCCTGGAAAATGACGGATTCGACTCCGGCGGGGAGCTTGAGTTTGCCGGAAGCGAGATAAGCATTGATTTCCTCCTCGGTGAATAGCGTGGGCGTGGGATCGGGATGGCGCAGTTGGCTGTTGGTTTTAAGATGTTCGAGCTCGCGTTCGAGGCTCGAGGCTGGATTCAAATCTAGACCAGACCCGGCCTGCGAGAGAGAGGAGGTCAGAGTAGGGAATAGCAAGAGCAGCAGGACGAACTGCTGGTTCATGGCTTCAGGGCGGCCCGGGTTTCCTGAGCCACGAACGGCGATACGTGCGGCCGAGCCAGGGGTCCCACGATGTTGAATCCGGATGCGCCTCCGCGTATCAGTTTCAAATTCAGCATCTGCTCGAGCGATGCCGTGCCGCGGATGCGGAAAATTTCCGACGCCGTGTCCAGCTTGCCGTCCTCGATCTCGAATGTACCCTTATCGAGGAGAAGTCGAGCCGTGAGGCGACGCATTTGCAAGGGGGCACCTCCATCGCTGAGCACGATATGTCGAAGTTCACCCGCCGACGCGTCGAGCTCGATCGTGCCCGTCGCCGAATCGAGCAATTCTTGGGAGCTAAGACCGGCGATGCTCGCCTGGTAACTCGCGTTTGCCGATCCGGTGATCCAACCGTCGTTCATCACCTCGCCGAGCTGATCGAGCACGACGTCTTCGAGATTTCCGCTCCCCTCATACCGAGGAGGCTTGGCCATGAAGTCCACGTTCCATTCGCCACGGTGCTGCCCTCCTAAGACCTCTGCCTGGAGATCCGAGAGCCGGAGTTTGCCCTGATTCAACTCCGCCTTGGCTTTGATCCTCCGGGCCTCGAGCCGATCGAGCACCATTCGGTCGACTGCCAATTTGCCTTCTGCGGTGACCGTAGCGAGAAAAGGCGCCGGTAAATCGGCGGGGGAAGTCAGAACCCGGTACCATGGCTTTTTGGGCATCTGAGGGTTGAGCAACTGGTTCATGCGGTCGATGGCAATTTCGTCGACGTGAAGGTCGAATCGGGCATGGCACCCCGAGCTCAGGCTGCACGGCCGCATCGCCAGGAGAGATCCAGTCCATACGCTGCCGGCGACCGAAGCCAGCAGATTTTGTACCTGCACCTTGTTTGGGGCGAGTGCGAGATTCGCTGAAACAATGTCGAGCGGTGCGTTCAAGCCGCGGACCTGGGAGCGGATGGCGACGAGCTGCGCCTTGCCTACCGCATGAGGTGGGTCAGGCCCCCACCACTCCCCCCTGAGGGCGAGATCGATCTTCGCGAGTCCTTGGGCCTTCACCGGGGGCACGGGCAAGCGGAGCATTCGAGCCGTCTCGAACAACCTTTCGACTTGGGTGTCACCGCGGAAGATGAACTCATAACCTTCCCGCCCCAGTCGTCCTTCGACCGTCAGGGGCCCTGGTCTGCCCATCGCCAGATGAATGGGTCCAATCACCAGTGGAGCCGGCTGCGGCGCAGTCTGCGGAAAAGAGGCTGGCGTTTCGATCTCTTCTCGAATGGCGGAAGGGGAAGCGATGGCAAACGGGACCTCGCCGATGGCGATTTCCTTGTTGCCGGATTGCAACAGGAGTTCGGAAACGTGACCTTCGCCCTCCCAAGAGCTGATACCCGATTTCCGCAGACCGCGCAGCTGGCCTTCCAATTGCCCGCTCGCTTGAAGATCGTCCGCCACACCGGACTTAGAATGGCCGGCCAAGGCAACGAGAGACTGTGTGGGCAGGTTCTCGGCGGTTAACAGCAGGTCATACGCCGGCGATGCCCAGGGACGAGCGATGCTGCCACGCAGCGTAAGCGCACCGTCCCCCACTGGCGCTCGGCAGCTAATGTCGGACAAAGCATTGTCGGCAGCGTGAAAACGGGCGTTGCACTGTGCTGCCAAACGCAGTTTGCCGCCGCCAAAGACATCGTATCGACGGAAGTCATCCGCCGAAGCCGAGACCACGAGGACTGAATTCTGCGGAGTCCCCATGAGGTTTAGCGAAGCTTTGAGCGTGCCTCTCCAGCCCTTGTCGCTCCCATAGAAGAGTTTGGTGGCTTGACCGAGCTGCGCACCCTCCCAGTCCGCGCTGACCTCGAGAGGAGTGCCCGGCAGACTCGCTGCCCTTTGCCACCAGCCGTTGGCACGCACCACACCCGTATCGGTAAGGTTGAAATCGGTTCGCACCGGATGCGCTTCAAATCGCATGCCCCACATATTTTCCGACTCTTGCCACAGGGCAAAATCCGCTCCCGTCAAAGCGTAGGGTTTCTTCTCCGGACCCACCTTGAAGTTAATGCGCCCATGGCTGCCCTCGATGTAAGGGAAGCCCGGACGGCTTTCCGCCCTGGACTTCGAGGTGGGGGCGACCGATACCCTGGCCGCACGCTCGATCAGGCTCTCCAGATTCCAGTGGGATTCTCGATTGCGCACCAGATTGAGACTGGGCTCGCTGAGCGACAGGCGGGCGATCTCCAACCGTCCGCGAAGCAGGGAGAGGAGACGCAACGACGCCGTGACCTCCTGAGCGCGCAGCATCGGTTCTTCGCCAAAGGCTCGGTCATCGTGAACCACGAAGTTCTCCAACTCGAACCCAGGCTGGGGAAGCAGTCGCACGCGGACCGACGTGGCCTCCACTGGTCGCCCCAAGGCGAGGCTGATCGAGCGGACGATCCGGGTTTTCATGCGATTCGCCCCCGGCCGGATCAGAAACAGCGACAGTAATAGGAGAACCGTCAGCCATCGAGCGCCGCGCTTGGGGGAAGGAAAGCTCACCGAACGATCCTAAAGGTGCGCCGCCAGCGAGTCTCGTCGAAGAAATGGATCACGACGTGGGCGACGAAGGCCAATCTCTGACCTAATCCCTTCTGCAGATATTGATCCGGTGGGGTTTGAAACGACCAATAGATGAACATGGGTCGCCCAATCACGTTTTCCCGGGGGATAAAGCCCCAATACCGGCTGTCATAGCTCACGTCGCGATTGTCTCCCATGGCGAAATAGTGATCTGGCGGGACCACCAGATCGTTGCCCTGGATGTACTGTTTCATGGTCAACTGCCATTCCGGGGCTACGTTGCTGTAATCCGATGGCGCCACGGCAGGGAAGTTATCCCGGTACGGATTGTAGCTCTCCCCGCCGGCCTGGTGAATAACATAGGGCTCATCCAGTTTTTCCCCATTGCGATAGACCACGCCGTTCTCGAGGTGGACACGATCTCCTGGAGCACCGATGATTCGCTTTACCACGTACAAGCCCGGCTCTGCTGGCGATAGAAAAACCACGATGTCCTGCCGGCGAATCTCACGATACGGAAGCAGCGGTCCCATCCAGCGGGTCGGTGGCGCGAACTGCTCCCGATTTACAAACACGTGGTCGCCAATCAACAGGGTCTGTTCCATCGAACTGGATGGGATCTCAAACGCCTGCACAATGAAGGTGATGATGAACAGGCCGGTTACCAGCACAGCCGCGAGCGAAGCCAGAAACTCAACCGTGGTCTCGCGGGGTTTCTCTACCTGAGTTTCTTCTTTCTTAGCCACTGGCGTTTTCCTTGCCGGTCGAGGATTCAGTTGACTCAATTGACCAAATGAAAGGTCCGATCCCACCGCGTGAGCTGGAACAAATGGGTGAAGGCATAGGCGAAGTGATAAAGTTTATCACCGGGTGCGGTCGATGCTGGCGTACCCTCGCCGCTGCTACGCACCGACCAGTAGACGAGTAACGGGCTGCCCACGATATTTTCCTGGGGGACGAAGCCCCAGTAGCGGCTGTCCAGGCTCTCATCGCGGTTGTCGCCCAAGACAAAGTAATACCCCTGCGGCACGATCAGTTGGCCGTCATCCACCAGGGTATGCATTTCGCGCCACCAGCTGCTGGTCACCTCCGCAACCGACACATTGAGGCGGGGAAAGTCATCGCGAAAGGCATCGTGGAAGTGGGAACTGTGACGCACGTAGGGTTCCTTCAGGGGAACCCCATGGACGTAAACCGTCCCTTGGATCAGCCGAATGCGATCACCCGGGATCCCGATCACTCGTTTCACGAAATGCTGGCTGGGATTGACCGGATAGTGGAACACAACGATGTCGCCGCGTTCAACCGAGCGGTAGGGGAGAATACGGTCCGCGACACCCCCTCCTCCGTAGCGCAGCTTATTAACGAGCAGGTAGTCTCCGATCAGCAAGGTGTTCTCCATGGATTCGGAGGGAATTTGGAACGCCTGCACGACAAATGTGATGACGAATACCGCGATGACCACCGTGCTCAGCAGGGATTGCACCGTACCCAGCCAAAGCGACGGCTGATGGTTCACGACTCTCATAATTCTGTCGAGGCACGCCGGCTGCCGGGTCTCTTGCTCGCCGCTGGCAAGGACACCAAATACTCGAGCAATTGCCGGGCCGCGCCCTGCTCAGCATTCTTCTTCGTTGAACCCTCAGACCGCCCCACGTACTCGAAATCCTTTCTCTGGCCCACCGCTTGCAAGCGGGCCTCAACGGTAAACGTCTTGCGGTGCTGAGGCCCCTGTTCGTTGACCAGAACGTATGACGGTTGAGGTCGGCCGAGGGCCTGCAGCTTCTCTTGTAAGGCCGACTTGTAATCGGTCAGCGGCAAGCGCCTGCCGTCTTCGGCAATCCGCGCCAGCTCCGGAAGAATGATGTGTTCGAGCACAACCGGCCGAACCTTTTCGAGCCCGCCGTCTAGGTAGATGGCTCCGAGAACTGCCTCCAAAGCATCCACCAGCAGGGTCGTCTTGTTCCGCCCGCCACTCTTTTCCTCTCCCCGTCCCAACTGCAAGTAATGCCCGAGCTCCAAACGACGGGCCACTTGAATGAGATGCTTTTCGCTGACCAGGTGGGCCCGCATTTTTGACAGCTCCCCTTCCCGAAACTGAGGAAAGCGATGAAACAGGTCCTCGCTGGTGATCAGGCCCAGCACGGCGTCACCCAGGAACTCGAGTTGCTCGTTGTCCCCGACTCGGTGCTGGGGCGCAGCCGACGAACCTTCGAGCTCGCGGGCCTGCGAGCTGTGGGTAAGGGCCTGCTCGAGCAACTCAGGCCGGACGATGCCACATCCGAGAGCTTGCTCGAGTTCGGCGAGGTTCCGTGCTTTCGTCCGTGCGAGTGAGCACACTGGAGCTCTCCGGGCGAAGTTCGGCTGCGAAGCCGGAGCCGCAAGGTCCGCGCATTCTTCGCCTCCCCGGCCTCCGGGCTAGTGCGGGGACGGGTTTGGATTCTGCATTGCGCCGGATGACGGTTTGGGCCCTGGTGCCGGGCTGCCCCCGGTCAACTGCACCAACCGATCGCGTTCTCGACGTGCCAGTGTTCCCGCCGTGGTGTTCTCCTGGGTCAAGTCCACGGCGCGGTTCGCCTCCTTGAGAGCGTCCGGGTATTTTCCTTGGTTGTCCAAAGCAATGGCCAGCCGCAACACTACAACCGGGTCAGGCTGAGCCGGGTAGGCATCGATCGATTTGCGGAACTGTTCTTCGGCTTGAGCATAGTTTTTTTGGTTGAATGCGATCGTTCCCAGGATGGAATAGGCGGAGGAGCGCAGGAATCCCTTGTAGGCGTCGATTCTTTCCTGAGGCGTACCCGCCGGGATCGCAGCATCGGTGTCAATCGTCTGCAGGGCACGCTGGGCGTCTTTCTGGGCTTCCGCGTAACGCTGATCCTTGTCCAAATCCGTGTCGCGGGTACGTTCGGCGATGACTTCCGCAGCCCCGATCAGGGCTTCCGGGTCATCCGGGTCGATCTTCAAAATCTTTTGCGCTGTTTCTGACATCTTCTCGGCGTTATTGGCGCTCTGTTCGGCGTGCATGGCAACCCGATAGAGCAGAACGCGAAGCTCGCTATCGGGGAATTTGGCCGCGAAATCATCAGCTGCTTTTTCGATGGCGGCAGGATCGTTTGCGCTTTTTAAGGCTGCTTGATAGGCGTCGAACTCCGCTTGCGTCTTTGCCTGGGGCGGGAGCTTGCCCGTAGGAGTTGGCGTGCCACTTTGCGCTGCCCCTGGGGCGCTGGGCTGCTGCGACGACTTGTTGGGGGGTTGCGGCTGCTGCGCCGTCTGAGCCACGGCCAGACTGGCTGCGGCCAAAATTACCGACATCACCGCTGTTCGCTTCATGCTCTCTCCTCACTTCCGATTCCGAGTCTCATTTCGACCCGCAAAATCCTGCTCAATCCTTGTTCTGGTCGTTCTGGGTGTGGCTGGGAAGCTCGAACGGCCGCTCTAATCCGTGCTCGGCGGCTGCCTTCGCCTCGGGTAAAGAGGCGCTGGCTCGGAGCGCCAAGCGATAATGATCGAGTGCGGCGGCACGGTCTTCCTCGAGATCCAAGATCCTTCCCAAATAGATGTGTGACCACGCCACCACCTTCGGTTCCTGGGCCACGCCCAAGGCCTGTTCGAAATAATGACGCGCCCCCTGCATGTCACGATTCATGGTCGCAACTTGGGCGAGAATGAAGAGGGCACGGCCCGGGTCCTCGGTCTTGCTATCGAGCGCCTGCTGAGCGAGCTTCTTGGCGGTGTCCGGGTCACCGGCGGAGAGTCGCTGCTCGGCTGTGACCAGCAGTTTCGGCTGGGACGGCTGCGAGAAACGCACCAGTTCGGGATCCGCTCGAGGTGCGAATCGCACGTTGGATGCGCGCTTCTGCTCCTTGTGAAGGTCAATGCGCCCGACAATGTCGCTATAGGCGTTGCGCATGCCGGTCGGGCTTTTTTCAAACTGCACCAGCGCATCGTAAAAGTACGCGGTCAGCACATAACCCTGCTCCACCGCTCGCTCGACTGCCGCTTGACGCTCCACTTCAGGCGTTTTCCCCGCGCTGTTCGTCCGGGCTTCGATGGCGCGAATAAACGACTCGGTGACCAGAAGTGAAATGTCCTCCTTGAAGCTTTCATCCATGGGCGCCTTCTTAACTTGTTCCAGCAAAGGCTTGAGACCATCGATGATGAGGTAGTACTTCATGGCAAGCGGGTCCAGCAGATAGTGCAGATAGGTATGACGGATCTGGTCAATCTTCAGGGTCGATGCTACTCCGGGTGAAATGATTACGTAGTAGTCGGATCCATAGTTGCGGGCATTGGTCTGACTGGGTGCTCCCATGGGGTCAAGATAGACGGAAAAGCTGTGTCCCAGATAACCGGCTGAGGGCAGCTTTAAGTAGATTTCGGTGTCAAACAGCACCTTCGAAAGCGGTTCGTGGTAGCGGGCGGTGAGCGTCGCATAGGCCTGCTGGTGGCGTGCCCAGATGTCGGCGAGCCCGGCTACGTTATAGAACTTCTGCAGGATGGGTATGATGCCGACCACCTGCATTGCGTCAGGAGGCAAGTCCTCCTCTTTGACCTTCAGGGAAAAACTTGGGGGAGCATCGAGCAGCAGGGCCAGAGAGACGTACTGCGACAGGGTCCGCGAAGGGTCTGGTTGTGCGTGCTCGTGATAATAGTTGCACAGAATATAGGTTTCTTCTTTGGCTTCGTCAGAAGCCTGGGCTGCCTTGGCAACTTCGCCGCGAATTTCCGAGCGAAGCGGGTCCGAAGCACTGAGTTCCGTGTCATAACCGCAGGTGTTGATTGCCGTCAGCATGGCAAACAGTGTCGGGTTGGTGTCGAGGGAGACCTTCGGCGAATTCTGGGCCAGGGCCACCGCAACCGCGAACCCGAGCAGTGCGGCGATCGACGCGCTTCGAAACCTAGATCGCAGGGGAAAACCTCCGCCTCAGGGGGTGCGAGTTCAGGATTAACAGTCAGTGTAAAGGGGGTCGGCGCAGGGGGTCAACAAAGGCAGTTACGAAGGTGTTGCCGCCTTCCGACAGTTTCTGCTGCTGCCGGTTGGCGATGCGCCCGGCAGGCGTGGATCAACCTGCATCTGGATGCGCCGGAGAAGGTGACGGCTGGACCGCGGACGGGAAATTACTCCCCTTCATCCCTTGACACTGATTTTTGAAAACGACAACACCGCCGTTCCAGCCGTGGGCCTGCCCATCAGAGTTGCCGGTCGAAAAGTGGTGAAGATGAGCATGTTTTTCACCTGCGGCGGCAGGTCTTTCCCTTGTTGTGGGTTTGACAGGACGCGATAATCTTCCACCCGGCCGTCTGCACTCACATAGGCTTCGATTACCAGGGAGTCGTCATTGATGAAACTCGTCGCAGCGCCAAAGGCCGATTGCTCGAGTTGCGGAGCCGTCTTGAACACCAAGGGCACGTCCGACTCGCTGGCTTGCAAGGGCAAGCCGAAAAAGCCCATCAAGAACCCGAAGATCACGAGCGCGCTGGCTAATCCCACCGTGGCCGGGACCATGAACGCACGAATGGCATTCTCCAGTCGAATCCAGTAATGATCGAACCGGTGATGGCGGGATTGCGAGGCCTCCCGCGAAATCGCGAGGCGCAGCTTGAGTTCCAAATCCTCAGGGGCTTTCCGCCGCCCGACTCGCGACAGCAATTGCTGAGTTTGGCGCAGGGAGACGTAGTCCCCATGGCACCGGGCGCAAGACTTCAAGTGTCCGCTGAGAGCCAGCATCTGGGTGCCGGTCAACATGCCGTCCAGATAGGGGGAAAGCAGCGACTTCGCCTGCACGCAGTTCATGGCGCCACCTCGAATTCCCGTCCTTCCGCAGAAATCTGGGAGCGGGGTGTAACCGAAGTCTCTTCCTCATCCGCAAGACCTAGTTCCGACCCCACCTCGCGAATGTAGGTCTTGAGCCGCTGTCGTAGTGCCTGGCGACCGCGGGTGAGCCGGGATTTTACCGTGCCCAGGGAAATCTGCATGATCTCAGCAATTTCCTCATAGGACATTTCCTCTAGATCGCGCAGCACCACGGTGGTGCGGTAAGGCTCGGAAACCGCGCGCAATTCGGCTTCAACCCGGGTGCGTACTTCTTCCTGGGCCACGTGCTGAAAGGGGGACTCACGTTTGTCCGCCAACCAGTCGTTCGCCGGATTCTCCCCATGGCTCGAAGGTAGGGGTTCGAGCGAAGCTTCCCGCGACTTGTGCCGAAACCACCAGCGCCGCCGGTTGGAGGCTTCATGCAGGGCGATACGATAGATCCAAGTCTTCAGGCTGGACTCGCCATGAAAGTGCTTGATTCCGCGAAACACCTTAAGAAAAACCTCCTGGGTGGTATCGGCGGCATCGGCGGGATCGCTCACCAGCCGGTAGACCAGACTGTAGATCGGCTGTTGAAACTCAGCGATCAACCAGACGTAGGCTTCCTCCGATCCGGCCTTCAATTCGGCCACGATCGTGGACTCTTGCCCGCGAACTCCCATCGCTCCTGCAAGGTCGCCCAAAGTAGCGGCTCCCGCCAACACTCTCACGGCGTAACTCCTATTATAGGTTCTTTATTGCCAGTCGGTGCGGTCCAAGATCCGGGCACAGTCACACGACAGTCACATGCCGCCTCGATGACCTACTATTCTTCTATAGACTCCGCCACAACCGCCTAAGTTCCAGCAGAAGGTTGTTCAAATTCAGACTGTTACCGTGAAAATCGTGAAGAAAAGCTCAAATCCAGCGAGAACTTCCATGTTTCGGGGGTGAGGGCCGGACCTATTGCGGAGGATTGGGCGGGTTTTGGGGTTGAACGGGCTGCGACGTGGAATTCGAGCTATTTTGCGTGCTAGTGGAGGAAGCAGGTTTGGTGGTCTTCGCCGGCGACTTCTTTTTTACGGTTTTCTTCGGGGGTTCCGTGTCGTCTACGACTACTTTCTTTGGGGCGACGGCTGGCTGCTGGGCGGCTTGCAGGGTCCGGACCTCGGTTCGCAAGCGTGTCAGTTCATTTTCTTTGGTGGTGGCCAGGGTCTCCATTCGGTCGGCCATGGAGCGTCGCGACCGCTCGAGCGCACCCAAGTCCTCCTGAAGCAACTGAAAGTCTTCCCGCGGGCCGAACGCTCCTGCAGACTCGACCACCGAACCGAAGACATCGTAGAG
>DASPVG010000166.1:0-7151 GCA_035622455.1 Terriglobales bacterium
GAATCTAGGCTGAATTCTTGGCCGTGGAATAAGAATAAGCGAGGGGATGATTCCGGGCGTCAATGTCGCGGCGCAGCTCGCTCCAGATGCCTTCGGGCATGGAGAGAAATACGCGCACAACTTGCGGATCGAACTGGGTTCCTTCGCAACGCTTGATTTCCTCCCGCGCCGCGGCGACAGTTTGTGCCGGCCGATAAATCCGGTGCGAGGTGATGGCATCCAAGGCGTCGGCGACGGAAAAGATGCGCGCGCCCAAAGGGATCTCGTTGCCTTTTAATCCCCGTGGATAGCCGGTTCCGTCAAACCACTCCTGGTGGGCATAAACGATCTCGGCAGCCTCGGTCAAAAACGGAATCTTCGTCAACATCTTGTAACCGCGATAGCAATGCTCGCGCATGATCGTGACTTCTTCGGGTGTCAAACGTCCCGGCTTGTGCAGGATATGATCGGGAATGGCCACCTTGCCGATGTCATGCAAAAAGGCGCCGCGTGCGATCACCTTGATCGCTTCCTTCGGTACTCCCATGGCTCGAGCAATGGCCATGGTGAACGCCGTTACCCGCTTCGAATGACCTTCGGTTTCGGGGTCTCGCAAGTCGAGAGCATCCCCTAAGGCTTCAAGGGTGATGTCGTAAGAGCGCTCGAGCTCGACGACTGCTTCGCCCAACTGAGCGGTCCGCTGTTGGACCTTAGCTTCGAGCTCTGTCTGGTAGGCCCGGTTTTCCAGTTTTAGCCGGCGATTCTCGAGAGCGCGGCGAACCGTGGCCAGTAATTGTTCGCGTTCGAAGGGCTTAAGAAGGTAATCGTAGGCGCCGTCGCGAATGGCCTTGAGGGCGACCGAGATGTCATGCACCGCGGTCACCATCACCACCGGTATATCCGGATACTTCTCTTTGGTTTTTTCGAGCAAGTCCGTCCCGCTCATCTCGGCCATCATGAGATCGGAAAGCATGAGCTCGAATTTCTCTCCGGAATCGAGCATGGCCAACGCTTTCCGGCCGGAAGACGCTTGAGCACACCGATAGTTGGCGATGCTCAGCATGGAACAGACGATTTCCCGGATCGCGTCCTCATCATCTACGACCAGGATACGATCAGCCGCCATGGGATATCAGTGTACCGCGAAGCGATTCCATTTCTAGTGCCTAAAGTAACTGTTCCCCGGGGGAAAACCTGCATTGTCAACGGTCTCCGACATGATAATAAGAAAGTCGGATACCTAGAGAATTTTTGTCGATGAACAACTCTGTCCTTAGCGTATGGCATGGGTTGGGGGAACCGGCTGTGCCCAGGCTGATGGCAGTGGAATCGGCCACACTCAGCGTCCTGGCAGCCAGTCTACTCGTCTTCCGCACTTTCCGCGAACGCTATCTCCTGCTCTGGATCTTAGGTTGGGTGGCATATTTGGTCTCGGGATGGAACCAGGTGCTTTCCTGGCTGCCCTCGAATTACCAGGAGGCGATCTCCCAAGCACAATTTGTCCTTGCCGTGGGCCTGTTTTCGAGCGCAGCCCTGCTGTACTCACAAGCGCGTAAGCTGCTGATTCCTCTGCTGGGCTTAACCGGCCTGGTGATGGGTTTTGCCGTCGCTCGTTGCCTGTTGTGGCCCGACTCCTATGCTCTTCGTCTGGTGCTTGAGGCTTCCTATCGATTCATCGCGATCGTGGCCGCTGTGGAAGTGATCCGTTTTCGCTGGGCCCGCTGGGAAATCGGGCCCTCGTTGCTGAGTCTCAGTCTCTTGCTGCTGCATCTGGACTGGGCGCCGTTCAATGCCCTCGTGCCTCCCGGACTGAAGTTGGCGATCGATCTTGTGTCCGGACTGAGTGTCCTGATCATTGTCTTTGATGAGTCCAAGATGCGCACCCGTCGTTTGGGGGTCATCAACTCAATGACCACCAGCATCTCTCGCGCACAACAGTACGGTCCCATGATGCTGACCGCCCTGGCAGAGTTCAAGAAGCTCATGCTGGCCAAGGCAGCCTGGTTTCGCCTGCTCGAGGATGACAAGATGGTCATTGTCCAGCAGATCGGGCTGAGCCGGGATTTTCTGCGAGACCGCGGGGCAGTCGCCAAGGACGACAAGTTCGAGCAGACGCTGAAAGATGCAAGTCCGATCGTGCTCAAGACGTCCTCGGCCGACGACTGGGTTCGGCCTTACTTGAAACGGGAACAGTTCCATCACATCGTGATGGTGCCGGTGCTGGGGAAGAAGTCGACGATTGGCATCTTGTCGCTAGGCAGCCGTCATAATCTTACCTATACCCCGGAGGAACTGGAATTTCTCGCCACCAGTGCCCATCAGTTGGGCCTGGCGGTCGAAAATCTCCGTTTGGTCGAGCAGATAGTGCGCTCCCACCGCCAGTGGGCCAACACATTTGATTCCATCCAGGACATTGTTCTGGTCCACGATTCCGAGTTCCGGATCATGAAAGCCAATCAAGCCCTGCTGGAGCGACTGGGGCTGGCGCCGGCTGATGTCGCCGGGCAGCCGTGCGAGAAGGTGCTGCCGCGAGCCGGGCAATGGACGGAATGCCCCTACTGCAACCGCATCGCGGATGCGTTTCAGGGGGTTCCCGACCCTTGTTTCGGTGGATTTTCGATGGTTTCAACCTCGGTATACACCGAACAGGGAAGCGAGCTCAAAGGCACCATCCATGTGGTGCGGGATACCACAGAGCGGCGTGCGGCGGAAGAGAAGTATCGCTTGCTCTTCGAGCAGGCACAGGAGGGCGTCTTCGTAGCCACGCCGGACGGCAAATTGCTGGATGCCAACGAAGCTTTTGTCCGCATGCTCGGGTACGAGAGCAAGACAGAGATCCGAGCAAAGAATCTGGATCTCGAACTCTACGCGTTTCCTGAGCAGCGAGAAAGCCTACGCCACGCCGTCGATACCGCGAACTATGTGCAAAATTTTGAGGTGGTACTGCGCCACAAGAATGGAGCGCTGCTGACCGTACTTGAGAGCTGCTTCGCCACCCGCGACGCCAACGGTCAGGTCGAGCGCTATCACGGATTTGTTCTCGACGTCACGGAGAAAAAACAGGCCGAAAATGAGATTCGCCGGCGCAACCGCGAGCTGAACGCATTAAACACCATGGCCGTGATCGCCACCCGGTCCTTCGACCTGGATGAAATCTTGAATCTGACCTTGCGCCAAGTGCTGACCCTGCTGGACGCGGAAACCGGCACGATTTATCTGGCCGACGAAGGCGACATTTTTCGCCGGCGTGCTGGTTGGGGTAAGCCCAGCGCGGAACGGGCTAAGCTGGCCGAGGTCCACTTGCCGGGAGGCTTCGGCGAACTGATCTTCCGCTCCCGAACCGAGGTGATCACTCCTGAATTTCTGCCCCATCTGCCGAAACCGGTGGCGGAGTTCATTCAGGCGGATCAATTGGCCTCCTGGATCTGGGTGCTCATGTGGAGCAAGGACAAGCCGCTCGGAGTCATGGGCATCAGCAGTCCTAAGCAGCGGGAATACAACAGCAACGATGAGAACCTGCTGGTGGCGATCGGACGACAACTGGCGACAACCATCGAGAAGGTCCGCCTTTATGAAGAGAGCTGCCGGGCCTACGAAGACCTGCGCCGGGCCCAGGAACAGCTGCTGCAAAGCGAAAAGATGTCTGCCGTAGGCCAGCTGATCGCCGGCGTGGCCCATGAGCTGAACAACCCGCTGACGGCGATCCTGGGCTATGCACAGTTGCTCGAGGGCGAAAACCTGGGCGACCGGGCGGGAGAATTTATCAGCAAACTATTCAAGCAGGCCCAGAGGACCCATCGCGTGGTGCAGAATCTACTGTCCTTCGCCCGCCAACGGAAGCCGCAAAAGGAGGAGGTCGATCTCGCCAAGGTGCTCGAAGAAGTGCTGGCGCTGCGCGACTACGACCTGCGAGTCAACGCCATTCAGCTGGTCCGCGAGATCGAACCGAACCTGCCTCCGGTGACCGGCGATCCCATGCAGTTGGAGCAGGTCTTCCTGAACGTCCTCAACAATGCGATCGATGCTTTGCTCGAAGCCGGCGCGGAGAAGGTCATCAAGGTCCGCATGTTTAAGAAAGACAAAGACATTCATGCCGAGTTTCATGATTCGGGCAGCGGCATTACCGAGCTGAATCGCATTTTTGAGCCCTTCTATACGACGAAGGCGGTCGGCAAAGGCACCGGCCTCGGTCTGAGCATCTGTTACGGAATCATCCAGGAGCACGGTGGCAGCATCGAGGCGCGCAACCATCCGGAAGGCGGCGCGGTTCTCGAAATTTGGCTGCCGGCGGCGGAAGCGGTGGCGCCGGCTGAGAAGGTGTCGCCGCCGCCACGGCGAGACTTAGCCATCGAAGGGCGCATCTTGCTGGTCGAAAGCGATAGCTCTGTCCTCGAGTTTGAGCGGGATGTGCTTTCCGGAGCCGGAGCCAGCGTGGTCGCTTCGGGCAACGTAGAGGAGCTGAAGTCGCTCTTGCAAGAGCAATCGTTCGACGCCCTGATTCTCGATGGCAAAATATCGGGCAACGGAAACCTGCCGGATCTGTATCGCTGGATTCGAGAGAATTGCCCGGCTTTAGAAAAGCATATGCTGGTGCTGTTCTCTAGCGTTGCCGAGCCGGAAATACGAGCCTTTTTGCAGGAAAACAACATACCTGTTCTGCTCAAGCCCTTCGAGGTAGGGGATTTCATTTCGCAAGCGCGCCGGCTGCTGCAGAAAGCACAAGCCGTCGGAGCCAGCTAGTCGCCGTCGGCGATGAGAAGCGGGTGGGTTAGAGGCAGGCTTTTCGATCTTCAGCTCTACCCTCAAAAAAAAAACCGTGAGGTTGCTGCTGGGCTGGACGTGGTTCACTCAACACTCCGAGCCTGGAGTAACGCTCACTTCTTCAAAATCGGATTGTATCCGTCGTTGATCAGCTTGGCCCGCATGACTTCCGCATCTTTGATGTCGCTGTAAGGACCGAGCTCGACGTGCAGAAGCTTGTCGGAAGCGCCATTGGCGGAAAAGGCCGGATACTGTTTTTTCTTGAGCGCGTCGACCAGGGCATCGGCATCTTCTTGTTTACTGACCGCCGCCACTTGCACAAAATAGCTGTTGGCAGCCGGAACCGTGAGAGGGTCCGGAGCCACCGCGCCGCTTGCCGGAGGCGGGACCGCTGTGCTCACGGTGGGGTTCTCGTTGGTTGCTGGGTCCTGGGACTCTTTGGCCGCGGTATCAGGGACAGAAGCAGAGTCGACGCCCGGGCTCTTTACTGCGGAAGGGCGTAGGTGGTCGTCCTTTGCCGGCCCGGAAATTGCCTCGAATGCCGTGGTGCGGAAGGCCGAGTTCTTGCCCAGGGAAAACCCCGCGGCAAAAAAGACGGCGCACAAGGTTA
Organism: Terriglobales bacterium; assembly: GCA_035622455.1. Taxonomy (GTDB): domain Bacteria; phylum Acidobacteriota; class Terriglobia; order Terriglobales; family Acidobacteriaceae; genus JAFAGX01. The sequence continues at coordinate 5,351 of DASPVG010000166.1, forward strand.
CCAGTCCGAAAAACAGAACCAGCATTTTGCCTGTGCTCAGGGTGATTTCCGTGTCCTCGGCTGTCGGCATTACCACCTCGGGTTCCATACCTTAGTCTTAACCCTAGACGGCGGGTTGCACAGCGTCACCATCGGTCTTGCCCAAAAGTTTCTGAATACCCGAGAAAAAGTCCACCGGAACCGGGAAGACCACGGTGGTATTTTTCTCCACCCCAATCTCGGTTAGGGTTTGCAGGTAGCGAAGCTGGATGCTAACCGGCTCCGTGGCCAGCAGCTTGGAGGCATCGACCAGGCGCTGGGCAGCGGAGAACTCGCCCTCGGCGTGGATGATCTTCGAGCGCTTCTCGCGCTCTGCCTCTGCCTGCTTGGCCATGGCGCGCAACATGGATTCGGGCAGATCGACTTGCTTGACCTCCACGTTGACCACCTTCACTCCCCAGGGAGCGGTGTGGGTGTCTAGGATGCTCTGCAGACGCAAGTTGATCTTGTCCCGGTGTGCCAACAGTTCGTCGAGCTCCTGCTCGCCCAGCACAGAACGCAACGTCGTTCGGGCGAATTGCGAGGTCTGATAAACATAATTGGAAACTTCGACCACAGCCTTTCGCGGTTCAATGACTCGCAAGAAGATGACAGCATTCACTTTCAAGGTCACGTTGTCACGGGTGATGATGTCTTGCGGCGGCACTTCCAAAGCCTCTTGCCGGAGCGAGACCCGGACCATGCGGTCGATGGGAGCAAAAACCAGAATTATGCCCGGTCCCTTCGCGTTCGGCAGCAGGCGGCCCAGGCGAAAAATCACCCCGCGCTCGTATTCCGCGAGGATCTTTATCGAAGTTAAAAGATAGAGAACCACGATGATGAGCACGATCGTAGAGAAACCAAACCCGAGCTCCATGTGAGCCTCCCCGCCTGAGCTGTCAGCCAATGCTCCTGCGGCGGATTGTATCGCAGTTTATCGAGTGGAGGCGGTGAATCGACCGCTGGGCTGTTGCCTGGCAGGATGCGGAGGCTGCTCGAGGAGATACTTAGGCCGAGGTGCTCGCCCAGTCCGGTTGTGGCGATGAGACCGGATCCACCTGCAACTGCAGACCGTCGACTTGTCGCACGACCACGGTTCGCCCGGAAGCTATGTTGGCGGAAGAGACCGCATCCCAAAGTGCCCCGTGAACGAACACTTTTCCTTCGGGCGACAGTGGAGTGCGAGCCACACCAATCTCGCCCACCAGTCCCTGGATTCCGGTGACGATCTTATTTCGCCGGGCCCGCAGCGCGATGCTCATGAGAAACGCAGTGATGATGCCGAGAGGAATGCTGACGGCAAGCGCCGTCAGCAGGTGAACCTGCATCTGCGGAATGGGCGCGTCCACCAGCAGTAAGCCGCCCAGGGTCAGGGTGACAATTCCGCCGATGGTGAGGACTCCGTGAGTCCCGAACTTGGCCTCGAGGGCGAACAGTCCGAACGAAACCACGATCAGAATCAAGGCGGCAAAGCGGGTCGGCAGAAGATTGAGAGCGAAGATCGAGAGCAGGATGAAAATTAGCCCAACCACTCCCGGAATCACCGCTCCCGGGTGGTTGAACTCGGCATACAGGGCCAAGGCGCCGATTGCCAGCAGGATGAAGGCCACATTCGGGTCCATCAGGTACGCCAAAATGCGTTCCTTCAAGGTCATGTTGTAGTCACGAACCGGAGCCCCGACCAGGTTCAGGGTGACGGTTTGGTCGTTGAAGCGCTTGATCGGCTTGCCTTGCATTTGCTTGAACAGGTCGGCTTCGGTGGGGGCGACGTAGTCGATCAGTT
>DASPVG010000167.1:0-28521 GCA_035622455.1 Terriglobales bacterium
ACAAGATCCGCGCCTGGTCCAGTTTGCTTTGAAGTTGTTTTTCTAACCCGAAGTCCCGTGCGGCCTTGGCCACCCGGGCACACTCTAATGGCCGCGATTGCGACCTGAGCTTCTTTGGAGACCTTGATGTATTCCGAATTAGAGAAGGAGTTGGCGACCTTTGAGCGCCGCACTCCCAAATCCGCCGCCGCGCACAAACGAAACTTGAAGCGCATCCCGCTCGGAGTGGCCAGCAACTACCGGGCTTACGATCCTTATCCGATTTTTGTCAAAGAAGCCGCGGGTTCGCATTTCCGCGATCTCGACGGCAATGATTACGTCGATTACAACCTCAGTTTCGGTGCGCTCATGGCGGGCCATTGTCATCCCGCGGTCATGAAAGCCGTCGCGCCGCGCCTCGAGACCGGCACGATGTTCGGCATGCCGCATGACATGGAATGGCAGCTGGCGGAGGAGATTGCCGGGCGCTACCCGGTTGAGATGGTTCGCTTTGGCTCAAGCGGGACCGAAGCCACCATGCACGCTTGCCGGTTGGCTCGCGCCGCTACCGGACGCGACAAGATTTTGAAGTTCGAGGGCGGCTATCATGGGCTGCACGACACCGCTTTAGTCAGCGTCAAGCCCCACGCCCCGGAGTTCGGCGAGGTAAACGCTCCCACCCCGGTGCCCGCTGGTCTGGGGGTGCCCAAGGCAACCCTGGCCAATGTTCCGGTCGCTACCTTCAACGATCTCGCCAGCGTGGAACTCCGCTGCAAGCAGAATCCCGGCGAAATCGCCGCCATCATTCTCGAGCCCATCATGATGAATGTCGGCGTCTGCCTGCCACAGCCCGGGTTCCTCGAAGGTCTCAGGGAGATCGCCACGAGAAACGGCGCCCTGCTCATCTTTGATGAAGTAAAAACCGGAGCGAAGCTCGCCTGGGGCGGTGCTTCGGAATATTTTGGCGTGAAACCCGACATGATCTGCCTGGCCAAGTCGATCGGCGGAGGCTTTCCGCTGGCGGCCTTCGGCGCGCACAAATCGGTCATGGATCTGATCTCCGAGCACAAGGTATTTCACGGAGGCACCTACAACACCAATCCGGTCTCGATGGCCGCCGGTTTGGCGACGTTTCGCGAGGTGCTGACCCGCCAGAACTATAGCCACGTGGAGAAGCTCAGCAAGAAGCTGGTCGAAGGCTACCAGAAGACGATTGCAAAGGTCGGCCTGCAGGCCTATGTGCCGAGTGCCGGCGCCAATGGTGCGCTGATGCTTTTCCCCAAAGAGATCCGCAACTATCGCGACTGGACCACAATCGACAGCGATGTCTGGCGGCATTATTGGTTCGCAATGGTCAATCGCGGCGTCATGCCACAACCCTACTGGTGGGATGAGCAGTGGACCATCTCGGTGCAGCACACGGAAGCCGACATTGACAAGCACCTGGCGGCCTTTGCCGACGTAGCGCCGGCATTGGCGAAGGCGCAGCAGGAACGCATGGCGGAGATGGCAATCGGTTAAGAGAGGCCAAGGAGAGCCCGTGCCAGCCAACAAGCATGAGGCCGACCAGCCTCATCTGAAACGCGCCCTCGGCCGTTGGGATTTGGTTTTGCTGTTTGTGGTGGCGGTGGTGAACCTGAACGTGGTTCCCACCATCTCGGCCAACGGCGCGGTTACGGTTTGGCTGTGGATTCTCGCTCTCCTTTTGTTTTTCTGGCCGCAGGGAATCGCGGTGATCGAGCTGGCGGACCGTTACCCCGGAGAGGGCGGAGTTTATCTCTGGGCGAAGCGCATCTTCGGCGACTTTCACGGATTTCTCTCCGGCTGGTGCTACTGGACAAATAACATCTTTTATGTGCCGACCGTGCTGCTTTACTTTGTCGGCATTGCGGTCTTCGTCGCCGGGCCGGGGAACGAGAGCCTGGCCGATCGCCCTGGTTTTAGCTTCGCCGCGTCGATTGCCCTGTTGACGCTCCTGGTCGTGCTCAACATTCTTGGTTTGGGCGTGGGGAAATGGGTCAATAATCTCGGCGGCATCGGCACCGCCATCACGTCCCTGGTTTTGACCGTCCTCGGCGCGATTGTCGCCTATCGTTACGGGATCACGGTTCACGCAGCCGACTTTCGCATCCCCGGCGATATTCGTCTGGTGGGCGCCTTCGGAGTGATTTGCTTCGGTCTGGTCGGGCTCGAGCTGGCTTCGGTCATGGGAGATGAGATTGAGGATCCGAAGCGCACCTTGCCGGGTGCAGTGGCCGTGGGGGGAATTATCTGCGGAGTGCTTTATATCGGCGCCACGCTGACGTTGCTGTTGGCGTTGCCGAAGAATCAGATCGGTGTCCTGGCCGGGATCATGCAAGCCGTCAGCCAGATGGCCTCCCAGATCGGGGTCGGCTGGCTGGCCTCGCCATTTGCGCTGGTGCTCAGCGTGTCGATTGCCGGGATCGCCTCCGCGTGGTTGTCGGGTTCCGCCCGCATCCCGTTTGTTGCGGGACTGGATTCCTATCTGCCCGAGGGACTCGGGAAGCTGCATCCGCGCTATGCGACCCCCTACGTCGCCCTGATCGTGCATGCCACGCTGTCGGCTCTGTTTCTGGCGATGAGCTTCGTGGGCGCCCAGGTCAAGGAAGCTTTCGTTACCATGCTGGATCTGGCTGTGGTGCTGCAGTTGATACCGTTCCTCTATATGTACGCCGGACTCATCAGACTGGCGAGGAGATCGGAAGCAGCCGGGCACTACAGCAAGAGGACCATCCTGTTGGCGGGTTGGTGCGGCCTCTCCACTACGGTGCTGGCCGTGGCGGTGGCATTCGTTCCGTCGCATCAAATCGATTCGATTTGGCTGTTCGAGATCAAAATGATCGCCGGAACGCTTTTGTTCCTGGGAGTGGCGGCGTTCTTCTTTTTTGTTTACAGCCGCCGTAAGCTGCCGCAAGAAGCGGCGAGCCGGGTCTAGTCAGAGAAAACGGGTTGGCTCGGACGGTCGCCGTCTGGGCAGGCGAGTAAGACGTGCCGACAAAGAAAGAACTCGAGGAGGTGTTTATGCCAGCCGGCGTCCGAGCGGATGTCCGTACCTATCCGATGTATGTGAACGGCGAATGGGTTGAGAGCAAGGCGGATAAGACTTTTCCGGTCTACGACCCCGCCAGCGAGGAAGTGATTGCCTATGTTCCGGATGCGCAGGCGGAAGATGTCAATCGTGCCGTGGCTGCGGCCAAAGCTGCTTTCGAGGATGGCCCATGGCGTTTGACGACGGCGCAGGAACGGGGGCGGGTTTTGTTTCGTCTGACGGAGAAAATTCGCCAGAACGCGGCCAAACTGGCAGAACTCGAAGCCCGTAACTGCGGCAAGCCCATCGTTGAAGCCGAATACGATATTGCAGACGTGGCCACCTGTTTTGAGTATTACGGTGGCCTGGCAACCAAGGTTCTGGGATTCGTCAATCCAGTTCCCGATAACGCGATGAGCCTGTCGTTGAAAGAACCCGTCGGCGTGGCGGGACAGATCATTCCCTGGAATTATCCGCTCCTCATGGCAGCCTGGAAGCTGGCGCCGGCTCTGGCGGCGGGTTGTACCTGCGTACTGAAACCGGCTGAGCAGACGCCCCTCACGGCGCTCGAGATGGCGAATTGGTTTCGCGATGTCGGCCTTCCGCCGGGAGTCGTGAACATTGTCACCGGATTTGGGGAAACCTGCGGTGCGCCGCTGGTCGAGCATCCCGATGTCAACAAGATCGCCTTCACGGGTAGCGCCGCCGTGGGCAAGCAGATCGTCAAAATGGCGGCCGAAACCGTGAAGCGAGTGACCCTCGAACTCGGGGGCAAATCGCCCAATATCTTCTTTGCCGACGCCGATTTCGAGGCGGCGATCGATGGCGCTCTGTTCGGAGTCTTCATCAATCAGGGCGAGGTTTGTTCTGCCGGCAGCCGAATCCTGGTCGAGAAGACGATCTACAAGAAGTTCGTCGACGCCATGACCGAGAAAGCGAAGAACATCAAGCTTGGCCCACCCCTCGATCGCGACACCAAGATGGGGCCGGTGATCAGCAAAGAACAGTACGATCGCGTTCTCTCCTACCAGACACTAGGCAAAAAGGAAGCCAAGCTGGCGACGGGCGGGGGACGAGCCGAGAAGTTCGCGAAAGGCTTCTATCTCGAACCGACCATCTTCTATGACGTGCCGAACAGCGCTCGCATAGCGCGCGAGGAGATTTTTGGCCCGGTAGCGGCCGTGATCCCGTTCGAAAACGAAGCGGACGCGATCCGCATCGCTAACGACTCGCCTTACGGCCTGGCGGCAGCCGTCTGGACGCGGGACATCTTCAAGGCTTTCCGGGCAGTCAAGTCCATCCGCGCAGGTATCGTATGGGTGAACCACATGCAGCCCACCTACGTCGAAGCGCCTTGGGGCGGGTACAAGCAGTCGGGGTTCGGCCGTGAACTGGGCCCATGGGGAATCGAAGAGTATCTCGAGACCAAACAAGTCCACATCAATCTGAACCCGCAGCCGATTGGCTGGTACTGAGAGAGGCAGGGAGCGAGAAATCGTTTGAGAGCAATATGGGTACGATTCAATTAAGAACTCCTATTCCGGGTCCGAAGTCCAAAGCTCTGGCGGAACGACGCGTCAGCGCGGTGCCGCGCGGCCTCTCCCATGCCACCCCGGTGTATGTCGCCAAGGCCGAAGACGCCTGGATGGAAGACGTGGATGGGAATCGCTATCTCGATTTCGCGGGGGGCATTGGCTGTCTGAACGTAGGACATCGGCAAGAACCTGTCTTGGCTGCCGTGCGGGAGCAATTAGATCGCTTTCTGCATACCTGCATCCAGGTGACGCCGTATGAGGCCTATATTCGCCTGGCTGAGCGGATGAACCAGGTCACGCCGGGAAAATTCCCCAAGAAAACCTTGTTCCTGACGAGTGGCGCCGAGGCCATCGAGAACGCGGTCAAAATCGCCCGCGCTCACACGCGGCGAGGGGGCATCATCGCCTTTGAGGACGGCTTCCACGGCCGTACCCTCATGACCCTGGCGCTCACCAGCAAGACACACCCTTACAAAGCGGGATTTGCCCCCTTCCCGAGTGATGTCTACCGAATTCCGTACGCCTATTGCTATCGCTGCTCCTATTCCCTGCGGTATCCATCGTGCGATCTCTATTGTGCGCGCCATTTAGAAGATACTTTTAAGCGGGTGGTCGCATCCGAAGATGTAGCCGCGGTCATTGCCGAGCCGGTTTTGGGGGAGGGCGGATTTGTCGTCCCGCCGCCCGACTATTTTCGCCTGCTCGGCGAGATCTGCCGCCAACACGGGGTGTTGTTCATCGCCGACGAGGTACAGAGCGGCTTCGGCCGTACCGGAAGGCTGTTTGCCTGCGAACACTATGGCCTCGAACCCGACATTCTGGTTTCGGCCAAGTCCATCGGTGGTGGCCTGCCGCTCGCGGCCGTGACCGGACGAGCCGAGATCATGGACGCGCCCGGCCCAGGAGGCCTGGGGGGAACGTTTGCCGGAAATCCTGTCTCCTGTGCGGCGGCGCTCGCGGTGCTCGATCTTTTCGACCGCGAGGACCTGCTCGAGAGGGCAAACCAAATTGGAAGCCACTTCCAGAGGCGGGCCAAGGAATGGCAGAAGCGTTGGCCGATCATCGGCGATGTTCGTGGCCTGGGCGGCATGCAGGCCATCGAGCTGGTGAAATCACCGGAGAGCCGGGCGCCGGCGGCAGATGAGACCAAAGAAGTATCCCGCTATTGCTACGAGCACGGACTGGTTACCATCACGGCAGGATCGTACTCGAACGTCATCCGGATTCTAGTGCCGCTGGTTGTAACCAACCCACAGATGGACGAGGCACTCGATGTGCTCGGAGCTGCGCTCGAGGCCGTAGCGGAACGCCAAAATGCGGTGGCCCAGGTCACCTAGCGCAGCGCGTCTCGGCTTCGAGACTCGGCCTAATTCTTAATCATGCGAGAGGTCTAAGAAAATGTCAGTTGCTGCACCGCCCATCACCAAGGTCCCCAACTACATCGATGGTCACTGGGTTGAGTCGAATGCCGCGGAATGGCAGGATGTGACCAATCCGGCGACGGGGGAAATCGTTGCCAAGGTTCCACTCTCCGGTCGAGAAGAGGTTGCTCGCGCCGTCGAGGCAGCGGCAAGCGCCTATCCGGAATGGCGCCGCACTCCGCCGGAAGACCGCATCCAGCCTCTGTTCAAGCTGAAGATGCTTCTCGAAGAGCACCTCGACCCGTTGAGCCGCATTCTCACCGAGGAGAACGGCAAGACCCTCACCGAGGCCAAAGCCGAATTCCGGCGGGCGATCGAGAACGTCGAAGTCGCCTGCGGCATTCCCGTGATGATGCAAGGCTACAACCTCGAGGATGTGGCCCGCGGCATCGACGAAACCATGATCCGCCAACCTTTGGGGGTAGTGGCCGCGATCGTGCCGTTTAATTTTCCCGGGATGATCCCGTTCTGGTTTCTTCCCTACGCCGTGGCCTGCGGCAACACCTTTGTTTTGAAACCCTCCGAACGCGTGCCGCTCACCATGCGCCGCACCTTCGAATTGCTGGAGCAGGCAGGATTCCCCAAGGGAGTCCTCAATCTGGTGAACGGCGGCAAGGAGGTAGCCAACGCCTTGATTGATCATCCCAAGGTCCGAGCCATCAGTTTCGTTGGTTCGACGCCGGTGGCGCGTCAGGTTTACGCGCGGGCGGGAGCGAACGGCAAACGCGCGCAATGCCAGGGCGGCGCCAAAAACCATGTCATCGTCCTGCCCGACGCCGACATGGCCATGACCACGCAAATTATCAGCGACAGCGCCTTTGGCTGCGCCGGGCAACGATGTCTGGCGGTGTCGGTTGCGGTCACCGTCGGGGAGGCGCAGACGACATTTCGCGATGCGATTGCCGATGCCGCATCCAGCCTGCGCGTCGGCAATGGCCTTGAGAAAGACATCCAGATGGGACCGGTCATTTCCCCGGCGAGCAAGTCCCGCATCGAGTCGCTCATCGCAACCGGGGAAAAGCAGGGCGCCAAGGTTGTCGTCGACGGCCGTAAGGCGAGGATTCTCCGGCATGAGAATGGCAATTTCGTGAAGCCCACCATTCTCGACAACCTGCCGCCGACCAGTGAACTGGCGGACACCGAAATTTTTGGCCCGGTGCTGAGCCTGGTTCATGCTCGTGATATGGACGCGGCTCTGGCTTTTTTGGAGCGTAGCGCGTACGGGAATCAGGCATCTTTATTTACTTCGAGCGGGTCCGCCGCCCGGCGGTTCCGCTATGAAGCCCCCGCGGGAAACATCGGCATTAACATCGGAGTGGCTGCTCCCATGGCCTACTTCCCTTTCAGCGGCTGGAAAGACAGCTTTTTCGGCATCATGCACGCCCAAGGCCGGGATGCGATCGAATTCTATACCGAGAAGAAAGTCGTGATCGAACGCTGGGCCAAAGAACACTCGCGCAAGTTTTAGGACCGATTCCGCCGCTCAGCGCTCGTCGTACTGGCCGGCGTCCCATGAACTCCGAGGAGGAAGAGCCGACCCCACCATCAGGGGGAAGAATCGGATGTTATATCCAAAGGCCTGGGTTCTCAGGTCGCGAAATTCGGGGAACCCTTTTCTGAGGTTGTCGTCGAGCTTGATCATCCATCCCACCTGAGCCACCCAGACCGTCTCCCCGGCCTTTAGATACCCGCCCTCGACCAGGCGCGTCCATTCGGAGAAGAACGTGGGGGGAGTAAAGGCCCACAGATCCGAGTCGGTCGAAATGATGCGATGGCCACCACACTCGAGAACCAGGAAGCCGGGGATCGAACCCTCATAGGTAACTGGCTTTTTCTCGCAAAGATAATGACCGAGCATGATCCCACTCTCATAATCGGCCAGGATCGAATCGGATGCGGGAAGTTGCTCTCGTAAGAAATGAACCGCGCGATCCATCTGGACGAGCTTTTGATCAGCGCGCGCTATGTAGGGGGCATGGTTGGTTCGAAACAGCCACGAGAGCACAACAATAAGAAGGCTGACCGCTATTCCACGGAGAGCATTGCCACCGACGAGCCTGACGAGACAGAGCGCGACGCCGGCGACGGCAAAGACGAAGAGATACACACAGTGGCGGGTCCCCCCGTAGGGATAGAGATCAAAAAGGGCTGCGCCATAATTCACGAGGAACGGGAACACCAGGAGCACCGCGAATCGATAGCGCACCCATGGTGTTTCTGATTTCTGATGTCTTCTGCCCAGCCAGAAAATAGCCCCGGCGATAAACAGCAGGGCCAGAACGTCACCAACAACAAGCTGCCCAAAAATATACTGGAAGAAGCTAAAGCTTCGGGTGACGAAAAAGGTCAGCGGGTTGTCGTGCCCTCGATGGAAATAGGACCTGCGCAGCCAACCGTCGAACGCCTGCTCTGCCATCGTGGTGTGACTGATCTTTCGGATGTGGGTCACATAGAGCGTGATGCCCAGGGCCAGCGCCCCAATTTCTCCTGCCACCCAGGCAGCCACAGTCGAAGCTGAAGTTCCGCTGCGGTGAAACCGCAGCAGAGAGTAAATACCCATGACGGCGAGAAAGAGAAAGGCGGAATAGTGAGAGCCTAGAGCCAGGCAAAAGCAAGCGCTCGAGAAAAGCATCAACCTTGGCGAGTTCTCTGCCACGGCAAGTTCCAGAAGATAAGCGCCTCCCATCAGAAAAAATAGCAGCAGTCCATACTGGCGAACCTGCGCGGTCAGGCTCACGATCGGCGGGAGGAAAGCCGCGAACGTGAGTCCGGCCAGTGCGACGCTTTGCCCGAACAAGCGGGCGAGCCAGCGGAAGAAGATCCACGAGAACGCAGTGCCCGTGAGGATGGAAGGGAGCCGGAGCCAGAACTCAGAGCTACCTAGCAAACGCCAGCCATAGAGGAGGAGAATCATCAGCGGGGGATGCGCCATGGTGAGATTGGCTTGGTAGGCGGCTCGGAGCGATAGGCGATCGGCGATGAAAAAATGCAGTGCCTCGTCCGGATTGAGGAAGGTTCCCCACGCCGTTGCGGCCCGCAAGGCAAAACCGAGTGCGACGATCAGGAGCGCCACCGCATCCGGGTGAGCCTCCATCGAGCGATGGAAAGACCCGCCTCGCGCCGTGCTCCGAGGGAGTCTTTCGTAGGCAAACTGCTGGACTTCAGTCATGCGACTCCTTGTAGTTTACCTTCGGAACGTCAACCGGTTGGCTTGCCTGCCGTTTCTCGGGATCGGACCGCTGCCAGGATACGGCTTGGGAGATGGCGTAGAGCATCAAGATACCTAATTCGGGCTCGATGGGGTGCCGGTAGCGGGGAAGAAAAAATACCACGTAGTAGACCGAAGGGTAGGTGACCATCACCCAGAAAAAAAGCCAGGCTCCTGGCCTGCGTTTTCGCAAGGCCTCGACCAGACCGGACAATGCGAGGAGCGAGGATCCCAAATAGAGAACGTTTCCCAGGAGCACCGAGGCGGATCTCCGCGAGTGCGGAGGCCCGCCCCAGAAATAGGCGAAGCGCCGCAGGCAGAGCCAGGCGAAACGAGCGTAATCCTGGCGTATGAAGGCGAGGGCTTCCTGCTTCCGCTCCGCCACGTAAGCAATCTCGCCCATCTGGCGATACAACTCCAGTTGTTTCACGTCCTTGGTGGGATGCTGAGAATCCATCCATCGGCCGTCGGCACCGGGACCGTTCCCCAGACGAAGTTCCGCACCAAAATTGGAGCGCATCCAGATGAAGCGCCCGAAGGTGCGATGGTTACGAACGAGCCAGGGTGCAAGACAAGCAATGAAGACCGCCGACGCAGCCAGAACTCCTGGCAGCGATCGCTTTCCCCGCTTGGCTCTTCGATACCAGGCCCACAGACCGGAAACCGGAACGAGTGACAGCAGGGCCGCATTCGTCAGGCCAGCCATGCCCCAGAGCAGTCCAAACTCGAGCCACTGCTTTAGCCCATCGCCTGTTTCCAAAGCCAACGTCAGGGCCAGCAGAAGGGCCAGCAGGAAGGCGGCCAGGCTGGTTTCCCATATCCAGCGCGTAGACCAGAAGATCATCGACGGTAGCAGCGCCCAGGTCCATGCACTCCACACCGCGACTTTTTCCCCAAAACATCGCTTGGCCATGGAGACGATGGGTAGCACGGTGAACGCGGCAAAACAGCTGTTGAGGCTAAGAAGAAACAATGCCGCCGCCGGGGTGTAAATCCCGAAGATCCGGAACGCTCCGGCAATCAGAAGCGGATAGAGGGGTGGCTCCCAGGCGGTGGGGCCGGTTATTCCATGGAACGGGTTGCCGAAGCCCTGGCCGAGGGCAAGGGAACACCCGATCCTGCCCATTTCGAACCCGAAGTTGAAATTGTCATCGAGATTCTTGAACCGGTAGGTGTGCCCGATGACGATGTAACCGATTCGCACGGCGAAGGCGACCAAAACGATGGGAAACGGCCAGCGACGATAGAAGGGCGGAGTTGCTGCGGGCAAAATTGCTACCGTGCGGCTCCTCGGCGGAGCCAAGATATTTCGTTTAGGCCCCGAGTTTCTTCACTTCTTCATTGTAGTATTTGCGGTAGAGGATGTCCCATTCCTGGCTGCCTTCCAGGATCGTGCGCTTCTGACTCTCGATCTTTTGCCGGGCGGCTTGATCGATCCTTTCCTCCTGATTGAGCAGCTCTTCGAGGATCTTGCGTATTTCCAGACGAATGGTATTGCGGTCTTCGAGGAAATCGACATCACTCATGTCGGCGAGGGCGTCGGCGACCACGTGAGCGACTTTATTCGCTTTGTCACGGTTCACCCTCACAACACCGCCTTGTACTTGCGCACCAGTTCGTTCTTCACCTTGCGGAACATTTCCTGGTAATTGGCACCGGTCTTGCGCATCTCCTCCGAGTAGGCCTCCAGGATGACCCGCACTTCGTCATTGATGCGGTCTTCGAGGGAAAACTCCTCGAGCATCGCAGCATGAACTTTTTCCCTTACGGTGGCAGCGGACTTGGATGCGATAAACTCGCCAGCGAGGAGTTTCTTGGTAACTTCGCGGGCCAGATAGCCCACATATTCTTTCGAGAGCAGCATGATTGGATCAGAGGTTGCTTGGGAAATCAGTAGTGTAGCATAGGGGCGACGCGCCCCTTCCGTGGCCCGGCTTCATCGTCAGCCTTGCGAATAGCCGCGATGGGTGTGATTTCGCGCTCCCCGGCCACCGACTCGATCGATTGGCGGGCCAGAGATCTCTAAGCCTTCCTCGGCAGGGGCATGGCACGGCTTTTCCGGATACAATGCTTGCTGACCGCCACAATTCTCGTATGTCTCCGTTTCCCGACGATCTCGCGAGCCTCAAAGATGACATGATCGCCTTTATCGAGGGCCACGGCATGCGCCGATTCCCCGGATTGGTCGACTATGAGGAAGTGCAGAGCGTCACTTGGAAATCCGAGGACAATCCGGAGGGCTGGAAGGATTTTGTAGAAATTGCCAAGGCTTCCGGAGCGCCGTTTGTGACCATGGACTCCTGGCGTCTGGCGTCAGAAGAATTTGACAACATGATCGAACGCCTGCGAGAAGCCGAGGTGTCGAGCGACTATCTTGAAGATGCGCACTGGCTGCGCGCCTATATCGGCAAGACGGGCTTTGTGCAAGTCGGCTTTCCCCACCAGGGAGTCATGATGGTTTACGAAGCTGCCACCACCTGGTATGAGCGTTATCAGAGCATGCTCGAAATGGCCGAGGACCTCTCGGGGCTTTCCTTCGATGAGCCCGGTCCCGACGACGAGCCGTAACTCCGTTGCAACATCATGATTCGTTTTGTTCGGTTTCCATCCCCGCATTCCGTGGAGCGTAGTCTAGAATTTAAGCACCAATCGCATGAAGTGGCTTTTGAGGACCGTCGATCCCGGCGAGGTTCGACTTCTGGCCCAGCAACTGCAGTCGTATCCGTCGCTGAGGGATGGCCGTATATCGGCTACCATCGCTCGTCTGCTCGTCCTGCGCGGCATCAAGCAAGCCGAAAACGCCGAGCAATTTCTCAAGCCCTCGCTTGCCCATCTTCACTCGCCGTACCGCATGAGCGGCATGAGAACCGCAGTGGATCGCATCGAAGCCGCGATCGAACGCAAGGAAGGAATCCTCATCTACGGGGATTACGACGTGGATGGCACGGCCGCAATTGTCATCCTCAAAACCGCCCTCGAGCTGTGCGGTGGATCTCCGGAGTTTCATGTCCCCCACCGTCTCAAGGAAGGATACGATCTGCGAAGTGATGTTATCGAGCGTGCTGCAGCTCGAAATATCCGTCTGATCATCAGTGTGGACGCGGGAATCCGCGCCCTGGCTGCTGCCGAAAAGGCGCACCGTGCGGGCGTGGATCTGATCGTGACCGATCACCATCTTCCGGGAAGGGACGGCATACCGCACGCCCTCGCCATCTTGAATCCCAACCAGAGTGGCTGCAGTTATCCCTCGAAGACATTGTGCGGGGCGGGGGTCGCCTTCAAGCTAGCGCAAGCTCTCATGGAAAGGCGTCTGCGGGATCGAAACCAATCAGCCCTGCTTACATCCTTTGCCAAGGTAGCTGCCATCGCCACCATCGCCGACGCGGTGCCCTTGACTGGCGAGAACCGGGTTTTCACGAAGCTCGGACTGGAGGCTTTGGCGTCGGCCGTGAACCCGGGACTGCGGGCCTTGCTCGAGGTCGCGCAGGTGAGCGGACGGCCCCCGCGTTCCGCCGAGGTAGCATTTCGCATCGCTCCGCGGATGAATGCGGCCGGCCGCATGGATGTGGCCGCCGAGGTGGTGGAACTCTTCAGCACCAGGAGCGCCGAGCGTGCGCGCGAGATCGCAGCCCGGCTCGATAAGCTCAACGCCGAACGCCAGGCGGAGGAGCAGAGAATCCTCGAAGCAATCGAGGCGCGCTTCGAAAAGGATCCTCTGCTACGCGAGGCCTTTTGCCTGGTCATCGACGGCGAGGGCTGGCACCGGGGTGTGATCGGCATCACCGCCACCCGCATCGTGGAGCGCTATGGTCGGCCAACCTTGGTCGTCTCGAAAGGCGGAGAGGAAGCGCACGGCTCGGGTCGTTCGATCCCTCAATTCCACCTGCTCAACGCCCTGGAATCGTGCTCCGAGCTCTTCAGCCGCTATGGGGGACACGCCCATGCGGTGGGATTTTCCCTGCCGCAAGCGCGCTTGCCAGAGCTCTCGGCCCGGATCGATGACTATGCCCGCCGGCACTTAACGCTCGAGGATTTCGAGTCGGTGCTGGAGCTGGACGGCGAGCTCTCGCTGGATCAGATAACTCCGGAACTCTATCAGGCTTTCGAGCTGCTCGAGCCTTTCGGTGTCGGCAATCGGGGACCAGTCTTCGCCGCCCGCAACGTACGCCTGGCGGGAGTACCCCAGATCAGAGATAAGCAGGCCAAACTGAAGTTGGCTTGGAACGGAGAGGGCCCTGCCGTCAACCCGCTCGAGGGCCGCTGCTACCCCGATCGAACGACGGAGCGTTGGAGAAGGGCCGTCACCTACAACGCGCTCGCCTGGAATATGTCGGATCGTGTCGAACAAGCCCAATTGCGCCGAGGCGACACTCTCGATGTTGCCTTTTGCCTCGACCATAACCCTCACCCCGAATTCGGTGGCCTGGAATTGTCGCTGCGCGACTTCAAGAAACTGGGCGGGCAATCGTCCCCGGACCCCTCTCCCTGTGTTTCCTCGGTTCTCGCCGACCCCGGCAAACTGCCCGCCGAGAACTGAATTACACTACCTTCATATGTCCATTACCCCGTCCCAGCTGCGCCGAGGCTTTGTGGCGGGTGCGATGCTGTTCGTTTTGATCGTGGCCGGGGCGTATTTCTACGCCCGCCACCGCGTACAGAATGCGTTGACCCAGGTTCCGGAAAGGATCGGCGTCGAGATCCAGCAGACGGCTACAGGATTTACCGTGTCCAAGTCCGAGCAGGGTCGAACCTTGTTTAGGCTGGAGGCCAACAAGGCAGTGCAATTTAAGCAAGGCGGCCAGGCCGAACTGCACGATGTCACTATCACTCTCTACGGTCGCGACTCCAGCCGTTATGACCGGATCTATGGCTCCAATTTCGACTACCGCCAGCAGTCGGGAGAGGCCATCGCACGTGGCGAAGTTCAGATTGATCTCGAAGCGAATCCCGAAGGTGTTCGCACCGCCGACCAGGCCCCGCCTCAAGCCCTCAAGCAGCCTATCCACTTGAAGACCAGCGGCCTTGTCTTCGAGCAGCGGACGGGTGACGCCTACACCAAGAACAGAGTTGACTTCCGTCTTCCCCAAGCTACCGGGTCGGCCATGGGCCTGAACTACGTTGCGAAAACCAATGTGCTTACGCTTGAGTCCCAGGTCGAATTTGAAACCAGCGATGCGGGTCATACCCGAATTCGTGCTGTGCGGGCGGTGGTTGAAAAGGTTCCCCGGCAAGTGACGCTCGCTCAGCCCAAACTGCAAATGGAAGCACGTACTGGCCAGGCCGATAATGCGATACTTTTTCTCCGGCCCGACAACAGCCTCGATCGTGTGCTGGCCTGGGGAAACGTCTCGATTCAGGAAAAGGGGAAGCGAGATGCCACCATCCAGGCGGACCAACTTGAACTGATGATGATCGATTCGAACACGCCGCGCCAGGCTGTCTTTACCGGAGCGGTAAAGGGCGCGGTTGGAGGTAACCAACCCATGTTCTCCGATGCCGGCCGCGTCGTCGTCGATCTTTCGAGCGACCGCCGTTTGACGAAAGTTCGGGCGGAGAATGGAGTTCGACTGGTCGAGTATCAGGCGGCTTCTCCCGCTTCCACCCCTCGCGAGAAAGTGGCCGTTACCGCGCCCATCATAGATTTCTTTTTTAACCAGGACAGCCTCCTCGAGCAGGCGGTAACCTCCGGGCCGGCGCAGATTACCCTTCCCGGGAGCGGCCAGGGAGAAGTCTTGCTTACGGCGGGAGAGTTTCGTGCCCACTTCGATGAATCAGGCCGACTTTCCTCGGTTCATGGCTCCCCCGATGCTCGCGTTGTCAGCCAGAATCCAGGTGAGGGGGATCGCATTAGCACCAGCCAGGCGCTCGACGGGGAATTTGATTCCCGGGGTGAGATTCGATCGATCCTCGAGTCCGGCGGCGTCGCATACGTGGACGCGGCCCGAAAGGCATGGAGCGATCGCGCCCGCTACACACCCTCCGATCAGATGCTCGTGCTCAGCGGTTCCCCTCGGGTGACCGAGGGCCAAATGACAACCACGGCACGCGCCATGCGCCTGAATCGCGCCACCGGAGACGCCGTCGCCGAAGGCGACGTGAAGAGCACGTATAGCGACCTGAAGCCACAACCGAGCGGAGCGCTGCTCGCTTCATCCAGCCCAATCCACGTGACGGCCCGAACCATGACGCTCCACCGAGATTCTGCCGTCGCCCTGTACACGGGAGATGCACGACTCTGGCAGGACGCCAATCTGGTCGAAGCCACCTCGATCGAGTTCAATCGAGATCGCCGCTCGATGGTTGCTCATGGGACTGAAAACCAACCCGTATCCACAGCTCTGGTTCAGATTGAGAAAAACGGGAATCCAGTCTCCGTGGCCCTGCGCTCATCCTTTTTGTCGTATGCCGACAGCGAGCGCCGGGTCCACCTCGAGGACAACGCGGTGGCGAACTGGGATGGGGTCACGATCACCAGCCAAAAAATGGATGCGTTTCTCGAGCCCCGAGGCCAGGATGAAAAATCCGCTGTGTCGAGGGGACGGCTCGAGAGAATTGTTGCCTCTGAGCAAGTAGAGGTCCATCAGACGACGCGACAAGCGGTGGGCAATCAGTTGACCTACAGCGTTCAAGAGGAAAAATTTGTGCTAACCGGCGGACCGCCTAGCATTTTTGATGCCGAACGCGGTAAGATTACTGGGGTTTCGTTGACTTTCTATAGGGGCGATGATAGGGTGCTCGTGGAAGGAAACAATTCATCCCCCACAGTAACCCAAACGCGAGTGGCACGATAAATGCGTACGTTGGCCACCGACGAGATCGGAAAGTCCTACCGCGGTCGCCGGGTCGTAAACGGTGTAAGTCTTCGCGTTGAGCAGGGTGAAGTCGTTGGTTTACTTGGACCTAACGGCGCCGGAAAGACCACAACCTTCTACACCATTGTAGGCTTGATCCCCCCGGACACGGGTCGGATTCTGGTTGACGACGACAACATTACGGATCTGCCCATGTATTTGCGGGCACGTCAGTATGGAGTCAGCTATCTTCCTCAGGAAGCCTCGGTTTTTCGCAAGCTTTCGGTGGAAGAGAACATTCTGGCGGTGCTCGAAACGCAATCGGTCTCCTGGCACGAGCGCCGGGAGCGCATGGAGAAATTGATTGATCAGTTGGGCTTAGGGCACATCCGGCAGAACCGGGGATATGCTCTCTCCGGGGGAGAGCGACGCAGGGTCGAGATCGCCCGCGCCCTGGCGATCAACCCGACGTTCATTTTGCTGGACGAACCGTTTTCCGGAATCGACCCCCTGGCCGTGCTTGATTTGCAGAAGATTATTAGCGATTTGCGGGCGGGCGGAATTGGCATCTTGGTCACGGACCACAATGTACGAGAGACACTGTCGGTAACCGACCGAGCCTATATCATTGATGAAGGCCGGATTTTTCGCCAGGGAACGCCGGAGCAGTTGGCGAGCGACCCGGAAGTACGACGGGTGTATTTGGGCGAGAGTTTTTCCCTCGTGTAAACTCAGGCGGTGCCGTTCGTCTTGGGTCGCTCCGTAGACGGGCCCAAAGGGCATACCGACGGTTGGGGAATAGGTCGAGTTCGATTTATGGCGCTGTTACAACCCAAGTTGCATCTCAAGGTCTCGCAGAGACAGATCCTTACCCCGGGTCTGGTACAAATGGTCAGCGTCCTTGCGCTCAACAAATTGGAGCTCAGGGACATGATCAATGCCGAGATGGTTGAGAACCCCGTTCTCGAAGAACTGGAGGATGCCGTACCGCTACTCGACGACGTCGATCGCAAAAAAGAAGACCGCGACCGGCCGGCGCCAAATCCCGACGAGAACCCCATTGCCGCCGTCGAGAAGAAAGATCCCTTTGAAGAGATCGACTTCGGTTCATTTTTTCAGGATTATCTGGACCCTGGCTATCGCAGCCAGTGGCAATCGGAAGAGATTGAGCGACCCTCGTTTGAAAACTTCCTGTCGAAACCGAGCAATTTGACCGACCACCTGCTCTGGCAGCTCGGTTCGATCGTGACTCGGCCGGAGGTCCGCGAGGCAGCAGAACTGGTGATTGGCAATCTCAACGAGGACGGCTATCTCATCGCGAGCGATGAGGAGCTGCTCGGAATTGCGCCGCCGACAGCTCCCGAAGCTGATGCCGCGGCGATCGCGAGCGTAGCGAACGAGGCCACGGCCCTCGGTTTGGCCGACGTGATCCCTCCTGCGGGTGAGCCGACAGCGACGATCGGGGGCTACCCTACCCCTCCTCCGGTCGAAGACTGGAAGGATTTTGGCGCCCAGAATTCCGAGACCAGCGCGGCCACCGCGATTGTGCCTGCGGCCGAACCGCCGGTGGCACCACCGGCCCCGGCTACGAATGTCGCAGCGGGGACCGCCTTTCGCGCCAATTTCACCCGTAAAGATCTCCACGAGGCCATTGAACTGGTGCGCCAGCTCGACCCGCCGGGGGTCGCCTGTCGTGATCTCAGAGAGTGCTTGCTCTATCAATTGCGCTTCGATCGACAGCAGCTGGAGTCCCAGAAAAACGGCAACGGGGACCGCGAAGCCACCCGGCAAGCCCTGGCCGATGCCATCGCTGTTGTCGACGAACATCTGCAGGCGTTAACCAACAAGCAATTCAAAGAGATCGCCAAGGCGGTGAACCGGCCGGTTGAAGCCGTGGAGCATGTCCTCGCTTTCATTCGCACCCTCGATCCACGCCCCGGGCTTCGCTACAACAAAATCGAGCCTCGACTGATCGAGCCCGACGTTGCCTTTGTGAAACACGGTGACGAATGGCTGGTGATCATGAACGATGAAGATGTTCCCCAGCTGCGCCTGAATCCGGCCTACCGGCGGCTGTTGTCGCGTGACGGCAATGACAAGGATACCCGCAACTACGTCAAGGAGCGCTACAAGTCCGCCATTCAGCTCATCAAGAACATCGAGCAGCGCAAGCAAACCATCATGAAAGTGTGTCACTCCATCGTCGCCCGCCAGCAAGAGTTTCTGGAAAGAGGCATTGATTCGCTCAAGCCTATGATGATTAAGGAGGTGGCAGAGGAAATCGGGGTTCATCCTTCCACCGTCTCGCGCGCGGTGGCGAGCAAATATGCTCATACCCCGCAAGGCGTCTTCGAACTGCGATACTTCTTCAGCGAGAGCGTCAATGGCCCGGAAGGCAGCAACACATCGTTGCTCATCCTCAAACGGCGGGTCAAGAAGCTGATCGAGGGAGAAGATCCCGCCCGGCCGCTTACCGACGAGCAGATCACCCGCATCCTCCAGTCG
Source organism: Terriglobales bacterium (assembly GCA_035622455.1). Taxonomy (GTDB): domain Bacteria; phylum Acidobacteriota; class Terriglobia; order Terriglobales; family Acidobacteriaceae; genus JAFAGX01. The sequence goes on from DASPVG010000167.1 coordinate 18,489, forward strand.
CAGGGTATCCAGGTCACTCGCCGCACGGTCGCGAAATACCGGGAGGACCTGCGCATCCCGAGTACCCACCAGCGCAGAGTGAAAAAATGATCACAGATCCATCCTGCAGCGACCATCGCTTGGTCGCCAAAGCTCGGACGAGCTCGACGCGTCATCCTTTCCATCATGGCCGTTGAGCGCAAGACGAGCATCCTCAGTACTCGAGTCCAGCAAGCCGAGAGCGACGAACTCAGGAGGGCGCTCATGAACGTGGAATACACCGGCAGGCAGTGCGAAATTACTCCGGCGATTCGCAAGGAAGTGGAAACCCGCCTCACCAAGATCCGTAAAATCCTGGGCAACCGGTTCGAAACCAAAGTCATCCTGGTCGTTGAGAAGCATCGCCACAAGGCCGAAATCACCATCAAACCGCGGAATGGCCCTTTAGTCGGCGTGGCCCAGGCCGGGGACATGAATGCCGCTATCCATGAGGCGTTCGAGCATCTGGAGAATCAGGCGGTCAAATACAAAAGCCGGTGGCGCACTCGCAAACGACGTCAACCTCAGAGTTCAAGTCCCAGCCAATGGATCGGTGAGGATGGGGATGCCTCCGCTCGAGAAAAGGAAGGACACGCGATTCTCGACTTGGTGGCGCACAGATTTCCCGCGGTCGCCCCGTCTACGGCGGTTCACCTGGTGCGCTCTACCGAAGCCGTCGCCATACGTCCCATGACGCTCGAGGAGGCCATCAAGGAAGCCCACTTCCGCGACCGTGATGTATTCGTCTTCCGCGATCCCCAGGGCAAAGTCATGGTTCTGCATCGGACCCGAGATGGGAAGATGGAGTTGATCGAGGCCCCATGACCGAAACCAGATCAATCGGTCGTTGTCGGTAATCACCCCGGCTCAGCTACCGATTGGAGAAAGCTAGGCGTCCCCGGCTACTTCACCCCTTTGTCCGGATTCCATGAGCCCTGCAATTTGCGGACGTAGACGATCTGGCCGACGTGGTAGGCGTTGTGGGTCGCGATGTTGGCGATGCTCGGCGCCCACGCGGCAAGTTTTTGTTCGTCGGCGGTCTCGACCAGTTTCTCGAGATCGGTCATCACCTGGTCGAGCTGCTTGACGATATCGTTCCATTGTTTGCTATCGAACTTGTTGAAGGTTTCGTCGTTGTTGCCGCTGAATTTTTCGTTGGTCTCTCCGCGCAAGCTGATCAGGGTGCGGCGATTCCAAAACAGCAGATGATAGGTGAGCTGGCCGGCGGAGTGGGCTCCGGCAGACGGCTGCCAGTTGGCCTGTTCGGCGGTGAGCCCGTCGACCGCCACGCTGATGGGCACAAACCAGTCCGCCTTATTGTGCGTGGTGTGAAGCTCATCGAGAAGCAGACTGCGCAAGGTTGCCGGCTTCTGCTGGTTTTGTGCGTGGCCGGGAAACGAGAGCGCCAGAACGAGAACCGGAAAAGCGAGCCTGGGGCTGGACTTCATGGCGATTGCTCCTTGAACTTGTTGTTCGGGAACAGCTGTGGGAATAGACGCTCGCGAATCATTTGGTTAGCAAGCTCTTCCTACTTCGCGTCCCGGTGAACCGTATCGATCGAGAACGCCGGCAGGCAAACCGCGACGTATTCCGCACCGCCTTCGGCCGGGGTGGAGTACTGCACCCATTCTCCACGATGCGCAATCACCGCCTGGCCGGCAGCCACATCGAGCGTGCCGCCCTGGTGTCGGACCCTCAGCATGCCCTTGAACACCAGCGTGAACTCGTCGAATTCAGGCTTCTGGCCCGGTTCCTCCCAGCCCTGCGGGCTACGCATGTGGGCGACGCTGATCGCAGGGGTATCGGTATTCGCTCTTCCGATGTATTCGTCGATCAGCTTCGGCCTGGTTCCCGGGGCAGGGATGCGAGTCGGTTGCTGAACCAGAGTGGGCATGAGTTCTCACCTCGAAATATCAATGTACCAAGAGGCTCCGGGGCCACAAAGCCTCGCACCCGCGAAAGAGTGTGGCTGATTCTTAGGATATTTGGCGGGTTGCTGGGTGCTACAATGCGCCGGTCTGGAGAAGCGATTTAATGACTGCTTTGCGCTGCCTATTTCTCGTCCTGCTTTGGGCACGGATGGCCGAGGCTCCTCCCGCTACGCTCTCGGTTCACTGGGAAGAACTTACGGCCGACGATTTTCGCTCCGCCATCGAACGGTCCAAAGCCACCTGTCTTTTGCCCTTCGGAATCCTGGAGAAACATGGTCCCCACATGCCGCTCGGCACGGACTTGCTCAAGGTTCGTTCGGCTGCCCTGGCAGCGGCACAACGGGAGTACACGGTGGTCTTTCCCGAGTATTACTTTGGCCAGATTTTTGAGGCCAGGCACGAACCCGGAACGGTCGCCTACAGCACCCACTTGCAGCTGGAGCTCTTGCAGGAAACTACCGACGAAATGGCGCGCAACGGATGCAAGAAGATCATCATCATCAACGGCCACGGCGGCAACGAGAACCTGCTGCCCTTTTTTGCCCAGACCCAGCTCGAGAAACCGCACGATTATGTGGTTTACGTGCTGCCGGTGCTCTCTCGACCGCCCGGAGGACCGGCCAAGAAAAGTTCTGGACCCGATATGCATGCTGGTGAATCGGAGACTTCGAAGATGCTGGCGACCCACCCCGATCTGGTGCATATGGAACGGGCGAACCAGGAATCCGGGGCGGACCAGGCGCGTCTCCACCTACCGGAAGATCTCTACACCGCGATCTGGTGGTATGCCCGCTTCCCTTACCACTATTCGGGTCAGGGCGCGGCCGCGACCCGGGAGCGCGGGGAATTTGAAATGAGCCGGTGGGAAGATACGATCGTCGAGGCGATTCGAGCGGTGAAAGCCGACCAGACGAGCCTTGCGCTCGAAAACGAATTCTTCGAGAAGGCCAAGCATCCCTTAAATACCCGGCCTTAGGAGGATCATCGAGACTACCATGTCATCCACCGTCCCGATTGCCGTCGGGCGCGAAGCGCCCACCCCGCAGCCTACGCCCGGTCCGCCCTCAAGGCTAGTGTCTCTCGACGTCTTTCGCGGGGCCACGATCGCGGCCATGATTCTGGTGAACAATCCAGGGGACGAGCGCACCACGTATTGGCCTTTGCGTCATGCCCAGTGGAACGGATGGACACCCACCGACCTGATTTTCCCCTTCTTTCTTTTCATCGTCGGGGTCGCCATGGCCTACTCCTTCCGCGCCCGGCTGAAACGCGGCCAATCGCGAGCCAGGCTCCTCGGGCACATCGTCCGCCGTGGTCTGATCCTGTTCGCCCTTGGCCTGTTTCTTAACGGATTTCCGAACCAGTTTCATCTCGGTTCCTGGCGAGTGTACGGCGTACTCGAACGCATCGCGGTCTGCTACATGATTTCTGCCGTCCTCGGATTGTGGACAACTCGGCGGGTCTGGATCGCAACCGTCGTGGGATGTCTTGCCGGCTACTGGATTCTGATGCGCTACGTTCCGGTGCCGGGATTTGGCATCCCCACCCACACGATTCCGCTGCTTGATCCGAACCGCAACCTGGCGGCCTGGCTCGACCGCAAGCTTCTGGCAGGTCACTTATACGACGGAACCCGCGATCCCGAAGGCGTCCTGAGCACAATCCCTGCGGTCGCGACCAGTTTGCTGGGCCTGCTGACTGGGGACTGGCTACAGTCGAGCCATCCGTTGAAAAGCAAGGCCGTTCGAATGGCCCTGTTCGGAATCGCCGGGGTGGCACTGGGCAAGGTCGTGGACTTGTGGTTCCCCATCAACAAGAATCTCTGGACCAGCTCGTTTGTGCTCTTTACCGCCGGAATGGCACTGGTTGCGCTGGCCCTCTGTTACTGGATTGTCGACGTATCCGGACACCGCGGGCGGGTGACGAAGTTCTTCCTGGTATTCGGAATGAACCCGATCGCTGCCTATGTGTTCGCCGAAGCCATCGCTCACTGGATCGATCGCATGCCGGGTGGGGCGGACATGACGCTTGAGGAGAGCCTGTACCAAACCCTATTTGCGTCGCTGGCCAGCCCTTCGAACGCCTCCCTGCTCTACGCGATCACCTACGTGCTGATGTGCTGGGTGGCCATGTGGCTGCTGTACCGGAAGGGAATCTTCTTCAAGATTTGACCCGGTCCTGCGCCAGAATCCGGCTCGCCGAAAACCCATCCTTGACGGGTCCCCAGAACCTCGAGGTACGCCCCAGAACCCGGAGCAACGCGGGGCACCGGCGTCACACGAAAACAACTGCGAGGTGGTCACTTACGTAACATTGGCCGGGCCTTAGGCCCGTGCTACGCTCCGGCTCAGAAGAACATATTCGTGATGCGCAGGCGCTCGTCCCCCAAGGTCGCGCAAATTTGCTCATGCAGGGCGCAAAAGCCGTAACCGGACCCATGCTACGAATCTTCGGACTTGGTCAGACGACGGACGACAGGATCCCGACTTTGACCTCCTACGTCCCCTCCCTGCCCCTGCCAGGCCTTCAGGTGGGTGTGGACAATCTGCGCCATGACGTTCACCTGAGCCCGAAGTTCGTGGAGCAAGCCAGGCTGCACATTACCCGGCTGCTGATTCGCTATGGCGACCTGGAAGGGGCGCTGACGGCGGCAGCGTCAGAGACCACCAGGAATCAGTTCATTCAGTCCAAGGACGCCAAGTCTCAGAATGAGCCGTCCGACCTGAAATCGCTGTTGACCGAGCTGCACCTCGCCGTGCTGAATCGCGCCAAAGCGGCCGAGAACCCGGTGCTCGACCTGCTGGGGAGAGCCGCCATCATCAAGTTTTTACGCGTCGAGCTCAACTCGCAGTTTGCCCAACTCCTCGAACGATGTCGGGGGGCAATCAAGGGCTATGAAGGATTCCGCCATCAGAAGGCCCACGAGTATCGCGAGCGGGTGGCGGCACTGCAAGTGGGAAAGAAAACCATTCTGCGCAAAATGGGGGAAGAACTCTTTCGCACACTGCGGGACTGCGAGAAGGATACCTTAGCCCGTACGCGACGTTCCTTCTTCGGAACAGGCGGGGATGAACCCTATAGGTTGTTCCTCAACCCCCTGATGTTTACCGAAGATGGAAACGATGCCCGCCTGAACGCCGAGCAATTCGTCATGCTCGGCAATTTTGAAACCGACGCGGACCGTTTCGCCAATGTCCGTAAGCTCGCCTGCGAATTCCTGGCCGCGATCCTTCCCTCTGGCCAGAATGACTTCGACGGCTGGTTCAACGTACCGGAGAACGCCCAGCTTTTGGTGGGCGCCGGCCAGCCGGACGATTCGACGCCCGAGGGACGCGCCCACAAGTTGCGCCTGGCCAATTGGTTAAGCTTACTCGAGCGGGAAAAAGTGATCGAACATGTGGTGGCATCCTACGAGGTAGTGCCCCTGCTGGCCGAATACTCACCCCAGATTAATGCCGCACAACTCAAGAACGCTCTTACCTCGCGCGAAGAACGCGCCCGAGTGGAAAAACTGATCGCCGAACACGGCAAGTTAACCCCTGCCAGCCTGCACGCGGCCATTGACCGGGTGGCCGGTTACCGCGGAGCCGAACGGGCGAAAATCGCCAGCCGATTCCTGCGCGACTTCTTTCGCTATCACCGGGCTCGACGGCAGCTGGAGGTGCTTAACGGTGCGCTCGAGAGCATCCAGTTGGTTGCCAACGAGAAGAAGCAGCAGCTATCGGCCATGAACGGAACTCTCTACGAGTTCCTACTGCCCAAAGAACAAAGCTCTGGCGGAGAGAAGGTCCTGCGCCACGTGATTATCAAAGCCGATGTGCGCGACTCTTCCCGCCTGACGCGATCTCTCCTCGAGCGTGACATGAATCCAGCCTCTTACTTCAGTCTGAATTTCTATGATCCGGTGAACAAGCTCTTGGCGAAGTATGGCGCGTCCAAAGTCTTCCTGGAAGGAGATGCCATCATTCTGGCCCTATTCGAACGCGAAGGCGAGCCGGGGATGGCCGTCGGTCGGGCGGCGGTGCTGGCGCGGGAGATCGTAGAAATCGTTCGCGGATACAACCAGCTGCTCGAACGCTCAGGCCTGCCGAGCCTGGAGCTGGGAATTGGCATTAGCTACCAGGATTCGGCGCCGATGTACCTCATGGACGGCGAGCAGCGCATCATGATCTCCGACGCCCTGAACGAGAGTGACCGACTCTCTTCCTGCAGCAAGCGTCTGCGAAAGACCGTCGAAGCATCATCGACACCCTTTCATGTCTACGCCTTCGAGACCCCCAGCGAAGCGGAGATGAAAGACAGCCCGGAAGACTTCATTCTGAAATACAACGTGAATGGCATTCGCATGAGTGAAGCGGCCTTCGGCAAACTGCAGCAGGAGATTTCTCTCGAAGCTTGTCAGTTCAATATGCCCGGACTGAAGTCGGCGGATCAATACCGCTTGTGGAGCGGATTGGTCTCGATCGGGAATGACATTTTCCGCAAGATCGTGGTGCGGGCCAGCCGGATGCCGCTGGTCGACGCCCGCAACTTCACACTGCAACAATGGACCGACCACTCGTATTACGAGGTCTGCACGGATCCCGCCTTCTACGCCGAGCTCGAGGCAAAGACTACCGCGGGGAAGTAGCGTCGTTCTGCCCACCGAGCCCGAAGGCATCCAGCCGGAAAATTTGCGATTTTCTCTCATCGCCGCAGGCGGCTTTGGAAGGGCCGTGCGGCGGGCTTTCGTGGGAAAAATGGGGGCCGGAACCTGGCTTTATTGTCCGGCGCGAATCGGGGAAATCAACAGACTTCTTGCCGTTTTCTTCGTGCCCTGGGACTTATCGGGCTGATAGGCAAGATCCAGGGATCCTTCTGCGGACGGAGAAGCTTCGGCCAGTAAGGCCGCCAGGCCTCGGAAGGAACGGCCGACATCCAAACTCTCCTGGAAGGCCACGGGAGCGCCTTTGTCGATCGCGGGCGCCACGGCTTGGTGGTTGTTGGGAATCTTCCAAAGAATCCTGCAATTGGTGGCCGCCTCTACATCCACATCACTAAAGCCGGGAATCTTCTTGTAGCGGTTCAGCACCAAACGAACCCGCGCCCGGCCTGAGCCCTCTTCGAGGAAGTTTCGCATGCGCCCAGCGCTCCACAGCGAAACCACATCGGCCTGCGCCACCAATAAAACTGCGTTCGACAAATCGCAGAGCACACGCGCAGTTTCGTCGACGCGATTCGAGCAGTCCACCACCACGTAACGAAAGGAGGAAACCAGCAGGTCGAACAGGCGCGCCAGCTCGGCCACGGTGGGGGCGACCAGCTGCGGCTGCTGCGGGCCCGCCAGCATTTGCAAGCCGTTCTTGCACGAGGTCATCAGGCCCTGCAGTAACGCGGTATCCATGCGGTGCAGATTTTGCAGCGCGTCGGCAATCCCGAAGGACGGACGGACGTTCATGTGCAGCGCTGCATGCCCCAGGGTGGCAAAGTCTACCAGCAGCACTCCGGAATGCGAATCCTGGAGGGCGATGGCAGTGTTCACCGCGACCGTGGTAGCTCCGGCTCCACCCTTGGAATTCGCAACCGTAAAGACGCGAGCGCGTCCGGAGGAGGTTCGAGCTTTGCTGCGCGAGGCGCTAAAACGTTCGAATGCCTTAATCAGCGGTTCCGGAGGCACATTTCGTTCGAGATATTCCCGCGCCCCGGCGCGCATCGCCGAAACGATGGTGTCCGGACTGGTCATTGGACCCACCGCAAAAATTACGATCTCGTTGGTGCTCGCCTGAATCAGTTCGATCGCCCGAAAGGCGCGCTCGGCATTCTGGGAATCGATGTCGACGAGCACGATCTCGGCCTTCAGGTCTTGGATCTGGCGTAGAACCGGGTCGGTTTGACCGTTGGGAAAACCGACATGAGCAAAAACATTGCGTCCGATCTGCGTGGTTTCTAGTCGCTGCTGGAGTAGCGCCAGCCGTTCCTTGTCTTCAGCCAGAATCGTAACCGCTATTCCATGCATGGAGCCAGCCTCGATACGTTCCCGTAACTGCATGTTATGAAGAGTTTGTCCTTGCGCCAAGTGACCTTTGTAACGCGTGCCACGAAGGGAATATTCCCTCCAGCCAGGATTCCCACACAAAAGGACGAGGTGGCCAAGGGACCAAACCCGGGGGGAGTGTCCGTAGGTTACCGTGTATTCTAGTCAAAATCCTCAGGATTGCAAGTTGCGAAAGCTGTGCAAAACGGCCCCGGGCGCGCCCGGAGCTCGAGCGAATAACGTACCACATCGGGCAGGAAGCTCTCGATACCCAGCAGAATACCTCGAGCCCAAACCGGCTCGAAACCCGGCGCTCACGGCGAAGAGCTGCTTGTGGCTCCCCCAAATCGCAATCGTGTCGTCGGAGCTTCACCGTGTTGCAGGGCGGGTTCGTCGGAAACCTGCTTGCGGTTCAGCGCGTCAGACTTGCGGGCTGAATCTAGATTCATCGATCAAACCAGAGGAGTGTCGCCGGCGGAATTTTGCTAAAAAATTCGAGACCGACCGCCTTTCTTCGTCATCTCGGCTGATCGACCAGGAAAAACCGTGGCAAGGTTGGTTCGCCGCTGGCGGGTTCGAGAAAATCGCACGCCGTCCCCTTGTCGGCAGCCATCCCGGCCCGTATAATAAAAGAGTACTAGATTAGTACCGTTTTCAAAAGGACCTGAGAATAGCTCGATGGGAACAGCTTAGAAAATGATTCGCCTGGGCAAAATGACGGATTACGGGCTGGTCTTGATGAGCCAAATTGCGCGCCGGCCGCGGGCGGAATTGCACACCGCTCGCGATCTGGCCGTCGAATGCCATCTGCCGCTTCCCACCGTCAGCAAGCTCTTAAAGAGACTGCTCGGGAGCGGACTGCTGGCTTCGCATCGCGGCATCAAGGGCGGGTACAGTTTGGCCCGCGAGCCGCAGCTGATCTCTCTCGCCGAGATTATTTCGGCACTCGAAGGGCCGCTCGCCTTGACCGAATGCAGCACCGAGATCGTCGGACTCTGCGACCTGGAGTCCTGCTGTCCCATCAGGAATAACCAGAAGATCATCAGCCAAGTACTTCGCGGGGCACTGGAAAAGGTAACCCTCTCCGATTTGATCCAGCCGTTGCGCCTGATCGCCATTCGAGACGGCCGGGGAAATCTGGTGCCGACCCTTACTGTGACATCCGGGAGAATGCAATGAGCACCAATGTCAATACCATTCGTGATCTGGCCGAACGCGATTATAAGTGGGGCTTCATCACGGAAGTGGAAGAAGAACGAATCCCCAAGGGGCTCAATGAAGACATCATCCGTTTGATCTCGGCCAAAAAGCACGAGCCCGCGTTCATGCTCGAATGGCGGCTCAAAGCCTATCGCCATTGGATTCGGCTGGAAAAAGCAGATGCCGAGCCCAAGTGGGCCAATGTCAAGTACGGGCCGATCGATTATCAGGATATCGTCTATTATTCCGCCCCCAAGCAGAAGCCGGGCTTGAAGAGTCTGGATGAGCTGGATCCGGAGATTCTGCGCACCTACGAAAAACTGGGCATTCCTTTGGAAGAGCAAAAGCGCCTGGCGGGAGTGGCTGTGGATGCCGTCTTTGATAGCGTCTCCGTAGCCACCACATTCAAGGAAAAATTAGCCGAACTGGGGGTGATTTTCTGCTCCTTCTCCGAAGCCGTGAAAGAGCATCCCGCGCTGGTCGAGAAGTATCTGGGTTCGGTCGTGCCCTACACCGATAATTTCTTCGCCACCCTGAACGCGGCGGTGTTCTCCGACGGATCGTTCGTGTACGTGCCCAAGGGCGTGCGCTGTCCTCTCGAGCTGTCAACCTATTTCCGCATCAACGCGGCCGAAACCGGGCAATTCGAGCGCACTCTGATCGTCGCCGACGAAGGCGCGTATGTCAGCTACCTCGAAGGTTGTACGGCGCCGATCCGGGATACGAATCAGCTGCATGCGGCCGTCGTAGAACTGGTGGCGCTCGACAATGCTCAGATCAAGTACTCCACGGTGCAGAATTGGTACCCGGGCGACAAGCAGGGACGGGGCGGGATCTACAACTTCGTGACCAAGCGCGGCAAGTGTCTGGG
>DASPVG010000168.1:0-5023 GCA_035622455.1 Terriglobales bacterium
CAATGCGCTTCGAACGCAGAGGTTGGGAGTTCAAGTCTCTCCGGGTCCGCCATTTCCTGAAAACCAAGTTTAGGGCGGTTCTCTATGAGTATCCAAGTTCAGCCGCTACGGGGAACCTTGGAGTCCCTTGGTAGCTCGACCCCAGGGCTAACCTCCGGGAAGGGGTGTTGCCCTTTTCGCTCAAGGATCAACTAAGCGGCAGCCTGGACATTGCCTAGAATGCTGGGAAATGGATGTGTGTCGGGTGTCTAAGAATGGATTGTGCTTTTCGAATTTAGCAGGACATCACCGCACACTCTACACCACTTCACCTGTGAAATCGGAATCTGCAATTCTTCCCAAAATGCCCGGATGCCGCTGATCGCGCCCGCTGCTTGCAGTTAGGCTGATGTCACGGAAGCGTCGGCTCTCAGAAGTCTGCATGGAAGCGGACAGTCCCGACCGTGACCGGGCCGCGGACCTGGTTGTACCCCGGATTGTTGATATGCTGTATGCCTCCCGACGCAAAGAAGCCGCGCCAGAGGTGCGCCGTGTAGAAGCTCTCGAAGATTTTCTCGCTGCCGTAGGTAAGGCCCCCGTCGCCGAGCAAAAAGCCGAGGCCACGGAGAGCCAGATATTGTTGATGGGCCGGCACGATCCCGTTCGCAACGAAGGCGACCCCGGCACGGTCGTTGCGCCGATGCCATGAGCCACCTGTCGCGAAGCCGCCTAGCAAAAGCGTGCGGTCGTCTTCGGTATAGGCAAAAGACTCATTGTGGCCGTCGCTCCAGCCGAGACGGCCGAAAACCGCCACCTGGGATGTGATTTCCTGCTCGAAATTCAAGCCAAAGCCATATCGATGGCGTCCCTGTCGCCGCGTGGCAATGATGTCGGGTGTCGATGTCTGGCCCTCAAGATAATCTGCGATCGCTTCGCGATAATTTCCCATGTTCGCCTGATTCAGGTAGCTCAGCACACGCACCGCGCCCCGCCTGTGTGCGATCAAGCTTCCCTGCGCCTCCAGCTCCAGATTCATCGCGCGTGCACGCGCGATGTCCGCGTCGAGATTGATGCCGTTTGCAACCTTCGGTTCCAGTACGGTGGCGAATCGAGCGGAGAACCAGTGGTCATCGTATTCAACAAGCCCGCCGTCGGTGTAGCCGCGAGTATTCGCCGCGTAATCAAATGCGCCATCATTGTCCACGGTCCAGTTTAGAAATTGCAGGTGGGTGTCGGACCCGAAGGAATTCAGGTCGAAAAAATCGACCAAGTCGAATTTTCCGCCGCGAAACTCGATCCGCCGCGCCGGAAGCGATGTGGCGAGATGGAGTGGGTCGCGCTCCGCTTCGACCCGTTCCTGGGTGAGGGGGATAATCTGGCGTACCATGAGCCGCGCCAGATAGGGTGCTTTTGAAAGCGGTACACCTTGTACTAGTCGCACTGCATCCAAATTGCAGTAGCCGGCAAGACCCAACGCTGACCCGACGCCATTGCCTGTGGCGTCCTCCAGGTCGGCGAACACTTCCGTGGTATGCGACAGCTGATAGCCGGTATAAAGCGTGAGAACGTGTGTGGTGGCGCTCTGAGCCCATGGGGTCATGCTGTTGGGTCCGCTGTATTTGGCCGGGAACGTCGGATGCCACTGGAAAATGACGTTCGCTTGTCCCGAGATCCAATACCGGCTCGATTCGGAATGGGGGAAAACGGTGAGCGGGTCGGGGTCGCCGGAGTTCGACTCGGATTGCGCTGCCGTGTTTGACTCGGGGCCGGTCTGCTCGTTCTGCGGTTTCGGCGGGGGTGCGGAAGCGGGTATTGGAGCCGAGAGCGAAGTCTGCGCTGCGGCGAAATACGCCGTGGCAGCATACACGATCAAGATGCCGAGACTTCGAATCCTGCGTTTCGGACACACCATATCGCGTTAGGAAGAAGAAACAATTATCGGGAACGATTTTCGGGAACCCAGGCTAAACCCCAGACTAAACTATGTGCTGGCGGAGCCAGGTTACGGTAGCATGAAAAGCGCTACATCAAAGAACCGACACCGTCACCCGCACCGTCGCGGGCGACGTTTTTCATGTACTCGAGGCACGGTGCCCGGCTGCCTCGATTTTAATTGCTTTGATCAACAAATGTTAAAACAGGGCCGGCAGGGCCGGGCAAGAAAATTTGCTCTGTCCCGGTAGGATTTGCCGTAAGAAGAATCAAAAGCTTCGATTTGTAGTTTGCGACCGAGCGTTACCGACTGCTAAGGGGCCATCACCGGCCACAGAGATTCGCTCCCAAGCATACCCTGTGCGGCAGGACCCCTGATGAGGCTCTCCTGCACCAGCCTCCAGGCCATTGTTCGATGACCGTTCGATCCGGCTGACCATGATTGCCGCGCACGGCGTGTCCCTGAGGCTACCCAGGAACAGCTTCCGGGCCTTTACTGTACCTCAGAAGTTCTTGCGGCCGACCGGCCGCCAGACAATATTTCACATCGTCTTCTACAATCTGAGTAGTGAAGGCCTGGGACGTCATCATCGTCGGCGGGGGAATCATTGGACTTTCCCTGTCGATCGCGCTGCGCAAAAGAGGGGCGCGAGTTCTCCTAGTGGAGCGGGGAGAGCCCGGCCGCGAGGCGTCGCACGCCGCGGCCGGTATGTTGGCCGATTGTGTTCTCGAAATGCCTCGAGCCCTGGGACCCTTGGCTACGGCAAGCGCGGAAATGTATCCCGAGTTTGTGCTTGAGCTTCAGGATGAGTCCGGAGTTGAAGTGGATCTGCGTGATCAGGGGACGCTGGTGTTCCCTGCCCCTGAGCAGGTTCACGATCGTGCGGGATTCAGCGCCAATAACCATCGGCCGCCAGCTCCGCTGCGGGAGCTAGAGCCGGCCTTGGCGGATCCCGACAGAGCGGCTCTGTTTTTGAGGGAGCGCAGTGTCGATCCACGTGCGCTTTCGGCCGCAGCTTTGAAAGCCGCCAAGCACCGCGGGGTGGACATTTCCTCCGGGTCCACGGTCACGAAGGTGCTCACCTCCGACGACCGGGTGGTGGGAGTGGCGACGAATCGAGCCGACTATCACGCACCGGTTGTGGTGAATTGTGCCGGCGCGTGGGCAGGACAGCTCCCGCCCCTCGGGTTCCCGACCCGGCCGGTCAAGGGCCAAATGCTCGCCGTTGCCGGGGGGAATTTGCTCCGTCATGTCATCCGCGCGCCAGAGGTTTACCTGGTTCCACGAAGCAACGGGCGAATCCTTGTTGGATCGACCCTGGAAGAAGCCGGCTACGATAAGCGCGTAGACGCCGACACCATCAATCGCATGCACCGTGCGGCCGTCGCCCTGTTCGATCGACTGGAGGATGCGCGCCTGCTCGAGGCCTGGGCAGGGTTGCGCCCCGGAACGCCCGACGATTTGCCCATTCTTGGACCGACCAGCCTGCCCGGATACTTCGTGGCCGCCGGCCACTTCCGGGACGGCATTCTGCTGGCTCCGGTGACGGCTGAAGTCATGGCTCAAATGGTTACAGGTTTGAAGCCGCAGTATGATATCTCCCCATTTTCTCCCTCGCGCTTTTGAACCGCTAGGCATGGCGGTTGAGATTCGTCGGCATCGCGAAAATCCCCTCGCGACCGTTTACCACTCAATCTGGCGATAAGCGGACTGCCCTGGCTCTCCAACCGGGCAAGCCTTACCCTGGTTCGCTTTGCCTTCCCACCGCCTGGCCCCTCGTTTTCGTCGCAAAATTTCGCCAATTGCTCAGGTATACTGATGTGTTTTCCTCCGAGGAAATGGCGCGCTGGTTGCGCGAGAAAGAGGGTCAGTTATGGCTTCCCCAGCAGTGGATTTTGCCCGAGAGAATCATCAACGCTTCTTAAATGAGCTGAAGGATCTGCTTCGGATTCCAAGTGTGAGCACTTTGCAAGAGCACAAGTCGGATGTGCAGAAGGCGGCCGACTTCGTCGCCGCCGAGCTACGCAGAATTGGAATGGAAAATGTGGAAGTCATCCCCACCAAAGGCCATCCTCTCATTTACGCCGATTGGCTGCATGCTCCGGGCAAACCCACCGCGCTCTGCTACGCACATTACGATGTGCAACCCCCGGATCCGCTCGACCAATGGGTGAGCCCACCGTTTGAGCCTACCGAGCGCAACAACAACATCTATGCCCGCGGGGCGGTGGACGATAAAGGTCAGCTCTGGATGGAGATCAAGGCGGTCGAGGCCTTGATGAAGGGCCATGACGGCAAACTTCCGCTCAATGTGAAGTTCATCATCGAGGGTGAAGAGGAGGTGGGAGGCGAGTCGATTGCGGAGTACGTCCGCAAGGAAAAGGCCAAGCTGCGGGCCGATTTTGCTCTGGTTTGCGACACCGAGCTGTTTGCGCCCGACCTTCCCACCTTGTGTGTCGGGCTGCGCGGGTTGGTTTACACGGAAATCGAGGCGGTTGGCCCGAAAACGGATTTGCATTCGGGGATGTATGGCGGCGTAGCTCCCAACCCGTTTTTCGGCCTGATCGAAATCATCAGCAAGCTGAAGGACTCTAAGGGCAGGATTCTGATTCCCGGCTTCTACCGCGATGTGAAGAAACCGTCTGGCGATGAACTGAAGGCCTGGAAGCGGCTCCCCTTCAAGGAAGAGCACTACCGCAAGACCGAAGTCGGATCGAAGGTGCTCACCGGCGAGCCGGGCTTTTCGGTTCTCTATCGTACCTGGGCGCGCCCGACACTGGAGGTTCATGGGATGCCGGGCGGCTTCACCGCTCCCGGGGCCAAGACCGTGATTCCCGCACGCGCTGCGGCCAAGGTTTCCATGCGGCTTGTCCCCAATCAGAAACCTGATGACATTTTGAAGCGCTACACGAACTACGTGAAGAAGCTCACCCCGAAAGGGATTGAGACCAAGATCAAAGTCTGGAGCAAGGGCCCGGCTTGCGTGGTCGGCACCGACAACCCATACATCAAAGCCGCGACGGAGGCGATGCATGACGTGTTCAAGAAAGATACGGTGTTCATTCGCTCTGGCGGCTCGATTCCGATCGTAACTGACTTTCAGGATGTGCT
>DASPVG010000169.1:0-29049 GCA_035622455.1 Terriglobales bacterium
CTGGCGTTCAGCCAGCCAAATTCCGTGGCGGAAAAGCCCAGTCGGTCGATGAAGATACGTTCCAGGGGATTGATGCTGTCATAGATGTAGTAGTTCGCGCCCATGGCAATGCTGACGAATATGAGCACGGTCCATCGATAAAACGCGGAGGGTTGGGGCAGTGAAGGTTCCGTCATCGAGCCTCTCAGAGTACGAGCCAAGAAGATAGCAGAGCCGAGCTTGAATCGCACAGCGATTCGCCCCCAGCCGGTCCACGGTCGATGGAACCCGCCCTAGGGGATTTAACCAGAATCACCCACCCGATTCACTAGGGGATTTACCCTAACGCGTCTCTTCACGGATCTCCCGGCATAGCTCCAGCATGATAGGCACTTAGCTAAGCCAGATCCAGCCCAACTTGCGCTCCACACCCGTCATCCAAACTTTGCAGTCAAATTCAGATTCCTCGAAGGGTAGTCGGGAGGTCCGGAAGCTACTGGGAAGCCAGAAGTGAAATGATGAATCGTTTTGCCATGATCGTAGCCCTCGGTCTTGGTCTTGCTGCGCCGGGATTGGCCTCAGCCCAGTCTTCGGAAGATCACGGCGAGGTGGGGGTGTTCGCAGACTATTTTCGTTTTACCCCGGGCAGCTCTGCGACCAATTTTGTAGGCGGGGGCGGGCGGCTGGGCATTAATGCGCACCCCAATATTTCGCTGGAAGGCGAAGTGAATTATGACTTCAGGAGAAATTACACCCGCGCCTTCACGAGTTGACTCACCCCCACCTTTGTGACCACGGGTATGCGACCTCTCACCGGGTTGTTCGGCCCGAGGATTCAAGCCGGCACATGCGGGCCGATCCGCATATTCGTGACCGGCAAAATGGGCTTCGTCAATTTCGACGAAACCATGAGTGGAGTGGTTTCGGGAACAACCTTCACCAATGCCGTCAACGGCGTGGGAGGTTCGGGCACCCATCTGGCCTTTTACCCGGGCGGAGTGTTGAAGGGCTCATCGGGCCGGTCGGATTGCGCCTGGAGGCCGGGGACGAAATCTACCTAAATAACGGCACGTTGAACAACTTGCGGGTAACCTTCGGACCCCACATCCGCTTCTAAGCGGCAGATCGAAAGGCGTAACGGCGTGGGGGTGCGATCTCCCCCGCGCCCCCGCCGCAACGGTTTTCTCCCAAGCACATTCTGGCTCGGCGCTGGCACGTCTCCGGAAACGTCATTTTCGACCTCCCGGTTTCTGCTACGTGATCCATGATAAAGTGTTGAACTTCGGTCGCGAGGGAGCTGTCTATGGCGCTGATTTATGACTTGATTAAGGACCGCCGGGTTTATTCGATCGATGCCAACAATACCGTGCTCGAGGCCGCCCGCTTCATGATGGAGCACAACATTGGCGCCTTGCCGGTGCTACGCAATGGGGAGTTGGCCGGGATCTTCTCCGAACGCGACATTATGAACCGCGTGGTCGCGGTGGGGCGCATGCCCGGCACCACCAAAGTTTCGGAGGTGATGACTCCGAATCCGAAAGCGGTAGGCATCGAGGAAACCGTGGAAAACGGTCTGTTTCTCATGCGCGAGTTCGGGTTCCGCCATCTCCCGATCACCGACGGGAAGCAGCTGAAAGGACTGATTTCATTGCGCGACCTGCTCTTGCGGTATGTGAAAGAAGCCGAAGCGAAACGAATGGTTTCCTAGAGCTCCGGCCGGTTTCTCTCGAAGGCATGGTTGAGGGTCCGTGGTCGGGTTCGTCCCGGCTGTTCCAGGTTCTTGAGGTACCATTCCGGCAACTGATTCTGAAGACTTCGCACTCAGACCCAATCTGTCTTGCTGCTATTCTCCGAGGCGATTCGCAGTGAAAACTCCTCGCCGGTGTTCGCTTGTTATGGCTGGTTCGCCAGACACGACTCGACTTGCGAACCGCGGGCATGCTTCGATGTGCGGAAATCCTTCCAGGCCGCATTCCCGGTGGAAGGTCAAAACTTTGGCGCACTTCCCGATTCGCGTTATCTTATTCGCATGGAACTTCGGGGCTGCGGGACTGCATTGGTCACTCCTTTTCGTCAAGATGGCTCGATCGACGAGCCTGGGCTGCGCAACCTGGTCGCATGGCAAGTAGAATCCGGAATCGACTTTCTTGTACCCTGTGGTACGACCGGCGAGACACCTACACTTTCTCGCGATGAGCGGGTGCAGGTGGTCGACGTAACGGTGGCGGTGGCAGCCGGACGTGTGCCCATCATGGCCGGGGCGACAGCCAATGCGACCCAGGAGGCCGTGGAACTGGCCAAGGAAGCGGCGGCTCGTCCGGGAGTCGACGCCATCCTGACGGCGTCTCCTTATTACAATAAGCCGACCCAAGAAGGACAATACCGGCATTTTCGGGCGATTGCCGAGGCCGTGGACAAGCCGATCGTTCTTTACAACGTTCCCGGGCGCACGGGCACAAACATTGAACCCTCCACCCTGGCCCGACTGGCCGAGCTCCCCAACATCGTGGGTGTAAAGGAAGCGAGCGGGAACATGGCACAGATTGCCGAGGTCGCCACCTCGCTTCCCGAGAATTTCCGGATCTTTTCCGGAGATGACGCGATTACGCTTCCGGTGATTGCCGTGGGCGGGGTGGGAATCATCTCCGTGGCCGCGAACGAGATCCCTCGCGAAATGGCGGAGATGACACACGCTGCGCTGAACAATGATTGGGTTGCCGCGCGGGGGCTTCAGCGCAAGTATCTGGCCTTGATGCAAGCCAACTTCATCGAAACCAATCCCCTGCCAGTGAAGGCGGTTTTGGCGATGATGGGAAAGATCGAGGAAGTTTATCGCTTGCCCCTGGTGCCGATGCGCCGCGATACCCGTTCTAAGGTGCAGCGCATCGCGGCCGAGGCGGGACTGATTCCCAAGCCGACAGGAACCTCGGTCGAGACCGTCAGTTTCTTTATCTACGAGAATTGGTTAGCCGGACCGCGGAAGATCGTTCTCCATCGCTCGACTTGCGGACAGTGCAAGCACGGCAAAGGACGCCCCTCCGGGCACGATATCGACCATGCACGCTGGCACGGGCCCTATGCCACGCTTTCCGAAGCCAGACAGGCGGCGCACCAGATGACAGGGGTGCTCATACGCTCGGAGTGTAAGTGCATCTGAAGCTTGGCAGGCAGCGGATGCGAGGCTGATCAAGCTCTGGTTCTTGCTCTCTGCGATTCGCTTTCCTTTATACTTCGCCTCATGCCATCGCTCCAGTCTTTGATCGAGCGCCTTGCCTCCTCCGGTGAAGTGGAGCGCAATCCCGAGGCGCGGAAAATTTTTCTCGACTTCCGAGAACAGCTGACCCAAGGCAAGATTCGCGCCGCTGAAAAGGTGGATGGCCGTTGGGTGGCGCAGGTATGGGTAAAACAGGGCATCCTGCTCGGATTTCGCTTGGGTGAACTGAGCCAGATGGCCGGAGACGGCAGTCTTTCCTTTGTCGATAAAGATACCTTCCCCGCCCGGCGTTTCGCGATCGAGGATCACGTGCGCCTGGTGCCCGGAGGGTCCTCGGTGCGCATGGGCGCCTATGTAGCTCCCGGCGTGATCTGCATGCCTCCGATGTTCATCAATGTCGGCGCTTACGTCGACGAGGGCACGATGGTCGATTCGCATGCGCTGGTGGGATCCTGCGCCCAGATTGGCAAGCGCGTGCATCTCAGTGCGGGCGCGCAGATTGGCGGGGTGCTCGAGCCCGTCAATGCTGTTCCCGTGGTCATCGAAGATGATGTGCTCGTCGGAGGCAATTGCGGGGTATATGAAGGCACGCTGGTGCGGGCGCGGGCGGTGCTGGGAGCAGGCACGATTCTCACCCGCTCGACCCCTCTGTATGATCTTGTGCGGGCTGAGATTTATCGGGCCACCGACCAAGCCGGGCTCGAAGTGCCCGAGAATGCAGTGGTTGTGCCAGGAGCGCGAGCGCTTCAGAGAGAACCTGCAGCGAAGTGGAACCTCTCGTTGTACGCTCCAGTCATCGTGAAATACCGGGATGAGAAGACTGAGCGGGGACTCGAACTGGAAGATTGGCTGCGTTACGAGCGAACCGGTCGGGACAGCGAAGGCGCCGACCGGTCCTCCTGAAATCCAGAAACGTTCATCGGCATTGTCGGAACATCCGTTCGGAGGAGCGCACAGGGATCGAGGTCCGCGGGATCAACCGGCGGGATTCTCAATCATCGAGAGCGGTTCGAGTTCGCGACGCTTGCGACTGCGAACCTGCAAATGGCGCTGGCGAAAATGGCTTTTGGCACGCTCACCCCAAGCGCGCACGAAATAATAGTTGAGACCGGCTCCGATCAGAGAGCTTGTGATCGGAATCAGACGGCCGGACCACTTCTCCACTACTTCCCGGCTGGCTTGGACGGCGATGCGCCGAATCACCTGGGGCACAAAGCGATTCACCACTTCCTTCTCCAAAAGTTCGCGGCTGATATCCACCCCTGCGGCGCTGGCAGCGGCAATCCAGAGTTCAGCACTCTCTTCCTCGGTGTTGAATTCGAAGCCGTAAAGCAGGCTCAGCTTCTGGATGGTTCGCAAGGTGATTCCCGCAAGAATACTGAGGTCGGGAACGATGGTGATCAGGCCGCCCAAGCCCAGCCCCGCACCCTCCGCTGCTGCCATTCTCATGCCGCTATGAATCACCCGTGATGCCAGATCATCGAGCCGACTCAGGTCCATCGAATAGACACCCTCAAAGCTCGCGACGGGCATTCCGTATGCCATCCTGAGCTCTAAGAGAAACTTGTCCGAATCCACGCGGACGGTCTGGTAGGCCCGCTCGAAGCCTTGTCGTAAACTGGCCTCCAATTTCCTTCGCAACCACGACTTTGGACCCTGCTCGGACATGTAGCTACAAGCTTAGCGCGAGTCGAGGCGGGGCGAAAGCAGGCCGGGCGCCGATGGCGACTTGGGAACCTGCCTCGAGAATCCGAACCGCTTCGGTTGTGCTAGCATTCAACTTACTCAGATGCCAACTGGGAAGTTGCATGTCGTGCCGCTCGGCGGGTTGGGCGAGTTCGGGATGAACTGCATGGTCGTGCGCTGGGGCGACGACATCATCGTGGTTGACGCCGGCCTGATGTTCCCCGAAGCTGAGCTCCTCGGGGTCGACATCGTTGTTCCCGATATCTCCTATTTGATCGAGAACCGGCGGTATGTGCGGGCCATTGTTTTGACCCATGGTCATGAAGACCATATTGGTGCGTTACCGTGGATGCTTTCCGAACTCAACGTCCCGGTCTGGGGCACGGAGTTCACGCTGGCTTACGTCGAAGACAAACTGGATGAGCATGGTCTGCTCGACCAGACGGTTCTCCACGAGATCCGGCCAGGAGAGAGTTTCAAGGTGGGTGCGTTCACCATCCATCCCATCCAGGTGACCCATAGCTTGGTGGATTGCGTGGCGCTGGCGATTCACACGCCGCTCGGGGTGGTTCTGCACACCGGAGACTTCAAGGTCGATCCCACGCCGACCGACAACCGGTTATTTGACCTGCATGCCTTCGCCGAGTATGGCAAAGAAGGTGTGCTGGCACTTTTTCAGGACTCGACCAATGTCGAGCGCAAGGGTTACACGCCCAGTGAGCGCGCCGTGCGCCGCAAGTTTGATGAAGTATTTGCCCGTACCGAGCGCCGACTGTTCATCTCCTGCTTTTCGTCTTCGATCCATCGCATCAAGCTGGCCGTCGAATTGGCTTGGGAGCACGGTCGCAATGTGGCCTTTATTGGCCGCTCCATGGTGAGCTCGGCGGAGATTGCGGAGGATCTCGGCTACATGGAGATTCCGCAAGGCCTGCTGATCTCTCCCGGAGAGATGAAGAACACTCCGCCGGAGAAAGTTTGCGTGCTGATCAGCGGAACCCAGGGAGAGCCGATGTCGGCACTTTCGCGGGCGGCGGTCGACAGCCACAAGCACGCCCGGATCGAAAAGGGCGACACGGTAGTTTTGTCGTCCCGCATCATTCCCGGCAACGAGAAGGCGATTTACCGCATGGTCGACCACCTCTTCCGCCGCCAGGCACACGTCATTTACGAAGACGGATCGTCGCCGCCGGTGCACGTCAGCGGACACGCCAGCCAGGAGGAACTGAAGCTGATCCTCAACCTGGTCAAACCCCAATATTTCATTCCCATTCACGGCGAGTACCGCCAGCTGGCGCTGCACGCGGAACTGGCCGCGGCGATGCGCGGCTCGGTCGGAAACGTGCTGTTGATTGAGAGCGGAGACATTCTGGAGTTTGACGAGTTGGGGGCCCGCAAGGCCGGGCGCGTCAATGCCGGCCGCGTCTGCATCGATTCCGGTTCGCGTACCGATGTGGTGGAAGACCTGGTGATCAAAGATCGGCGTCATCTCAGCGAAGATGGCATCGTGCTGCCAATCATCGCCATTAACAAGCTCTCGGGCCGGGTGGAGACTTCGCCCGAGATCGTAACCCGTGGATTTGAGCCAGGGGAGGACGGTTTTGCCGAGGGTGCACGGCAGCTGGTGATGCAGACGCTCGAGGTCTCGAGCGAGGAAGAGAAAGCGGACTACGGCGTGATCAAAGAAAAAATCCGGGCCGATCTGAAACGCTATATCTCCAAGCAGACGCAGAAGCGGCCGTTGATCATGCCGGTGATCCTGGAAATCTGAGACGGGGGTTCACCCCATCGACCGTCGCACGGCTCGGTTCCGGGCGCATCTGGCAACCTCGATGGAAGGCTAAACATCCTTCAAACTGGGGAGACGACGTATCGTAACGCTGGCCGATATCCGTGAGGCACAAACCCGGTTGCGCGGGGTGGCAGTGCGCACCGAACTGTTGAGGCTAGCCTACCAGGAAGTCGACAATCATCCGGGCACGCACCATCTCTATCTCAAGCTGGAGAACCAGCAGCCCATCGGCGCCTTCAAGATTCGTGGAGCCTACAACAAGATCGCCTCTCTCCCGCGGGAAGAGTGGGAACGAGGGGTGATCACCTACTCGAGCGGCAATCATGGGCAAGGCGTGGCTTACGCGGCGCGGGCGCTCGGCATAAAAGCGATCATCGTAATGCCTTCGAATGCGCCCCTGATTAAGCGCCAAGCGACCGAGGCCATGGGTGCCACCGTGGTGCTGGTTGGTCCGTCCAGTCTCGAGCGTCAGCAGAAGGCGGAGGAGTTGGTGCGGCAGAACGGATATGCGATGGTTCCTCCTTACAATGACGAGAAAATCATTGCCGGCCAAGGCACGATAGGGCTGGAAATCCTGGAAGACCTTCCCGAGGTGGACACTGTGCTGGTTCCGGTCGGAGGCGGCGGGATGATCAGCGGAATTGCCACGGCCATGAAGCTCAGCAAACCCGCGACCAAAGTCATCGGGGTCGAGCCGGAGCTTGCCTCGGATGCACAGGCCAGCCTGGAAAAAGGCAAGCTCGTTCAGTTCTCAGCCGAACAGGTGTCGGAAACCATCGCCGACGGCCTTCGCACCCAAAGCGTGGGACCGATCAATTTTGAGCATATACGCAGCTACGTCGACCATATCGTGACCGTCGGCGAGGAGGAGATCCGCCAGGCGATGCGACTGCTCGCCAGGAATCCGAAAACCGTGGCTGAGCCGAGCGGGGCGGTCGCGATGGCGGCGTTTTTATTCCACCAGGATCGGTTACCGGATAGCGATGTCAACGTCGCCATCCTCAGCGGAGGAAATATCGACCCTCAAATGCTCGCACAGCTTCAAACCGATACTCTGACCACCGCGTCGCGACAAGATTTTAGACCGGTGGGAATCTAGCTGGCCCATCGTGCCTCGACTGATGAGAGACAAAGTACGCACCTCAACCGCTCTGCTGATTATCTTGACTGGAAGTATCCACGGCTGGGCGCAAGCCCGGCGGGGCGCAGTGCTGCGGGTTGCCGACATCTATATCTCCCCGGACTCCGCCTCGGCCAAGCTGGGCCAAATCGAGCGTGGGCGTGAAGTTGTCGTTCTCGAGACCAGCCGGGATTGGTTGAAGGTGGAAGCCAACGTCACGCAGGAGAGAACCCTGACGGGATGGATTCTCCAGAAGGCCGCGGTCGATTCGACCACCCCGAACGGAGACCGAGTTCTGTTCGGCGAGGCGGTCGACTCTGAGGACCAAGCGAGTCAGCGTCATGGTCGGCGCGGGGCCGCGCAGGATGCGATTCACCTCTACTACGAGGTCTACGATCTGTTCCCCAACTCGCCCT
The DNA here is from genome assembly GCA_035622455.1 of Terriglobales bacterium. Taxonomy (GTDB): domain Bacteria; phylum Acidobacteriota; class Terriglobia; order Terriglobales; family Acidobacteriaceae; genus JAFAGX01. The sequence goes on from DASPVG010000169.1 coordinate 8,205, forward strand.
TGGCGGGCGAGGGGCTGTATCGCTCCGCCGACATCCGCTGGCAAATCGAGAAAGCGGATGTGATGTCCCGTCCTTCTGCCCGGGAGCAGCAAGCGTACCTGCGCGAGGGCATGAATGAAGACTTCATGAGACAAGTGATGAAAAAATTTCCCGGAACGAAGTGGGCGGATTTGGCCGCCTTCCAATTGATCGATAACAAGTTGTGCGGCGATTGGCAGGCTGCTTCGAAGTGTCCCCTGAAAGAGGCTGAGATGTACCAGAAGTATGCCGAGGAACACCCGCAGTCACCCAAGGTCGCCGAGGCCTTATACAATGCAGCCTGGCGGTTTTCAGCCCTGATTGAGATTTACAAGACGGAGAATCAGCCGAAGAAATCTGAAGAATCCAAGGCCAAGGCTCTGGCGCTGGCGCAAAAGGTAGCCACCCAGTTTCCCCAGAGCGATTGGGGATTTCGGGCGGACCGTCTCCTCTATTTCATTGCGCAGGGCATTCCGACCTTCGGAAATGCGGAGCCGTAATGGTGGCTTCCAGAGCCCAAGCCAGCCATTCCCTGAAGTCTGAGATAGTCGAATCACCCCGATTAGAAAGGATAACCCTTGCCGATCTATCAAGCGATTGTGCTCGCCGCGATACAGGGCCTGGCAGAGTTTATGCCCATTTCAAGCTCCGGACATTTGATCATCGTGCGCCGGCTGCTCGGCTGGAACGAACTTTCCCCTGCCCATGAGCTGACTTTTGATGTGGCGCTGCATTTTGGCACCCTGCTTTCGGTGCTTCTGTATTTCCGGCGCACCTGGGTGCAGATCATCCAAGCCGCACTGGGAGGCCGCGTGGTGCGATTTTCCGAGGCGGGCGGTTCGGATCAGGCCTTGACGCCCGATGAGCAGCGAGAGGAGCGCCTGTTGCTCTGGTTCTTGGCCCTGGCGACCATTCCTGGAGCAATCGCGGGCAAGCTCATGGAAAAGTCGGCGGAAGAATATTTCCGCGAGCACATTTACTTGATTGCCGGATCGCTCATTCTGGTTGCTCTGCTGATGGCGTGGGCGGAAAAGATCGGCAAGATGACAAAATCGCTCACCGGAGTGAGCTTGGCGGATGCGCTGATTGTCGGCTGCGCCCAAGCCACCGCCCTGATTCCCGGAGTGTCGCGTTCGGGGGCCACGATCACAGCGGGCCTGTTTCGCAACCTGACGCGGGAAGCTGCCGTGCGCTTTAGCTTCTTGCTGTCCACCCCGATTATCGCCGGAGCAGCGCTGCTCAAGGCCCACGAACTCCACAAAGAAGGTTTGCCGCAAGGGATGCATACGCCCTTCCTGGTGGGGGTGGCGGTGTCGGCGGTGGTTGGCTACGCAACCATTCGGTGGTTGCTGCGTTATCTCCAGTCGAACACCCTAAAGATCTTTATCGTCTACCGAATCGTCGCAGGAATCATTGTCATCGGCCTCGCCTTGCTATGGCACCTCCAGTGAATGTGGGATAAGCTTCGCCCGGAGGACGGCCCCAACACCTTTTCCGATGAGACCGGCTCGCGCCTGAACTCGAAACCGGGCGGCGGTGAGCGCGGGGTTGTACGATATCGTCCGAGCAAGGTACCGGGCCAAGGCACTGGCGCTTGGGTGGGTAAACTGGAGAACAGCACAGGTTGTGTTTGTCACTGTGGATACTGGCCCGCCAATCCTCGGTTGTTTCTTCGGCCCACTTCTTGGCATAATCGAAGCGCTCTGGCGGCCGTGTCATCCGGGAAAAAGCTGTGATTCCTGTGGGGCATTCCGCCTATGAAATCTCTGGCGCAGGCGTTCACGCCGACCAGTAACCGCCGGCTCAATGAGCTGATCGGTTTCTTATTGTCCATCTCTGCACTCCTCCTGTTCCTCGCCTTGGCTTCGTACTCTCCTCTGGACCCCTCGCTCGACACCGCTTCGGCGCTCGCCGGATCGAACGCGGCTCGCAATTGGATTGGGGTGGTTGGTGCGCTGGTCGCCGATGTGGTTCTGCAGGGTTTTGGCATCGGTAGCTTCCTGATTCCAGTGTTCGCCTTCGCGCTCGGAGCCCGCTGGTTCCGCTCGCGCAAGATAGGATCTCCGGTAGCAAAATCCCTGGGAGCAAGCTGTCTGCTGGTCTTCTTCCCCGCGTTCTTAGCCCTTTTTTCCCGGCCGCTGCGCTGGAAGGGCGTGATTCCCATCGAAGGCTTGCTGGGCAGAATCGTCGGCGATTTCCTGATTCATTATCTGAATTTGGCGGGTGCCAACATTGTCTGTCTGACCACCTTAGCAGTGGCGCTATATCTGTCGACCACATTCTCTTTCGCGGCGGTCGAATTGTGGGTGCCGACCCGGTTTGCCTTTGCGATTGCGCTCTGGAATCGCTGGAAAGACTGGAGGGAGCAGCGCACCAAGAAACAGATGCAGAGGGAACTCGAGAGGAGGCGGGCTTTGCCGAAGTCGCCGGTCCGTCCCCCCGTGGTGTCCAACAAACCGGCTGCCGCGGCGCCCCCGGCCGAGCCGCTACGCACGGGAATTGAGCGCACCTTCGCCGAAGCGGACGCGCCACCACCCCCTGCCCCAGTTCCGGCGGCGGCGCCAGCCCCCGAAGTCACCGACCGCGCTGATAATAGCCAAAGACCGAAGACGACCCTACCCCGCAACGATGGGGGCTTCAAACTGCCCTCGAGTTCCCTGCTGCACCGTTCGGATGGGCAGCACGCGGTCGACGCCGACGAACTCAAGATTCTGGCGCAGGTACTGACCGAGAAATACGCCGAGTTTGAAGTGACCGGACAGGTGACGCAGATCAATCCGGGGCCGGTCGTGACCACCTTTGAGTTCAAGCCCGAAGCGGGCATCAAGTACAGCCGCATCACCAATCTGACCGACGACCTCTGTCTCGCGCTCAAGGCGGAAAGCATTCTGGTCGAGCGTATGGCCGGTAAATCCACAGTCGGCATCCAGGTGCCGAACCGCGAGCGGGAAATCATTTGGCTGCGGGAGAACATTGAATCCGGGGAGTTTCTGGGCTCGAAATCAAAACTTACCCTCGCCCTAGGCAAGGACATCAACGGGCGCATCATAACCGCGGACCTGGCCGCCATGCCCCACCTGCTTATCGCGGGATCGACGGGAACGGGCAAGAGCGTGGCCATCAACGCCATGATCATGTCCATTCTTTACAAGGCGACGCCAGACCAGGTGCGTCTGATCTTGGTCGATCCGAAGCGCTTGGAGCTGGGCAACTACGATGGGGTTCCCCACCTGTTTACCCCGATCATTACCGAACCGAAACTGGCCGCCAACGCCCTGCGCAATGCCGTGCGCGAGATGGAGCGACGGTTGAAGCTGCTGGCCGAGAAGGGGGTTCGTAACATTGCGCAATACAACAAACTGTTCGAGACGCCCAGCCTGTTTGCGGAGAGCACAGAGGAAGGCCCGCTGCCCTACATCGTTATCATCATCGACGAGTTGGCCGATTTGATGATGCTCGACTCCGGCAATGTCGAAGAATCGATCACCCGGCTGGCGCAGATGGCCCGCGCCGTGGGCATTCATCTGGTCCTGGCGACCCAGCGTCCATCCGTCGATGTCATCACCGGATTGATCAAAGCCAACTTCCCTGCCCGCATTTCCTTCCGGGTCGCGACCAAGGTCGATTCCCGAACCATTCTTGACGCCAATGGTGCCGAGGCTCTGCTCGGACGGGGCGACATGCTCTATCTACCGGCTGGATCAGCCCGTGTGATCCGGCTGCACGCGCCTTTTGTGACCGAAAAAGAGATTGCCGCCGTGGTCGAATTCTGGCGTTCGCAGGCCACCGCCGAGTACGAAGAGAAATTCCTCGAAGCTCCGAAGGAGGAGGTCGAAGAAAGCCGGCTGGACGGGGATGAGGAAGAGGGCGAGCACGACCCGCTTTTCGAAGACGCCGTCAAGCTCGTGGTCGAGTTCGGCAAGGCTTCCACTTCCCTGCTGCAGCGCCGATTAAGGATCGGGTACGGACGGGCGGCACATCTGATCGACCTGATGGAGCGGGACGGAATTGTGGGCGCAGCCGATGGGCCAAAGCCACGGGAGGTCTTGAAGCGGCCTGATTGGCTGACAGAAGTGGAAGAATCGCTGCGGTAGCCTGTACAGCCGCTTTCTCCCGCCGAGGCTTCCCGGCCGCGCACCGGATATTTTCCTGCCTACCTTCACTTCGACGGGCGAAGGCCACGCACTCTAGAGCTCAGTCGTAGTATTCCAAGCCCAAGTGGGTAATCAACTCCTCGCCGCGCAGGTGGCGTAAGGTGTTCTTCAGTTTCATCAGCTGAATAAATAAATCGTGCTCGGGGTAGAGTCCTGGGGCCGTCATGGGAGATTTGAAATAAAAGCTCAGCCACTCCTGAATTCCGAGGCTCCGTAGCTCCACGCTGCGCTGTGCGAGATCGCTCAAAAGCACGAGGTCGAGCACGATCGGAGCGGCCAGGATGGAGTCGCGGCAGAGAAAATCCACCTTGATCTGCATGGGATAGCCGAGCCATCCGAAGATATCGATGTTGTCCCAACCCTCTTTGTTGTCGCCGCGTGGCGGGTAATAGTTGATCCGAACCTTGTGGGTGAAATGTCCGTAAAGCTCGGGATAAAGGTCGGGTTGCAGGATGTGTTCGAGAACGGAAAGTTTCGATTCCTCCTTGGTCTTGAACGATCCCGGGTCTTCGAGCACCTCGCCATCGCGATTGCCCAAAATGTTGGTCGAGAACCAGCCACTCAGGCCGAGCAGGCGCGCTTTGAATCCGGGGGCAAGAATGGTCTTCATCAGCGTCTGCCCGGTTTTGAAATCCTTGCCGCAGATGGGAGCCTGGTTCTGGCGGGACAGTTCGTGCATGGCAGGAATGTCCACGGTTAAGTTCGGCGCTCCATTGGCGAAGGGGACTCCTTCGGTCAGCGACGCGTAGGCATAGATCATGGAAGGAGCGATGGATTCGTCGTTTTGCGTGAGCCCCTTTTCGAACGCCCGGACGGTTTGGTGCACCGCCGAGGTTTCCAGAAAACTTTCCGTGGATCCGCACCAGATGGTGACCAAGCGGTCGGCTCCGGAGCTCTTCTTGAACTCGCGAATGTCGTCGCGAACCTGTTCGACCAGATCCATTTTGCTGTTGCCCTTCTTAACGTTTGGGCCGTCGAGGTTCTTGACGTAATTGTGGTCGAAGACCGCCTTGCGCGGCCGGATCGAGCTGAGGAAGGGCTTCACTTTGTCCAGGAGCTCGCGCTCGAGGACGCCGGCCTTAGAGGCTGCCGTGTACATATCGTCCTCAAAAATATCCCAGCCGCTGAAGACGAGATCGTTCAGCCCGGCTATGGGAACGAATTCTTTGATCTTGGGAGAGCGGGCGTCGGTGCGCTTGCCGAGCCGAATCGTTCCCATTTGGGTAAGCGATCCAAAGGGTTTGGCGATGCCTTTGCGAACTGCTTCGACGCCGGCTGCGAAGGTGGTAGCGACCGCCCCCATGCCCGGAATGAGCACACCCAGCTTGCCCTTGGGCGCTTGAATCTCGCTGCCACCCTGTTTTCTGGTTTCCTCGGTTACATGCTTGTGCTTAGTCGCCATCGCGTGGCCAAGTCCTTATGACACTTTCCAGATTCCGTTGAGCAGGTATGTTCTCGTACTGAGGGCCGCATTTGCAACCGGGCGACAGCGAGACTCGAGGATGTTCGTTAGACGGTAGCATTCCATCATTGCACGGCGCTCCAAGACTGGGACTCTCGGGGCCAAAAGCCAACCGCACATACTCGAATCGGGACTGTCTGAGCGAACCTGGAGCGAGATTCGAAGAACAACAATACCTCTTTGCGTCTTTCTCTCAAGGACTTGCCTTCTCCAAGTCCACGGACCGAACGGGCAAATCCCAATGCGCGTCGAGAATCTCAAAACGGCGTTGCTCCTCGCGGGTATACATCTCCTGATCGGGAAACAGCTGCTTCTTTAAGGCGTCTTCGTCGAAGGGCTCGTTGGCCACGGTGGCGTTCTTGAAGATGATGGTCACGCGATAATCCCAACGCCCATCTTCGGTGGTGTGGTACCGCGGCTGATCCATCCAAACCTTGAGCAAGCGCCCCATCTCGACTTCCTTTTTTAGCAGCGGATAGTGGTTTTTCTTGAAGAGCTTCAAGAACTCGTCGGCGTGCCCCCATTTCGTCTTGTAGTAGTATTCGACGACGAATGGCTGACCTGGAGAAGGCGGAGCGCTCTGAGCAGCAGTGAAGGTTGTGCTCAGCCAGACGAAAACCATAGGCAGAAACAGATGTTTCATGTCGACCGCCTTTCTCCCGCCCCGGGCTACGACCCAACCAGGACTCTTGCCGGCAGATCCTCTGGGACGCGTCCAAGCGTCGGCTGCCTGCTTCATTCCGTCACCGTGATTCGATTCTGCCAGTGAGACCACACAAACCAGATGACGCCTGCGGCCAGCACGATACCGATGGCCGCGTCGAACTGATGAAAGTATTTTCCCAGTTCGCGCCAGTTCTCCCCCAACTTCATCCCTAACCAGGCAAGTGCGTAGCACCACGGCCAGGAACCGAGGAACGTGTAAAGGTGAAAGCGTCCGCGCGGCATGCGGGCAATCCCGGCGGGCAGCGCGATGAAGGTACGAATCACGGGCAGAAGCCGCGCCAAAAACACCGCGAGATATCCCCACCGGGCGAAAAACCGGTCCGCCCAGTCCAGTTCACGGCGGCTGAGCAGAATCCAGCGGCCGTACCTTTCAACCAGGGGGCGACCACCGTAACATCCGATTTCGTAGGCAACGAGCGACCCAAGATTGCAGCCAATGGCACCAGCCGTGGCTACCCATAACAGGTTCATGCTCCCCAGGTAGACCAAATACCCTGCAAAGGGCATGATCAGCTCGGAGGGCAGCGGAATACACGCGGATTCAATGGCCATCAACAAGATGAGCCCGGTGGAACCGGTTGTCGCCATGACGGAGTTGATGAAGGCAAACAGAATGGCGAGGATCTTTTCTGTCATCGAGAGCTTGTCCAAGAGATGCTGCCGTCCACGAGAAGACAAGACGGGGTGAAGTGCCCGGCTTGACCGGGATCCGACAACAACTAGAACGATCCTTCCTGGGTGAAGGTGAATCCGGGCAGCGAAACGCCATCCGCGCCCTTGGCGACTTTCACCCGCACGGTCGGAGCATCCGGCGCAGTGACTTCCGCGGGGCGCAATACTGCGTATTGACTGAACACCTCGCTGTAGACCTTAGTCACGAGGTAGTCTTGGCCGCTTTGGTTTTGCCGCCAAACCTGCCCAAGCTGAATAGACTTAACCGCCACAAGAGTTTCCTTTGGATCTGCTAGTCCCTCTCAGACTACCGAGTGCCGGGGCGCTCGTCAATTGCGAGGAGTCTTGGTCCGAGACTACCTCGTATTCTCACCGATGTTCATGAACCTTGGCGGTTCGCGGCAATTTCCATGGACGATCCGCACGTTGGTGGGTCACGAACCCGAATGGTGGGTGTTCAATGCTTCGCCTCCCTGCTCTTTAATGCCGCCTGATTGCCGAGCTGTCTGCTCGCTTCCGGACAGGGGGGTTGCGGAACCGGACGCCGCAGAGTATAGACATGGAGAGCTTTTTCCTTGAATGTAAGCGACTTCGAAGCCGGCGTTTCCGGCCTCTCAACTGCTCAGAGGACGAGGGAAATCGTGTCTTCGTACGGGCCGTCACGCTGAAACCTAGGTTAGCGGCTGAGATGAGAGGAAGGTTACGAGAATGGCAATCTTGCTCGAAGATCTTCGCTACGGCTTGCGCATGCTGCGCAAAGCCCCGGGTTTCACCGCGGTCGCACTGATCAGTTTGGCGCTCGGGATCGGTGCGAATACGGCGATCTTCGGCGTAGTCAAGGCGGTCCTGCTGAAGCCGCTTCCGTTCACTGATCCGGACCATCTGGTCAAACTCTGGGAAAGTAACCCGCAGAACCCAGGGGATGAAATCATGCCTGTCGCTCCTGCTGACTTCGCGGATTGGCGACAGCGCACCCATTCTTTTGGCGAAATCGGAGCTTCCTACGACGTCCACAAAAGCCTGACGGGAGTGGGCGAGCCGGCGGCCCTCAGTGGATACGCGTTTTCGGCAAATGTCTTTCATGTAGCCGGGGTCACGCCTTTCCTGGGCCGCACTTTCACCGCGGAAGATGACCGTCCGGGCGCGGATCACGTCGTGGTTCTTGCCTATTCCCTGTGGCGAACGAAATTTGGGGGCGATCGAGGTATCGTGGGGAAAACGATACTTCTCGACGGCCAGTCTTACACTGTGCTCGGCATCATGCGACCCGGTTTTGACTATCCCGGGAATTCTGAGTTCTGGGTGCCGACGGCACTGAAGCCAGCAGACATGGCAAACCGTAAGCTCAACTACTTGCGACCAATGGCACGACTGAAACCCGGTGTCACCGTAGAGGAGGCTAACGCCGACCTCGTGCACATAGCCGCTCAGCTCGCCAAGGAACATCCCGACACGAACGCCACCCGCAGCGCAACCGTCGAGCCCATCCGCAACAGTTATGTGGGCGACATTGAACCGGCGCTGCTGGCTCTCCTCGGCGCAGTCGGATTCGTATTGCTCATCGCGTGCACAAACTTGGCCAATTTGTTGCTGGCGCATAGCTCGAGCCGACGGAAAGAGTTTGCGGTGCGTTTCGCTCTGGGAGCATCCCGCAGGCGGCTGGTCGGACAACTGCTGTCGGAGAGCACTCTCCTCTCGCTCGGCGGCGGCCTCATTGGGCTGCTCGTGGCCTATTGGAGCCGGGGAACGCTGCTTCAGCTGTTTCCGAACGATATCGCCAACCTGAACATTCCGCGAGTGGAGAAGATTCCCATGGACGGCGGCGTGCTTGCTTTCGGGCTTTTCTTGGCGGTTTTGACCGGAGTGTCGTTTGGCATTCTGCCGGCCTTGCACATCTCGAACGCTGACGTCTACGACACTTTAAAGCAGGGCGGCAGAAGCGGCTCGGTTGCCGGCCGTGAGCGCACGCGAAGTATGCTGGTGATCGCGCAGATGGCGCTGTCCCTGGTACTGCTAGCCGGGGCCGGGCTGATGATCCGGACTTTTCTTCGTCTGGAGGGCGCCAGCTTAGGGTTCAACCCGGACCATGTCCTGACCGTTCAGCTGGTTCTGCCCGACACGAAGTATCCGAAGCTCGAAGATCGCCTGCGGTTTTTGAATGAAACCCTGGGGAGGATCATGACGCTCGCCGGGGTCCAGTCGGCCGGCGCCGTGGGATTTGCTCCGCTCAGCGGCTTCTGGAATTCGACGAACTTCACCATCGAAGGTCAGCCGGCTCTGCCCGCGAGTGCGATACCCCAGGCAGACTTCAACGTTGTGAGCCCTTTGTATTTCCGTACCCTCGAGGTTCCGTTCGTGGCCGGCCGCGACTTTCAAGCCGCCGATACCGCCGGTCGACCCGAGGTTGTGCTCATCAACCAGACGATGGCGCGTCAGTTCTGGCCTGGGCAAAACCCCGTCGGCAAGCGCCTCAGCCCGGATCCGGCTACGTTCGGGATGACCATGTGGGAAATCGTCGGCGTGGTTGGCGACATCAAGCACTTCGGCGTGGCAGAACCGGTGCACGCCACAATCTACCGGCCGTTCGCACAAGAGAGTTTCCCGCTCATCGCCTTCACCATTCGCACTCAGGTACCACCGCTGACTCTGACGAACGCCGTGCGACAGGCAATCTGGAGTGTAGACAAGGACCAGCCAATTTCGAAAATCATCACCCTGGACGAGGCAGCTGCGGAGTCGGTGACGCTGCGAAGAGTCTGCATGATTCTGCTGGCAGTCTTCGCTGCCATCTCGGTGTTCTTGGCGGTAGTCGGCTTATACGGCGTGATGGCCCACTTAGTCACGCAACGGACGCAAGAGTTCGGCGTGCGTATGGCGTTAGGAGCCTGCCCGAAGGATATTTCCCGCTCTGTCGTGCGGCAGGGATTGGGGTTGGCAGCGGTCGGCATTGTCCTTGGAACGACCGCCGCCCTCGCACTCACTCGTCTGCTGACGAGCTTGCTTTTCGGGGTGCGGCCGCAAGACCCAGGGACGTTGCTTGCGGTGGGATTGCTGTTGTCGGGAGTAGCCGTCGTGGCCAGCTACATCCCTGCCCGCCGAGCCGCGAAAGTCGATCCTATGGTAGCTTTGCGCTATGAATAGGGCACGGTTTTCAGATCAACGCGGTTATAACCAGGAGCTTTACAGACGAGCAACTCGTCGGGTTGACCACACCCTGCGATGACGGTACGATTTCGTTCCGATGGGTGGCAGCGGCGAAGCCGGGCAGAAAAACCAAGAACTGCTGAAGCTCCGCGATGCGGCGTTGCAATTGGGGATCAGCTTTCCCACCATCAAGCAATGGATTTACAAGAAGAAAATCCGCAGCATCCGAACCGTCGGAGGACATCACCGTATTCCGCTAAGTGAAGTGGACCGGCTGCTTTTCCGCACACGGGGTAAGACCGAGACCGAACGGAAACTGCTCCGCCGCCGCATTAGCGGACGTAATCAGCTCATCGGAAGGATCGAGGCTGTTCGTATTAGTGGTCTTATGGCGGAGGTAGAGATTTCAATCGGCGGCCAGCAAATCACATCGATCATCACTGCGCGTTCCGCACGTGAGATGCAGCTCAAACCGGGGCAGACGGCGGCCGCCCTCATCAAAGCCACCGAAGTCATGATTTTTCGCGTTTGAAATAAGATAGGTAGCGCCGTTGATTGAGCATCCCACTTGGCAAGATTCGAGGAGACTAGTATGGCATCTGTACTCATTACTGGAACCAGCAAAGGAATCGGTTTGGCGACGGCCTTGGCCTTCGGCCGTGCCGGTCATAAAGTCCACGCCACGATGCGCAACCCCGTGCAGTCTCCAGAGCTCGCGCAAACGGCTGCGCGAGAAAAACTGCCGATTCTGATTTCCACCATGGACGTGGACTCCGACCGGTCGGTCGAGGATGTGGTTCGCAACATCCAGGAACGACATGGCCCGATCGAGGTTCTCGTAAACAACGCCGGTATTGCGCAAAATGGCTCGGTCGAAGAGCTCCAGCTCTCGGAATTTCGTGCGGTCATGGAGACCAACTACTTCGGGGCACTGCGTTGCATTCAGGCTCTGGTGCCCTCCATGCGACAACGCCGTAGCGGGTGCATTATCAACGTGAGTTCGGTCGCCGGGCGTATCGCCTGTTCACCCTTAGGTCCCTATACGGCCTCGAAGTGGGCCCTGGAAGCCCTGAGCGAAGCCCTGGCGGGTGAGATGAAAACGTTTGGCGTCCGTGTAGCCATCGTCGAACCGGGCATCATTGACACGGCAATGGCGCGGGAGCTTGAAGGTCGTACCGGCGATTCACTGTATCGGCAGAGCGCGCGCTTCGCCGCGTTCTTCAAGGCTGCGCTGAGGAATCCGGTGCCACCTTGTCTGGTTGCGCAGAAGATCCTGGAGATCGCCGAGAAACAGACCTGGCAACTCCGCCACCCGGTGGGGCCCGATGCCATACCCTTCCTCGAGTGGCGCCGTAAATTCACGGACGAAGAGTGGGTGGAGCTCAACGCCAGCGACGACGAAACCTGGCACCGTCAGATCGAACGTGACTTCGGTCTCGATACCAATCCTGCGAAGCAAGTGGCATAGCTTGACCGCCCAATTCCTTCCGCGGAGGGAGAGCACGGTTGCGTTTCCCGCTCGCCCATAGAGGAACATCGGAAAATGACAGAATCACAAGGTGCTGACGTGCCACGACCGATTTTCCCTGCACTGGTGCTGGTGATGGGGATTGGGCTGCTGCTGGCCATGGCTGTTTACGACGACGCGTCCGCCCAAGAGCTCTACGACGTGGTAATCCACGGCGGACGCGTGGTCGACCCTGAAACCTCGCTTGACGCGGTCCGCGACGTCGGCATTCGGGGCAACCAGATTGTGGCGATCAGCGAGCGAACGCTCGTGGGCGCGCGTGTCATTGAAGCCTCCGGTCTGGTCGTTGCTCCCGGTTTCATCGATCTCCACCAGCACGACCACACCGCTCGAGGTTATCGCCTCAAAGCCATGGACGGTGTGACCACCGCGCTCGAACTGGAGATCGGTGCCCCCGACGTGCGGAAGTTTCTCGACCAGCGCCGTAATGCCGCGCTCATCAACTACGGGACCAGTGCCAGCCAGCCTTGGGCGCGCGCCGCCATCCTCGGCCAGCCCGCCGTCGAGGGGGCGATTGTGCCGCCCTCCGGGCCTGCGACGAATGATCCGACTACCCCGGAGCAGGTGCAACGCATTCAGCAACGGCTACGCGACGAACTTCGTGCGGGCGGCCTCGGCGTCGGCATGGGGATTCAATACACGCCGGGGGCGTCGCGCCTGGAGATCATAGAGATGTTTCGGGTCGCGGCGGAACGCGGGGTTCCGGTATTCGTGCATAGCCGGGGCGACCGCATCGAGTCCGTGGGAGAGATCATCGCTGCGGCTGCCGTCAGCGGAGCGCCTTTGCATATCGTGCATATCAACAGTAGTTGCCTGCGAGAGGCTCCCGAATGTCTACGGATGATCGCCGGCGCGCGCGGCCGTGGACTTGACGTCACCACCGAGGCTTACCCCTACATTGCCGGCATGACGCAAATCAACTCCGCACTCTTCAATCCCGGCTGGAAAGAAAAGCTCGGCATCGATTATTCCGACCTTATGATCCCCAGCACGGGCGAGCGACTGACCAAGGAACGCTTCGAACAGCTGCACGCATCGCAACAGCCGCAATCTATCATCATTTTCAATAACACGCAGGCAGTGGTAGACGAGGTGATCGCCAATCCCCTGACCATGATTGCCAGCGACGGCCTGGCCGGTCATCCGCGCGGCGCGGGCACCTTCGGCCGAGTGTTCGCACAATATGTGCGCGAGCGCCGGACGCTCACGCTGATCGACGCCGTACGCAAGATGTCCTACATGCCTGCTGTTCGTCTGGAGCGGAGCACGCCCGCGGCGCGCAGGAAGGGACGGCTGCAAGTCGGGACGGATGCCGACCTTGTGGTCTTCGACCCGGAAAACTTCCGCGACCAATCTACCTTCGAAAAACCCTCGGTACCAAGTATCGGAGTGCGTTTCCTCCTGGTCAACGGAACCTTGGTGATTGATGGTGGCGCGATCGTGTCCGCTGTAGCCCCCGGTCAGGCTCTGGTTGGACCCCCGGTCCCATGAGCCGGCGGGCGCAGAGCCCGATCCCACCTGGGATCGCTGATGACCCGGGTCCCGTCCCGGCGGGACAGGCTTGGGGGACCTTGTTTTACCTCTTGATCCCCTCGGAGAAATTCGTGACCACCGTCAGGGATTGGTTGACTTGCTGGGCAACCCGAGCGAGGAGAATCTTCTTGCCGTCCTGCGCAACATCGTAGAAGGGGTTCGAGGCAGGCCAATGGATGACCAGCGTCTGCGCAGCGCCAAATTGCAGCGCGCCGCCCGTCGTCTTGACGGGCACCGCTAAGAGGTTGAAAGTCGGGTCGATGTAGTAGAGCTCTTTCCCATCCCGGCTCCACCGCGCCGCCCTGCCTCCATTGCTGGACACCTGCCACTTGCCTTGCCCGCCGCCAAACGACACGACATAGATTTCAGGTGAGCCCGACTCCATCGATTCGTACGCCAGCCAGTGTCCATCCGGGGACAGATCTCCTCCCCCGCCGCGCTGCGCGACCAGCGACGGCGTGCGGTCACCATCCAGCGGCAAAACCCAGATCTCCCCCTCCGCTGTGCGTCTGGTGGAGTAGAAAATGTATTTGCCATCGGGAGACCAGCTGCTCGGTGTCATCTGCTGATCATTGGCAGCCAGTAACGTCTCCTCCGCGCCGCTGCCGTCCGAGTGCCGGCGGCAGAGGCTAAAGCCTCCGGGGTGCGCGGCCACATACGCGATCCACTGGCCGTCGGGTGACCACACCGGACCCACGTTTGCCACCGGTCCGAAGGTTAATCGCGTGCGCACGCCCCGCGCCAGATCAAGCACCCAAATGTCGTTCGCGCCAACATCGATCTGCAATGCGGCGCGGTCCCCCTGCGGCGAGAGCCGCGCTCCCATCAGATTCGGAACCTTGTCGGCGAGGATGCTGATCTGGTTGCTAGCGCGATCCATCCAAACTAACTGCAGATCGCCGCTTCCCCCGCTGCCGAAGACCAGCAATCCGTCATCCGCCGCCGAAGCGTCCATGTGCCAAGTGCTGCTGTCGTTGATCACCCCTCTGGCCACAATTTGCGGTTCTCCGCCGAGAGTGCCCTTGGCGGCATCGAAGGCTTGCGCCATCAACTGGTCGCCGCGCGCAAACAATACAAATCCATCGGCGTAGATGGCGTTGGACTGCGACCGTAACAGCGGACGATTCTCACGCCCGTCGAGCGACGCGTAATATAGCGTGTTGTTGGCTGCCTTCGCCGCATCGTGGTGAATGGCCAGGTACAGGAAATGCTTGCCGTCCGGGAGGAAAAACGGCCAACGATGAGAGGTGTGCTGGGTCGTGTCGAGGTGAGTGACGGGAACCGGGTTTCCCCCACTGGCGGAAACCCGCATGATGGGCGACGCCGCGCTGGGGGCGAACAGAATCAACCCTCCTGGCCCCCACGTGCCGCCCCGGCCAAGCGCTGCGTCGGCGATCACCAGCGCAGAACCACCACTGATGTCGACCGTCTTCAACTTGGCGTCGGCCAGAAATCCGAGCGAACGGCTATCGGGCGACCAGAATGGGAACGTGGCGCCATCGGTTTCGGGAAGCACGCGCGCGTCTGGCGAGCTCATGGGACGAACCCATAGCACGGTTTTCCCGTCCTCTCCGGTGGCCGCAAACGCCAGGGTTGTACCGTCCGGCGACAGTACCGGAGGCCCGGCCGAATCGCCCGCTAAACTCAACGTCGTTTTCTCCGGAGGATTGATGACCGTACGAATCGCGGGCGCTGAGTGAGCCGGACGGTGAAGAAACAACCCGCCTGCTGTCCCGAGCAGAAGGGCAGCTGCCACAGCCGATGCCCAGATCCTTCGCTCTCGCCGACGCGATGCCGTCCTCTCTAAGGACTCTTCGCGAGGAGCAGCCCCAGCCACAGGCTTTTCCGTTCGAATCCACTGCAAATCCAGCTTGATGTCGTGAGCCGTTTGAAACCGCTCCTCCGGATTCTTCTGCAAGCACGTCCTTACGACATGTTCAAAAGCAGTTGGCGTTCCCGGCTTCAGCGTGCGGATTGGCTCCGGATCATTCTCGAGAATCGAGGAGGCCAGTGAAATCTGACTCTTCCCCGAAAAGGGCCGCTTCCCTGCCGCCATCTCATAAAGCACTGCGCCGAAGGCAAAAATATCGGAGCGTGCGTCGGCCTCTTTTCCTTCAATCTGCTCCGGCGACATGTACTGAATGGTGCCAATAATGCTGCCCGCAGTGGTCAGCGGGCTTAGCGGGCTGGGCCCACTCAAAGTCGCCGCCGCGGTAAAGCACGGCGCGGATTCCGACCCCACCGCCGCGCCCGGCAAGCCCAGCGGCTTCGCCAGGCCGAAATCCATCAGCTTCGCGCCGCTTTTGGTCAGCATGATGTTCGAAGGCTTCAAATCGCGATGCACGATGCCCTGGCGGTGTGCGGCCTCAAGCGCCTCGGCCACGGCAATTCCAATGGGGAGGATGTCGTTGAGCGGCATCGCGCTTTTGCGCAGCCGCTCGGAAAGCGTCTCGCCTTCCAGAAGCTCCATGACCAGGTACTCGGTACCGTCCTCGGAGCCGATGTCGTAGAGCTGACAGATGTGCGGATGATTCAGGGCGGAGATGGCCTTAGCCTCACGCTCCAAACGCTGCTTCAACTCGAACGAGGCGGAAAGATGCGAGGCGAGAACCTTAATGGCTACGGCACGATCCAGGCGGGGGTCGAGCGCGCGATAGACTTCCCCCATGCCGCCCGCACCCAGCTGCGACTGAATTTCATAGGGCCCAAGTCTCTTGCCGGACGCAAGGGTCATGCGCGGCATTATAACTTGCCCTCGTCAGTTCCGGCAGCCGAGCGATTGTTCCCGGCTTGATGGCAGAGCTGAACCGGTGTCGCGGCTAGCTGCCTCCTAATTTTTCTCCTTTCAATTGACCCCGAACGCTGTCAGGAGGTGCTTGTCGAAGCCGGTCTCTCCAGAACAACGGACGTTTCCATCTGCCGTTCTGGAATGTTCCAGTATTGTCGTATGAGTCGGGTCTTTTGCTCGTGCGGAACGAGTCGAAACCCCTGTTTCTGGTAAAAACGAATCGCCCAGGTGGCGTCCGCCCATGTTCCGATCAATATTGGACGTTCGGTCAGGCTCAGCAAATGGGATAACAATCGACTTCCAATCCCTAGTCTCTGTCGGTTGGAGCGCACATAGGCGTGGCGAACCAGAGTCACATCCCGGACGGTTTGGATCCCCATCACGCCGATCAGAAATTCATTCTCTCGAAACCCCCAGAACTCGACACCCTCGCTAATCTCATTCTGCAACTCGATCCTGGACATATAGGGTTCTTTCCACCGATCTTCGGGGATTACGCCCTTATAGGCACGCGCTCCATCGTTGATGATTTCCCAAATCATCTCAAAGTCAGATTCGTGACATCTCCGAATCATCGATCCTCCCCGATCTCGTCCCGAGAATCGCGCAACCGTTTCGGAATGTCTTGAACAAAATTGCAGGGGCAAGGCTGGTTCAGGCGATGGCGGCGCGATACCGGCTGGGTGTGATCCCAAGCTGGCGGACGAAGGTGCGCGTCATATGACTCTGGTCGGCGAAACCGGCTAGCGCAGCGGCGTCGACCGGCGTCTGCCCTTGGGCAAGAAGCCGGCGCGCCAGACGGACGCGCAGCTGGACCAGATAAGCATGGGGTGTGCTTCCGACGGTGGCCATGAACCCGCGCAATAGCTGGAAGCGGCTCACGCCCGAAAGGGCGGCCAACTCGGCCAGGGATACGTTTTCATCGGGCGCCGAGGTCATGCGCTCGATCGCTCTGAGAACGCATGGCGCCCAACCCCCGCACCGGGGTCGGGCGGTAGCGTGTCGCCCGAGCAGGCACACCAAGGTGCGAAGCAGGTGCTCCTCCGCGGCAAGATCATCCGTGGGAGCGATCGTGAGACAGGTGAACAAATCCGCGAAGTGTCGCGCCAGTAACGGGTCGCGGGCAACAGGGCGCACCATTTCAACCGTTCTTGGCAACTCCTCTCCCAACTCTTCTGTTAGCAGCAGCGGGTCCAGGTAGAGGATGCTCCAGCGGCGCGGCTTGTCTTCGAGCGGGACGCCATCATGGATTTCACCGGGATTGACCATGATGCAGTCACCCGGGCCCGCGCGGACAGAGCCAATTCCGCTCCAGGAGCGCTGCGCACCATGGGCCACGACGCCGATGCCGAACTGATCATGAGCGTGTCGCGGAAAGTGATGATTGGAGACAAAGGTCACCGCTTCAAGCCCGCGAATGGTTAACTTGTGCTGCGTTGCCTGGTGGATTCGGGGGGCGGTGGCCATGGCCTTGCGACTCCGATCCACTCAACCATACACTATCGCGATGGGGCGACACCCGATTCGAATCTGCTCGAAGCACTGCGCCAGGCGGTCAGGGAGTTTCCTGATGAGAAGTGGCGTAGCCGCAAGAAGGTATAGACTTCCTGGCAAACGGTTAACCGCCTGATTCCGTGGAGGACTCATGCCCAATGCCAAGCACGGTGCGAAGGTTGTCGTCGCCAAGGATGGTCCTTATCTCGTGTCCGGGCGGGTGCCGCTTTCGAAACAAATCATCGGCACCAACCGAAAAGGTGAATCCGAAACGTGGGAACAGGGACAGAGTTACCCTGAGCAGGAAAAGTACGCGCTCTGCCGCTGTGGACACTCTCACAACAAACCGTTTTGCGACGGCAGCCATGCCCAGGTCGGTTTTGATGGAACCGAGACCGCTTCCCGTGCCGCTTACAAGACACAGGCACAAGTGTTCGATGGTCCTGCGATCGAACTCGCGGATGTCGAGAGCCTCTGCGCATTCGCCCGCTTTTGCGATCCCAACGGACAAGTCTGGAGCCAGGTGGAACGCACCAATGATCCCGCGGTGCGCCAGAATTTCGTTCGCCAGACTGGAAATTGCCCCTCCGGACGCCTGGTAGCCTATGACAAGAAAACGGGAAAGGCCATAGAGCCGCACTTGCCGGTGTCGATCGGATTGATCGAAGATCCCGGGCAACACTCGAGCGGGCCGATCTGGTTACGTGGCGGAATTCCTGTAGTGTCGGCGGATGGGGCGGAATACGAAATCCGCCATCGCGTGACGCTTTGTCGCTGCGGGGGCTCGCAAAACAAACCCTACTGCGACGGAACCCATGCCAGCATCAAGTTCCACGATTAAGACTCACCTGGTTCGGACGGAGGGAGGAGGACTGCCATGGGAGGTTTGATCCCGTTAGGCGACGCATCCCGGCGACCGGCTCGGGTTCCCGTCGTCACCGCCCTTATCATCCTCATCAATGTCCTGGTCTTTCTGATGGAGCTGACACGTGGGGACGCATTCGTTCTCGAGTGGGCAGCAATTCCCGCCCAGATACTTTCTGGCCATCGCTGGATCACGATTTTCACAGCGATGTTCATGCACGGCAGCTGGTCTCACATCATCGGCAACATGATCTTTCTCTGGGCCTTCAGTCCCGAGATCGAAGATGCGATGGGCCGGCTGCGATACCTGGTCTTCTATCTGGCTGGCGGGGTAGCGGCGATGCTGGCCCAGATTCTCGCTAACTCCAGTTCCACGATCCCCAACCTGGGGGCGAGCGGAGCCATTGCAGCCGTGATGGGCGCGTTTCTCGTCACCTATCCCCGGGATCGGATTAAAGCGATTCTATTCATCTTCATATTTGTAAGGATCACATTCATCCCAGCCTCGCTCATCATCGGCTTTTGGTTCCTGACGCAGCTCGTCGACGCCGGTGCCGTGGCACGCGTCGAGACTGGAGGGGTGGCATACCTGGCGCACATTGGAGGCTTTATCTTCGGAGCCGCCACCGCACGTCTGTTCGAAGATCCGCGTCGCATCGCTCAGCAAACGAGCGATGATTGATTTCGATCCGGCCCGGCTGAAAGTCTTCAGCAGGTCGGTAGACAGGAAGTATCTGCTGGCTCGACTTTGCGAGTCGTCCGGGGATAATCACCAAAATTGTGGCTCTACAATCGTTCGATGGACCACCATACGCTTGCGGCCGTCAGCATTTCAGGCTCGTCGCTCGATGTGTTGGGTAGTCTCTATCTTGCCTACGACCTGCTGGGTGGACAGCATGGTCCACTGCGTCTGCTCACCCGGGCCGTAACCTACTCCCTTGTGTTCGGTATCGGGTACGGCCTCGGCCTTGGTTTTTTCTTCGGCTTGGCTTCCGGTATTGCGACCGGGATCACGGTTTCGATTGAGTTCAACCGAGCGGCCCGCGGGCTTGATCACTATGCCTTGCCCTGGGAGGCGCTGTTTTCCGCCATCCGCGGATTCGCCTTCGGAGCCGGACTGTACCGAATCCTGGGCTTCCGCTACGCATTCGCATTTGCCGTTCTCATCACCCTAGGCCAAGTCTTCGCCTATTCTTACGGCATGCGTCCGGCCATAGACTATCTTGCGTCTCGCCGTCCTCGCCTTACCCGCCGCCAGCTTTGGGGGATCTTGGTGCGTACCGTCGGTTACACAGCTGCCGCCCTGCTCTGCAGCACCTTCATCCGCCACGTGGACCAACCCTGGTCTTTTGCGATTCGCGTGGGATTGGTGTCGGGACTCGTCACCGGTTTAGGGATCGCTGTCAATCCTTACATCGAATACTATGCGGACAACCTTCCGCAGCGACGCCTGGGAGCCTTCGGTATTGGACTCATCCTTTGCGGCTTTGCTCTGCAGTCGCTTCAGTATTGGCTGGCACTGTTCGATGTTCACCTGACTTAATCCCGTCCTTGGGTCGCGTTCGATCTTCCCTGATTGCCTCATCGACTACCCTCGACAGCACCCTTCGAAGGGGCGATCTGGCGGGAGCGGCGTTGGATGTGTTTTGGGAGGAGCCAATTCGTACGGATGATCCCTGGTTGGCCCTACTGAATGTGATTGCCACGTCGCACATTGCCGGGGTTAGAGACAGTTCGTACAGCGAGATCGCCGCCGCTGTGGCGGCAAAGATCGACCGCTTCCGGCGGGGTGAGAAACTGCTTCATGGGGTTGACCGCCAGCCTCGAACACAGACTTCATAGATCGGCCTACGGTTTGGCATTCTTGTGGATCGGCACTGTGCTCCAGGTCTTGTCGGCAGCGTGACAAAGGTTTTCCAACCGGCAGTCGGCACATCTCGGTGCCCGCGCCGTGCATAGTTTGCGGCCATGCCAGATCAGCTGGTGGGCGAACAAAATCCACTTCTGTTGCGGAATAACCTCCATCAGATCCCCCTCGATTTTCGACGGATCCGTGTTCTTGGTTAGTTCCAGTCGCCGGCTTAGGCGCGTCACGTGCGTATCAACCACGATGCCCACGCCCTGCTTGAACCATGTCCCCAGAACAACGTTCGCAGTCTTACGAGCCACTCCTGGCAAGCTGAGCAGTTGCTCCATGGTTCGCGGTACTTCGCCGCCGAAGTCTTGGACGATTTTCTTCGCCGCCCCCACCACAAATTTGGACTTATTGCGAAAGAATCCGGTCGATTGAATGTCCGGCTCCAGCTGTTTCGCTTCGAGAGCTGCAAAATCCCGAACCGTAGGGTACTTGCGAAAAAGCTCGGGAGTCACGCGATTGACGTTGACGTCGGTCGACTGTGCCGACAGGATCGTCGCGACCAACAGCTCCCACGCGCTCCCGTGCGTCAGCGCGCAGTCGGCGT
>DASPVG010000170.1:0-8561 GCA_035622455.1 Terriglobales bacterium
TGGCTTGCGGCCTGAACGCTTTCTTTTTAGCCCCGCGGCATGATTGTAGGCCTTCGGCAGAGAAACGCAAGTCTTTTTGCCGAGGCTTTTCCCAAGCCCGGGCCGCCCAGAGCCGGTTCCCGACGCAATTCGGGAAGAAAAGGGAGACCACATGAAGTTGGCAAACGTTTCTAAGAGTTTGTTGCTGGGGCTAGGATTGCTGCTCGCTACCAGCGCGTTCGCAGCGAGTGACGCTAATAAAGGTTCCCTCACCACCATGACCGATGTGACCGTCAATGGGAAAGTCATTCCCGCCGGCGAGTACTCGCTGAGGTGGGAAGGCACCGGTCCCAACGTGCAGCTCAACATCCTCAAGGGCAAGAAGGTCGTAGCCACCACTTCGGCGCGACGGGTCGATGTCGAGAAGTCGGCTGATTCCGATGCCGCCGTCGTCAGGGGCAATGAGGATGGTAGCCGAACGCTGTCCGAAGTGCGTTTAGCTGGGAAGAAGTACGTGCTCGTGCTCGGAGGAGAAGAAGCGACCAGCGAAGCTGGCGGCGCCTCGAAATAAACATACCGCCTTCACCGATCGGCAGGAGGGGAGCGTCAGGGCTCCCCAGTTTTTTCCCCGGTAAAAAGTCAGTATTTGGGCACTTTGGGATCGATACGATCAGCCCAAGCCATGATGCCGCCTTTGAGATTGTGGACCTTTTCAAATCCGGCCTGGCGGAGGAACTGCACGGCTTTGGCGCTGCGCCCTCCCATCTTGCAGTGGGCCACGATTTCGCGGCTGGAGTCGAGTTCGTGAATCCGCTGGGGCAGCTCGTTCAGGGGGATGAGATGGCCACCGAGGTTTGCGATCTTATACTCGTGCGGCTCGCGCACGTCCAGGATAAATAGGTCTTCCCCGCCATCCAGACGGCGCTTCAGTTCTTCGACCTCGATTTCCGGGATGCTCGCTTCCACGGGTTGTTTCTCCTCTCCACGAATTCCGCAAAACTGATTGTAGTCTATCAGCTGCGTCAGCGTGGGATGGGTGCCGCAGGCCGGGCACTCGGGATTTTTGCGCAGCTTGAGCTCGCGGAATTTCATCCCTAGCGCATCGACCAGCAACAACCGCCCGATCAGCGGATCCCCGATCCCGAGGATCAATTTGACGACCTCGGTGGCCTGAATGATCCCCACCAGTCCGGGCAGAATGCCCAGCACTCCGCCTTCCGCGCAGGAAGGCACCAGCCCCGGCGGTGGCGGCTCGGGATACAAACAGCGATAGCAGGGACCGTTTTCCGTCGCGAACACGCTGGCTTGGCCTTCAAAGCGGAAGATGGACCCATATACGTTGGGCTTTCCACTCAGCACGCAGGCATCGTTGACCAGATACCGAGTGGGGAAGTTGTCGGTGCCGTCGGCAACGATATCGAAGTCCCGAAACAGCTCGAGAGCGTTGTGGCTGGTGAGCTTGGTTTCAAACCGGCGGACCTGGACAAACGGATTCATCGCCTCCAGCCTGTCGGCCGCCGAGTCCAGCTTCTTACGCCCAACGTCGGCGGTGGAGTGCAGAATCTGCCGCTGCAGATTGGTGTAATCGACCACATCAAAGTCGACGATTCCGACAGTGCCTACCCCGGCGGCAGCCAAGTAGAGCGCCAGCGGTGAGCCCAGCCCGCCGGCGCCAACCAAAAGCACGCGAGCGGCCTTGAGCTTCTGCTGGCCATCCATGCCCACCTCGGGCATGATCAAATGGCGCGAGTAGCGGAGAATTTCGTCGTTGTTGAGTGTGGCACTGTCGGGTTTGGGCGGCGAAACGGTGACCATGGGAACCTCAGTTTTGTTCTTGCTCCATGCGCATTCTACTGGCGGATGATTCTAGCCGCGACAGGCGGATCCGGATCCACCGTGGAGGCTTGGTCGCAGGCTTGACAAGCCGATCTTCAACCTCAGATCGATCGACATCGCAGATTGCCCCCGGCGACCGACGGCACAATCGAAATGGTGTCACTGTCGGTGACGGCGGTCGCCTCTTTCTTGAGGTAACGAATGTCTTCATCGTTCAAGTAAACATTGACGAATGCTCGAAGTTTGCCATCCTCGGCGTAGAGATGGCGGCGGAGATTGGGGTGCCTCGACACCAGGTCCAACAGCACGTCGCCCACGGTGCTGCCTTTCACGGCAACGTTTGCCTGCTGGCCGGCATACTGGCGCAACGCACTGGGAATATGGATCTTGGTCATATGCCTCTCATGATGCCCTTAAACCAGCGAAGGATTCAGCTTTCATTCCCGGCCCCGGATCGCCATCGCCGCCAATAGCTAGTTTTGGCGTGGCCTGGCGTAACGGCAGGCCACGGACAGCGCTGGCTCTCATTCGACTTCGATCTGCTCGCTCACCAGCTGTTTATCCTGCTCGTCACTGCCAGCCAGCTCGAAGGAGTTCGTGATCGCTGCCTTCCCCTTCTCCACACTGGTAATCACGTAGGAGCACCGGAACCAGTGGGCTTCGGCCAAATCGGTGGACGAAAATTGCGCCGGGTGGTCGGGATGAGAGTGATAGAAGCCGATGATGTCTTCGTCCCGCTCACGTCCCTCGCGCTGAATGCGAATGAGCTCCTTCGGGTCGATGTGATAACGGTTCTGCGGGGAATCGGCGCGAGTATTCCCGCAGCGAGCGAGCGAGGTGACCACACGCTGCCCATCCGCCTCAAAGCGGCCCAGCAAGATGCCACAGCACTCGTGAGGATAGGTCTCCTCGCCGTGACGCCGGAGATGTTCGTAATGCGACTGGGAGATGCTTAACATGGAGTGGAATCTGGGCTCTGGGTTCCACCTGGCAAATGGCTTACCGCAGATCACGCGGCCACGATTCGGTCTTTCATTCCTCCCAGAACCTCTCACTCAGATACTTATCTCCCGAATCGCAGAGGATGGTGACCAATACGCCCCGCTCATCGGGGCGCAGCTGGCGGGCGAGTTGGAGGCATCCGACGACCGCCGCGGCGGCCGATATACCGACCAGAAGGCCTTCTTCCCGAGCCAGCCTTTTGGCCATGACGTGGGCGTCCTCGGTTGAAATCTCGAGATCCACATCGGCGAGCTTGGGATCGTAAATCTCCGGCACGATGGCACTGGCCATGTGTTTGGCGCCTTCAATCCCGTGGAACGGCGAATCGGGCTGCAAGGAGATGGAACGAATGCGCGGATTGAGTTCCTTTAAACGTCGCGTGGTACCGACGAAGGTCCCGGTGGTGCCCAACATGGAAACGAAGTGGGTGATCTGTCCTTGCGTCTGCTGCCAGATTTCATTGGCAGTGCCATGGTAATGAGCTTGCCAGTTCGCAGGGTTCGAATACTGATCGGCATAGAAGTACAGCTCGGAATGCTTCGCCGCCAATTCGCGCGCCATACGGATGGCCCCGTCGGAGCCTTCGGCGGGGTCGGTGTAGATGATGTTGGCACCGTAGGCCTGGAGGATGCGTTTGCGCTCGACCGAAACGTTCTCCGGTATGCATAGAGTCACAGGAAAGCCTTGCGCCGCACCCAGCATGGCGTAGGCAATGCCGGTATTTCCGCTGGTCGAATCGAGCAAGATTTTACCGGGAATTAACTTACCTTCCCGGCGCGCTTGAGCCACAATGTTGGCTGCGGCCCGATCTTTGATCGAGCCTCCAGGATTCAGCCACTCCGCCTTGCCAAGGATTGCCGCTCCCGGGATCTCGGCGGCGATGCGCTCGAGGCGAATCAGAGGAGTATTGCCAACCCGATCCAAACTGTTGTGGCCCAGTCTTGATGCTTCCGG
Source organism: Terriglobales bacterium (assembly GCA_035622455.1). Classification (GTDB taxonomy): domain Bacteria; phylum Acidobacteriota; class Terriglobia; order Terriglobales; family Acidobacteriaceae; genus JAFAGX01. The sequence goes on from DASPVG010000170.1 coordinate 3,772, forward strand.
GACGACCCAGCTTGGCCGCGACGGGGCACCATCCTTCGAAGGGAATTGAGAGCCAGCTAGTTCCACCGATTTAGAAACGGCCATGTGCATGAAACCGAAACTTAAGATGTGACCACAGTAATCTGCCGGCCAGAGAAAAGCTGGCACAACACGCCTTGAGTTAGATTATAAGGGAGTCTGTTTGGTTCCACAGAAAGCTATGGCATCCGTCGCGGCAATGCCGCATCTAAGCTACACAACGGGCGAAGGTTCGAATGGCTGCTAAACCAGAACATCGTAGTTACGAAGAAGTGCTGAACTGGTTGCGCGATCAGGGCTTTGACTTAATCGAGGCGCCTGGCACACAGGCTCGGGTGTTTCTTAAGAAATACAATTGCTCGGCGGCCATCCAGAAAACTGCCGTCGATGCGGTGAAGATCTTTGCCTATCCCGGTTACTTGATTGGCGGCGAGATCTCCAAGCTGATCAATCGCGGACACCAGCAGTTTTTAAAGACCGCGAAGACCGAGGTTCCTGCCACCGCCGAACATTTGCGGGCGCTGCAGCAATTCACCGAAGAATTGAAACAGGCTCTGGGGTTGCCCAGCCTTTACAACGAATCGCTAGGAACCGTCAGCGAAGTCTATCATTACGACCGAATCGAAGACCGCGATAAACCTGTCGCCGAGCGTCGCAAACGTCCCTGGGAGCGCGCCGAAGAGTTGACCACCTCTGCCGCCAAAAAGAACCCGGCCTAATTGAGCCTTCTTCCGAAATGGATCGCCAGGTAGTCGAAACTTCACTTCCTTCCTCCCGACCGGCGCGGCTACACTACGCCGTGGGGTCGAGGATGCACAACCATTGGCGAGCCGCCGCAATCTGTCTGCTGCTTGCTTTCTGCCCGTTCGTTGGCCTTGGCGAAGACGCTCGGGAAGCAAACGCCGCGGTTGAACAGGTACTCATGCGGCAGGTCGAAGCCTGGAATCACCACGATCTTGAAAGTTTCATGGCGGGCTATTGGAACTCTCCCCAGCTGACGTTTTTCTCCGCCGGGACGAAGACTTCCGGCTGGCAGTCGACCTTGGAACGCTACCGCAGGCGCTACCAGGCTGAAGGGCGAGAAATGGGGAATCTTCGATTCTCCGATTTGGAAGTGGAATCGCTCGGAGCCGATTCCGCCTTCGTGCGCGGAGCTTGGCAGCTGACCACCGCAGACGGGAAAAACCCCCATGGTTTGTTCACCCTGATTTTTCGCAAGTTTCCCGAAGGATGGAAAATCATTCACGATCACACGTCAGAAGCAGAGAGGTAGAGAAAGGAGAGATAAAACGTTGTTCCCGAAAGTCACAGCCCGGCCTCGATTTCGAGCCCGCTGAACCCTTTCACCGTTGGCCATGACTGCATTATCCTGTGTTGGAAGATCCGGTCTGGGAAGGCACCCGTTGAGGTCCCGATGACTCCTAGCGCGTGGGTTCTCTCTGGCGCCGCCACGGCGCTCGCGGCCTACTTCCTGTTGCGGCGTAAACCCAAACCGCCGGAGGAGCTCGAACGAGAGCGTCGCGCTTGGCTTGACCAAGTGGGACGCATCACCGACGGCACGGTGGTCGACGTGCAGGAGATCCAAACCAAGGGCGGTCGTCAGCCCTCGCTCATGCTGATCTTTCATTACGACGTTGCGGGCGTATCATACGAAGCTTCGCAAGACGTAACCTATCTCCGACAACTCATCAATCTCCATTCCTGCCGTTTAGGAGTGCCGACCTCCGTCCGTTACGACCCTCAAAATCCAGTCAACTCGATGGTGGTGTCGGAGCGCTGGGTAGGGTTAAGGCGGTAGCTCGCCTCGGGCCGCTCGGCGGCCGACACCCGCTTTGAATGGAAGTAGCAATGGCCGGGGGTCGCTTAACTTCCGGCTGCAAATCCCCCTGCGTGGGCCACGGTAATGCGCAAATATTTGTGCGGATTGACCGGTGTGTCATTGATGCGGACTTCGTAGTGAAGGTGGGGACCGGTACTACGGCCGCTTAGGCCGACATATCCGATGGCGTCTCCGCGATGTACATATTGCCCCGCAACCACGGCGAAGCTTGCCAAGTGCCCGTAGCGGGTGGTGATCCCGAACCCGTGATCGAGCACGATGGCCCTGCCATAGCCGCCCATGAAATCTGCGAGTACGACCACGCCGTCGGCGGGCGCAATCACCGGCTGCCCCACCGAAGCCGAGATGTCCACTCCACTGTGGAACGCGCCTTCTCCGTTAAACGGGTCCGTTCTTTCCCCGAAGGAGCCCGTCACCGGGCCTTCCACCGGCCATAGGCTCGGAGTCGAGTTGGCCCGCAGCCAGTCAGCCGGGGTCACGTTGCGAGTCAGGCCCAGCAAAATGCCGTTCGTGGCAGCTCCGCTGAGCGCCGTATCTTTGAGGGTATAAAGCCGGTCGAGGCAGGAGCTGACCTGGGCGTCCTGAAACGCATCACTGGTCGGCGTGAGTATGGGGTCGGTTTTCAGACCGTACAAGGACGAAACTTCGCTGGCCAACGAGCCTAACGATGCGACCTGAATGTCCCTCTCTTTGGCAAGCGCCTCCAGCCGAGTGTAGCGAGTCCTCAGTTCTTCCTTCTGCGCGAGCAGTTCATCGAAGCTCGAAACCTTGAACAGCATCCGCAAATACGAGCCGGCGATGCCCGTCATGCTCAACATCGCGATGGCTCCACCCACCACCAAAACGTACAAATAGTGAACCGGGATAGGAATTTTGCGCAGCTGGCCGTCTTCTCCGCTTGCCACAAAAAGAATGTAAAAACGCTTTCGCAAGAGCTTCCTTCCTGGAATCAGGTCAAAACTGGCGGCAGTTCGCCGTTCGGGACTAACCGAACCCTGATCCCGGTTAAACCTTCCTGAGGGGTGGGCTCGCGCCTTAGTTTCTATCTCTAACTATTCCCAAGGCGCCTAAGACAAACTGCACAAGGCAGTTAGCTTGGCCAAAGGCTACGAATTCAGCTCCTGAACGGTAACAAAGGGCTCTGCGTCTGTCAATGACCCGGGGCAAAGATGCTCGATTACCGAAGTCGGCCTCTGGCACGTCGTCCCAAAGCAGGGTAACAGGGAGAGACTTACCGGGTAACCAGGGGCGAGATTACTTCCGGAATCAATTTTCCCCGCTCAAGCTCGAGTTCTCAAGTCGAATTCGGGCCGCTATATTGATTCTGCGTGCCCATGAAGGAAAAGTCGCTGATCGCTCGCATACGCGAACGCGCTCGTTCGGGGGGTAGTGTGGCCACGGGGATCGGGGACGACGCGGCCGTTCTTCGTATACCCTCCGCTCATGAGGTACTGGTAACCACGGATTTTAGCTTGGAGGGCATCCATTTCCGCAGGGAATGGCACTCAGCTGAGGTAATCGGCCATCGCTCGCTGGCGCGGGGATTGAGTGACATTGCCGCCATGGGAGGACAGCCGATTGCCGCCTTTCTCTCCTTGGCGCTGCCCCGAAATCTGCCTCAGTCGTGGGTGGATGGTTTCTTGAAAGGCCTGCTCAACTTGGCCCGGACTTTCAAGGTCAGCCTGGCGGGCGGAGATACTGCAGAATCGCCCGCCGGTGTGCTTATCGATATCGTGGTTGTCGGATCGGTGCCGCGCAATCAGGCCGTCGCTCGTTCCGGCGCGCGAGCCCAGGATGGAATCTATGTGACCGGTGCGCTCGGCGGTTCTGCGGCCGTGCTCCGCCGGCTCTTCTCTGGCCGCAAGCTGCGGGCCGGCGCTTTTCCTCAGCACTTCCACCCCATGCCGCGCATCGAAGTCGGGCAGTTCCTGCGCCAGAGAGGCATCGCTTCGGCCATGATTGACCTTAGCGATGGGCTTTCGACCGATCTCGCGCATATCTGCGAAGAGAGCCGGGTTGGGGCGGAAATTGAACGAGAGGCGATTCCCCTGGCCAGTCTGGGAAAACCAGCGAAACCGGTGGATCCGATTTTCGCTCTCAACGGCGGCGAGGATTACGAGCTGCTGTTCACGGCTCCCCCTGGCATCAGCGTTCCCCGCCGAATCGCCGGCGTTCCCGTCACCCTTATCGGGCGCATCCGGTCTGACCCCCACATCTGGCTAATCACGCGGGGCAAACCAGTGAAGCTTGCGCCCAAGGGCTGGCAGCACTTCGAAAGGGCTGGTCGATCTGGTAGTAAGTTGGAATTCTGACCGCTGCCTTTCGCGGCTCGGCCGGTTGCGGGTGGTTACTTTAGTTCTGTTTGAGCCGTTACTTCTCTAGGAAGGGCATCGAAAGGCGGCTAAAGTGACCTTATGTCTTTCCCTCGAATTGTCTTCTGGCTGCTTACGGCGGGATTGTCTTTGGGTGCAACCCTGGAAGGTCAAACCTCTCCCAATCCTGCGGTCGACAATGATTTCGTCGCCAAGCAATTTGGCTCGACCTGCGTGCTGGCAGACCAGCCACCGCTCGTAGGAGACTTCAACGGCGATGGCATCGATGACATCGTCATTCCGGCGCGCTGCAAAAATCCCATGATGAACCAGGCGGAAAACCAATACTTGGTCATCGATCCCTACTACTCTTTTTACGGCTACGGTAATCCCAAGATCACCACGCAGTTTGGCGCGGAAGACCTTGCGCACCGTAACCTGGTCCTGCTGGTCATTCACGGAGCTGGGGATCAAGCCTGGCGCTCAGCCAATCCGATGGCGAAGTTCATGATTGTCAACACTCCTCTCGACAAGATCTACGTGAAAAAGCTCATGGTTCGGAAAAAACCGCACATGGCGATCTACGTGGAGGAGACGGGCGGGAGCGGGATGGACTCGGC
>DASPVG010000171.1:0-11186 GCA_035622455.1 Terriglobales bacterium
CCGCGCTCAAAGTGTTGTTGGGCGCGGTGGCTTTTGTGCTGCTCATTGCCTGTGCCAATGTGGCAAATCTGGTGCTGGCAAAAACTCTCGCTCGGCGGAAGGAGGTTGCGATTCGCGCCGCCCTGGGGGCAACCCGGCAACGTATCCTAAGCCAAGTGCTTTCGGAGACCTTGTTGCTGGCGCTGGTGGGGGGTGCGCTGGGGCTGGTGCTGGCCCACTTTGGGCTCGAATGGATCACTCGTTTTCTGGCCGATCAACTGCCGCGCTCCGCCGAGGTCGCCCTGGACGGCACCGTGGTTGCCTTCACCCTGCTGATTTCGCTGCTCACGGGAGTTGGTGCCGGGCTGCTACCTGCCCTGCGTCTGGTGCGGACGGATTTAAACGATGCACTGAAGCAAGGCTTGGGCCGCACGGTTACGGATTCCACCGGAGATCGGGCACGCAGCATTCTCGTAGTCTCCGAGGTAGCGCTGTCGCTGATTCTCCTGTTTGGTGCGGGGCTGTTGATCCGCAGCTTGTGGCGTCTGCGGGCGGTCGACCCCGGTTTTGATACCCATGGGGTGCTCACCATGGAGATTTCTGTTCCTGCCGAAAAATTTCCCACCCCTGCCGGGCAAATTGGCTTTTTCGAGCAGGTGCTCCACCGCGTACGAGCCTTGCCTGGGGTCGAATCCGCAAGCGTCGTCGACGATCTCCCGCTCAACGGCGGTGGATCGCATCAGCCGATTGCCATTGAGGGCCGACCTCCCGTGCCCATGTCAGAGCAACCGGAAGTGGACGTGCGGCTGATCAGTGCCGGTTATTTACGCGCGATGCGAATACCCGTGGTCCGGGGGCGCGATTTGAATGACGCGGACGTAGCCGGACGCCCTGCGGTGGTATTGATCAGCCAGTCGATGGCGGAACGGTTTTGGCCGCACGAAGATCCCATTGGGCAACACCTGACCCTCACCTTTTTCCCCGATCAAAGCCGACAGATCGTAGGAATCGCGGGAAACACCAAGCTCGATGCCTTGAACGAGACGCGAAACACGGCCACGCTGTACTTTCCCCTGGATCAGGTTTCCGTGCCCTCGACCGGTGGCTGGCGCTCGTTTGGCATGAGCCTGGTGGTACGCACTCGTGAGAATCCTTTGAGTGCCATTTCTCCCATTACCCAAGCCATCCATCAGATTGATTCCGATACGCCCATACTCAAAGTCGAAAGCATGCAGGACTTGGTCTCCGATTCGCTTTCCTCCGACCGCTTCAACATGCTGCTGCTCGGCTCCTTTGCCGGCCTCGCCTTGTTGTTAGCCGCCGTGGGCATCTACAGCGTGTTGTCCTATAGCGTACGGCGCCGCGTTCGCGAGCTTGGAATTCGCATGGCGCTCGGAGCACAACTTCGTGACATCGTGCGCATGGTGGTGGCGGATGGCATGAGACCAGCTCTGGTCGGCCTATTCCTCGGGTTGCTGGGCGCTCTGGCCCTTGGCCGGGTGTTGTCGAGTCTGATCTTCGGGGTTACCGCAACCGATCTCGCCACCTTTGCTGCCGTGTCCCTGCTGCTGGCTTCGGTAGCGCTGGTGGCCAGCGTCGTTCCAGCACTTCGCGCCACCCGAGTCGAACCGCTGAAAACGTTGCGCGAAGAATAGCCAGGCTGAACACTACCCAGGATGAGTGTAAGAAAAGCCGGGCGGGCCGTCCTGGGCGCTCGATCAGGGAAAGGTGGAGCGGCCCACGGGACTCGAACCCGTTTCGCCGGCTTGGGAAGCCGGGGCACAACCCATATACCAGGGCCGCAACAATCTACGCTGGCTCGCCAGAAGCTGAGCTTACCATCGGCAAATACGATCTTGCAATCGCTCTGGTTCGGTGGCGCTATCTGAGAAACGGAACCAGGGCCGAGGCATTCCTGTCGCTTCCACTGTATGGTCACTGCGAGTGCGTAATCTCGGCTACTTTCGTTGCGGATCATCATGCGGCGCTAGATGGCCAGCTTGTATCACGACGGTCGGCTTGTGCTACGCTAAAGCGCAATCGATCCCTCAACGGAATGGTCCATGAAGCAGCCCAGCAGAATCGGAGTGTCGTTGGACTCGGATCTACTCGATCGTTTTGATCAGTTCATCGCCGATAAAGGTTACGATAACCGATCCGAGGCGTTCCGGGACTTGATTCGGGACCGGCTGGTGGGAACGGCGGTTGTGGCGTCCAAGGCTCCGGTCGTGGGAACTGTGACCTTGATTTATGACCATCACACACGCCTGCTCCCGAGAAACCGGCTGATCTTCAACACCAGGGTTTCCGGTCACACTCTACGACGACTCCGACAACTCATTGCTGGGAACGCTGGGAAACCGAATCAACAACTATCTGCTGGACCCGCCCGAATATCACGGTGCACCGCTCAACATCAACACGAACCCAAGAAATGGTCGCCCGGAATTCAACAATTCCGCGGCAGCTTTCACAACCGAGACGCTGGGACGATTGGGCAATGTCCCGCGCCGGTTTTTCTACGGACCCGGCATCAATAATTTCGACATGGCGCTGACCAAGATGCTCGAAATAGCGGAAGGCAAATCCCTGGAATTCCGGCTTGAGGCCTTCAACCTGTTCAATCATGCTCAGTTCTATGGCCCGGCGTCAGTGGACGGCGAAGTAAACGATCCCCATTTTGGCGAAGTGGTGAGCGCGGCATCCCCGCGATTGGTGCAACTGGCAGCAAAATTCACCTTCTAGCATCACCTTCTTCAATAACCTGTTTTCGGATTGGGATCAAAAAGAGCCTGGCGGCACTTCGGGTCTCACAGCGAAGCCGATTTGCTCCGACTGCGAGTTCGAGCCGCGGCGATTGGAGTCACACCCGACACTTCCTGTCGCCCGAGCTCCGGCTTCACAAACTGAGAGTTGGCGTCCGTATAGCCGAGAGACTTCGTGGCCAACATGGCTGCGGCATCCAAGAATGACTGAGCCCAGCGATGCACGTCGTGTTGCTCGACGATGTTGCGCAGGAGCCGCATCCGCGTGCTCCGCTCTTCCCGACTCATAAAAGACGCTTCCCGAATTGCCTGGGCGACGCCCGCAATGTCATTTGGATTCACCACCAGAGCACCATGCCGGAGTTCAGGGCTGGCACCGGCAAACTCGCTGACGATCACCACCCCGCGCTCGTCTACCTGGGCGGCGCAGAATTCCTTCACCACCAAATTCATACCATCTTTGAGGGGGGTGATGAGGGCGATGTCGGCGGCCCGATAATGGGCCAGAAGCTCGTCGCGCCCCAAGTTGCGGTGCATATAATGAATCGGGACCCAACCCCGCTCGCTGAACTCACCGTTAATCTGGCTGACCAGCAATTCAACATCGCTGCGCAGCTCCCGGTATCGCGGAATATCCTCGCGGCTGGGGACTACAACCTGCACGAAGGTAATTTGCCGACGCAGTTCCGGAAAGCGGCGGAGCAGAAGGCGGAATGCATTCAGCCGCTCCGGAATGCCCTTGGTGTAGTCGAGGCGGTCCACTCCGAGCATCAGGATGGTTTCCTGGAACTCCCGCCGCACGGCCTCGGCCCGCGCGGCCACCTCGGGACGGGCGGCGCGATGGGCGAATTCCTGAAAATCAATGCCAATCGGGAATGTGCCAACGATACTTTCCCCGCCCTGAAACTCGACCGAAGTATGGGGACTGATCGGCTTGATTCTCGCGTTCGGGAGCAAGCGTTGAACACAGCTGAGAAAGTTGTCGCGATTACGATCCGTCTGAAAACCGATCACATTGAACTCCAGCAACGACTGGAGAATGGAATCCCGCCAAGGCAGGTATTCAAATATGTCCGGCGAGGGGAAAGGGATGTGCAGGAAAAAACCGGACTTGGAACGGTTGCCGGATTGTCGCAAATAATGGCCCACGAGCATGAGATGGTAATCGTGCACCCAGATGAAATCGTCAACCCTCGAGCCTTGTGCGGCAGCGGCAAATTTGCGATTCACCCGCTGATACACATCCCAATAATCGGGATCGAAGTTACAGCGCGTGAGCATATCGTGAAACAGAGGCCAGATAATCTCGTTGGTGAAGCCCGCATAAAACTTGTCAATCTCTTCGTTGCTCAGGGACACGCCCTGCAGATTATGGGAGCGGCGCTTGGACGCCCTGGCCAAGAGCTCGCCCGCGGACTCCCCCTCGGGTGTTCCTGCCCATCCGATCCAGATCCCTTCCTGCCCTCGCCAAGCACTTTCGAGCGCCGTACTTAGCCCTCCAGAACTACGTTCCAAGCGAGGTCCGGTAGCGGTCTGCTTGATTGACACCGGCAGCCGATTCGAAATGTTGATCAGCCGTCCTTGCGTAAGCATCAGACTCCTCTTCATGATGCAGCCAGCCACTCCTGGAAAAACTGCATGAGTTCCTGGGGTGGCCGCAGCTGGATGTCAGCCAGCGTAGGCCGATCTTGTTCTCGTACCAACACAGTCAGCCCTCTTCCCCGCAGGGCACGAAATGCATCTTCGTCCGTGCGGTCGTCGCCCAGATAGGCAATCACGGCATCGGGGTCGCTTTCGCCTAAGATGGCGGCAACGGCCTTGGATTTGTCTTTTCCCTGCACCCGAAGCTCCAATCCACCATCAAACGCAAGCAAATCAAGCGCATACGACTTCTCGAGAGGGTACCAGAGTTGACGGACGGTGTCGCGCAGTCTCTCGATTTCCTGCGGCTCGAGCCCCCTCCAATGCAGAGCCACTGCACCCGGTTTGAGTTCCATGCGATTCTTCAGACCTTGTAAGCGCAAACTCTCTCGAGCCTGGTGGAGCCCGACTTCCTGCTCAGGCGATACCTTTTCCACCGAGTAGCTTCCATCCGGCTTCAAACGCTCCAGGCCATGACTGCCCCAAACCTCGGGTTGACGACGCAGGCCGCTCAGCAGAAGCACTTCCCGCACCGGGCGACCGGTCACGAAAACCACACGCGTACCACCGGCCATAATCCGGTCGATCAGCGCCGGAACTCCGGGGTAAGGGAAGGCACGATCACGATCAATTTGAAATGGGGCGAGAGTTCCATCGTAATCAAGCAAAAGAATACGAGACGATGCCGTGCGAAGCCGATCGAAGAACGAAGCCATCCGATCGGTTTGGGTCACGGCGGTCATCGCATCTTAAGATGAGCAATCGAGCAAAAAGGCTATATGCCATTTAAAGCGGCAGGCACAGCTTACGCCCCGCGTGTCGTCAAGCCGGTTCTCTCTGGAGTCTAGCACCGAAGCAGTTCGGCAACAAATAGGGAGGGCACATGCGCGCAAGCTCCACGCAAGTTATTGCAACCATTCATCGGCCGAGCTGCCGGCGTCGAAAAGCTCAGGGCCAATCGAGAGTTCTAAGACCCCGGTGTGGAAATCTGAATGGGTCTGCCTATTAGCGCGATTCGCATTGGGTCGAACTCTCTCCGGAACCTCCGGGGCTCATTTCGATGTCCGCTAGGTCCAGCGAAACCACCTTAGCGCGAGCACAAACGAAATCCCTCCCCAGAGCGCCAGCACCGCCAGGCGTCCGCCTTGGGCGGCGAACGGAGATCCTTCAAGGATGGTGGCACGCAGGGCGTCATTCAAGGCAGTGAGTGGCAAGGCCTTGATGAAGGGGTGAATCACGGCCGGAAACCGCTCGTAAGAAAAAAAGACCCCCGAAAAAATCCACATTGGCATCATGACAACGTTAATGAGACCACTGACGCTCTCGATCTTCTGCGCCCGGCTGGCGGTAAGCAGGCCGATTCCAGCAAACCCCAGCGCGCCCGCCGCACCGATCAGGAGAATGGTCACGACCGACCCGAGCACGCGCATGTGAAAGACCAATACGCCGAAGCCGAGCAGGAGGCCCACCTCGGCTACCATCAACAAGAGCCGACTGCTGGCCAGCGCGGCCAAGAAATCACTTCTGCGCATCGGCGTGGCCAGAAAACGTTTGAGCAGTTTCCTCTGCCGCATTTCTACGATCGCGAAGCCGATGCCCCACATGGCGGCATTCATCACGTTCATCCCAATCAAACCCGGGATGAGAAAGTCAATGTAGCGCGATCCGGGCTCACTCAACACGGTCGCAGAGGTCGGCAAAGGATTTTGGCGGCCCGCCCCGGTTTCGATCGCATCATCGACCTGGGCCTTGGCAAACACACTCTCTGGGCGGGCAGGATCGTACAGGTAATTGATCTTGTCGTTGGCGACCTCTACCACCAAATCATATTTGCCTAGCCGGAACCCCTTGGCGGCCTCTGCCCGCGGCAGCACAGCAGGGCGAATGGTGGATTTCTGGGAAGAACGCGCAATCAAATCGAGCGCGTGCTGAACCCCAGGACCGTGCACGATCGCGATGGAAATAACGTCGGACGGCTTATTGCGAAAAGCGATCCCCAGTCCCAAGGCCAAGAGCAGGGGAAACACGAAGACCCAGAAGATTACCTCCGGCTCCCGCTGGAGTTCTTTCATTCGCGCCATTAGAAGGTGCTGGAATCCCGCCCAGCGCCCGTTGGGTCGAGGGATTAGTCGGCCGGGTGCCTGGGCAATCTGGGGAGTCGGCTGTGCGATATTCATTGGCTTGTCTTCCGAAGGATTCAACCGTGCGATTAGTAACCGGAGCCTGACCAAGGTCGGCGGGGAGGAGTCAACCCCCATTAATCTTCTCGCAAATGCCTTCCGGTTAGGCGAACAAAGACATCCTCGAGGCTTGCCTGTCGCGTGGTCAAGTGCTCGAGCACTCGGCCTAGTTGGCCGATGGCATTAAGCAGCGCCGGAATCGTAAGGTGCGGCTCCCGCACGGTAAGAGATACTAACCCGTCATCGTGGCGTACTGCCTCCACCCCAGGCAGCTCGCGCCAACGTTCCATGGCACCCTCTCGGGTGCAATCCCCGCTGACCTCGAACTCGACCACATGATGTCCGCCTAGGCGGGCAATTAAGTCTGCTGGTGAACCCTCGGCTATGATTCGTCCGTGATCGACAATCGCCAGCCGGTCACACAATCGCTCCGCTTCGTCCATGTAATGTGTGGTGAGCAGCACCGTGCCGCCTTTCGCTTGAAAGCCGCGAATAATGTCCCAGAGCTGGCGTCGGCTCTGGGGGTCGAGACCAGTGGTGGGCTCATCCAGGAAGAGAACCTTCGGGTTCCCTACCAGAGCTGTCGCCACCGCCAGACGCTGACGTTGCCCCCCGGAAAGCTTGCCCACCCAAGCATCCACCTTTTCGTTCAGCTGGAGATCCCGAAGTACCTCGTCCGCCGAGCGTGGCTGGCGATAAAAACTGGCGAACAGCTCAATCGTCTCCCCCACGGTCAGCTTTTCCGAGAGCCGCGTTTCCTGCAATGAGATGCCCAGCCACTCCCGCAGCTCCCGTGGATTTTCCTGCCAGCTACGCCCCAGGATCTTGACCTCTCCGGAGGTCGGCTCGAGGAGTCCCTCCAAAATCTCGATGGTCGTGGTCTTGCCCGCACCATTCGGCCCGAGCAGCCCGAAACATTCCCCAGCCTCGATGCGCAGGCTCAGACCACGCACGGCCTCGACCTTGCCGTCATAGGTCTTGCGCAGATCCCAGCACTCCACTGCGGCAGACATTCCCAAAAATTCTAACTGAATCCGAACCCACACGAGGGCTCGGTCTCGTCTACAATCGTGTAGCTCTGGGAATCGAGGAACCCCATCGCTTGCGGCAGTTTCACGGCTTCACTTGAGCCCACCCATCCGAAACGTCCGCGTGTCCCTCAGCTGATTTTAGGTCTTACGCTTCTCGTCCGCTTTCGAGAAAGGGCGGCCTATATGCTTCGAACCACGTTGATTTCTGCGCTGTCGGTCTTGGTGTTGGCGAGCGGCCTCTTGGCACAGAGCGAGCGCCACTTCAGCTTTCACTATGGCGTCAGCGTGAAACGTCTCCCCCCGGGAGACAAGGTTCAAATCTGGATTCCAGCCGCACATTCCGAACCATTCCAGGACGTAAAGATGATCTCTGCCAAGGGTGATCTTCCGCTCAAGAAAACCCACGAATCCGTGTACGGCAATGAGATGTATTATGCCTCGTCCTCCAAAGGCAGAACCCCGGACCTACAGTTTGAAATTGTCTATGAAGTTGTGCGCCGCGAACACCTTACCCTGGGGATTTATGCCCCCCACCTGGAGGCGTTAACGCTGAGTTCCAAAGAGAACAAACAATACCTTTCGCCGGATCGCCTGGTTCCCGTAACCGGCCTGCCTGCCGAATTGGCCGTCAAGACCACCGAAGGCCAGACGACCCCTCTCGCCAAAGCCCAGGCCCTCTACGATTATGTCTTGGCCAACCTGCAGTACGACAGAACCGGCAGCGGGTGGGGGCGCGGCGATGTGCTCTATGCCTGCGATGCCAAGAAAGGCGATTGTACGGACTTTCATTCTTTATTCATTGCCATGGCGCGATCCCAGGGGATCCCGGCACGATTCGAAATGGGATTTTCCCTGCCGGTTGGGAACCATTCCGGCGAGATTGCCGGTTACGATTGCTGGGCGGAATTCTTCGAACCGCAACACGGCTGGGTTCCCGTCGATATCTCCGAGGCGTCGAAACATCCCGAGCAGAAGAATTATTTCTTTGGCGCTCTCGATGCGAATCGCGTGCAGTTCACCGTCGGCCGCGACCTTGAGCTGAATCCGCGTCAGGCAGCCCAGCCGCTGAACTACTTCATATACCCCTATGTCGAGGTCCAAGGGAAAGAGTATTCCAATGTATCGCTTGCCTTTTCGTTCTCCGACCTGGGAGTTGCGCCGTGAATGGCGCAACCGCCTGGCGGTAAACCCGGTGTTACCGCCTGAACCTGCGCTTTCAGTTGCTGCCGCATCCTTCAGCCAGCGCGGGTAGCCGAAGCAAGCCATTCCTTGCCACAGGTACGGGTGTGTTGCCCTTGCGATCCTGCCAAAGAATTCGATTGAGTATCTGAGGATTGACCGCGTCCGGGCGGGAGAAGTCCATGGCCTTGGATTCCTGGGAACCCTGTCCGTGGGGCGGATTCATTTGGTAAATCAGACGGTTATCGCGATTGCTCCAGTCTGCCGTGAATGGCGGCTGGCGCCCACTGCCCGAAAACATGAAGCTCATCACCGGCGCGTAACCATCATTCTGATTCATCGGCGGGAGTCCGAGCAGCACCTCCATGGTGTGAACCAGGTTGACGGTGGTATAGAAATGGTGTTCCACGTAGGGCTGATCCGAGGAACCGGGCGAATACTTGCTTATGACGAAGGCGATCGAGCGATGGGCGTCGACGTGGTCGGCCCCATCCTGGGCGTCGTCCTCCAGGATGAAAATCGCGGTGTCGTCCCAATAAGGACTGTGGGAAACGGCTTCGATCACTCGGCCAACCGCTAGATCGTTATCCGCCACCGAAGCCGTGGGCCGGGGGCTGCCCGGGGCGGCGCCGTGGGTATGGTCGTCGGGCAAATACAGCAAGACAAACCTAGGGAGCTGTTCCCCCTTACCCTCTTGCTGCGCGCGCACAAACCCGTCGAACTCGCTGAGGAATTCGTCGGCCCGCAGTTGATCGGGATAATCGGTATTAAAGTCTGGAAAATTCGGGTCGATGTGGCCACGCAGAACAGCCTTGGTCGGCTTGGTCAATTGCATCATCGGAACCGGCCAGGGCCACGGGCTGGCACTGCCATGAGGCTGACCGACATTCGACGGCAAGGGCTGGCCTTGGCTGACCGCAGCGTGCTCACATCTCACGGAGAAAGGGGAGGGACGCGTGTGCTCTGACCTGCACCATATGGTCACCAGGAATTCTCCGTAGTCGCGATAGCTCAATCCGTGGGCAGCCAAGTTGTCCCAAATGTATCCGGTGGCGGGAGCGTCTACGTCCGGCATATCGTGCTCGAGCGGCAACTCGTCGGCGACGCTGCCCTGAAAGTCGTAGGTACGCTCTTTGCTGCGGTAATTAATTTGCCAGGTGTTCTCGTTGTAGTCGCTGGTAATGGCCGCCGTGGACCATTCGTGCCCATCGCCCGAGACCTCCCCGCTGTCGTAGAAATTGTCAAGCACCCCGAACTGAAGCGCGAGCTTGTGCTGGTTGGGGGTGATGTCGCTGCCATAGAGCGTGAGCGAGGAATCTCCATCGCCGACTTTCAAGTCCCCCAACACCTGATCGTAGGTGCGGTTTTCTTTGATGATGTAAATCACATGACGGATGGGATTGGAATTCTGGGGGAACTGCAGATGCCCCGGGTCAGAATTGAAGTGGTTGCTGAGCGCGACTCTCTGGGTAAAGTCCGGTAATTCCGCCTCAACATCGCGATCGTGAATTCGCGCAATCGAGCCGTAGAGTAAAGTCGGGATGTAAGCATATTGCCGGGGATGAATGGTCGGACCGGTCGTGTCCCCGAAGTTGTTAGGCCCGCTTCCCTGCCCTTTGGAGGTGGCGATGAGAAGGTCGTCCCCAACGGTGGCTAAGGCGCTTGGATACCAGTCCGTCGGAATGGAGCCGATTGGCGCATATCTCGGCATGACTGTTACCGGACCGTGCCGAATCGCCGCCAGGTCGAAAACGGCAATGGCATTGATGCAGGCATCGGCAACAAACAGCTTGGAACCATCCGATGACAAGGCCAGAGCGTCGGGACAGGAACCGGAAGACTGAGACAGTTTGATCGCAGTGAGATCTCCAAGGAGATTTGTGCCCAGATGTCGGTCGAGTCCACCGTCGATCGGGATCATCCTGACCTCGTCGGCATTCGATAACGCGACAAAAAGCTCCTTCTCGTCAGGACTGAGCAGGAGCGCCGTGGGATGAGATCCCGGGGAGGCTGGCTGGCTCGACGGACCGACCGGAATGGAGCCGAGGATGCGCCCTGATTCCAGATTCAGCATTACCACGCGCGATGCGTTCCACAAACTGCACCAGGCGCGCACCCCGTCGTGGGAGGCGACGCAAGCATAGGGAAACTCAGAGGGAATGAGCTCGTGCGAGCTGACATCAAAGCTTTTCAGCACTAACCCGCTCGAGGAATCGAGCAGCACAATATTGTCGGAATAATTATTGGCGACCAGCAACTTATCCGCATTGCCGTCGTCTCCGATCACCGCCAGGCCCGCCGGATATGGGATGGCGGTGCCGGCAGCGGTCTTGCGCAACCCGAATGCGATGGTTTTTCCGGCCGCGATTCTCTGAGGAGGAATTCGGATAAAACGCTCGGGCGAAATCTTA